>NZ_SSXE01000163.1 GCF_021699195.1 Nonomuraea sp. MG754425 | reverse complement strand
CGCGACGTCGCCCGCGTACGAGGCCGCCTCGGAGGCGTCGGCCAGCATGGTGAGGCTGTCGCCGGCCATCAGGATCCGGACCGCCTCGGCGGCGTTGCCGGAGTTCAGCTCGAACCGGCCGCGGAGCTGGGCGATCTCCGCCTCCAGGCGGGCGTCCCGGCCGGCCTGCTCGCGGGCGTCGGCGAGCAGCGACTCCGCCTGCCCGGGACGGCCGCCGAGCCAAGCGGAGACGGCCGCGTCCTTCAGCCGTACCGCCCTGGCGCGGGGGTCGGGGGTCAGCTCGGCGGCCCTGGCCAGGGCGGTGGCGGCGTCGCCGTACCCGCCGCGGTCGCGCGCGCGGGCGGCGGTCTCGGCCAGCGCGGTGGCGGCGGCCTCGTCCTGGCCCAGCGTGGCGGCGGCCAGGTGCCAGGCGCGGCGGTCGCCGTCCGCGGGCCCGGCCAGCACCGCGTGCGCGCGCCGCCGGGCGGCCGGGGTCGCCGCCTCGTACACGGCCGAGCGGACGAGGGGGTGACGGAAGCGCACGCTCGACCCGGTCACCGACGCGAGCCCGGCCGCCTCAAGCTCATCCACCGCCACCCGCCCAGCCTCCGCCGCCCCCACGCCGTGGAGCCCCACGCTCCGGAGGCCCGCGTCTTGGGGGCCCGCGTCCTGGGGGGCCGTGTCCTGGGGGTCGGTGCCGTGAAGGCCCATGCCCTGGAGTCCTACGCCCTGGAGGCTCGCGCCCGTGAGGTGCTCGCCCGTGAAGTCCTCGCTCGTGAGGCTCGCGCTCGTGAAGTCCTCGCCTGTGAGGTGCTCGCTCGTGAGGTTCGTGTCGTGGAGGGGCGGGAGGCTTGCGGCGGCGCGCAGTACGAGGTCAAGGTCGCTTTCGAGGGCCGCGAGCAGGGCGACCGTGCGGGTGGTGGGGGTCAGTGCGGCCACCTGCTCGCCGAAGAGCCGGGTGCCACCGGGCAGCGGGTCGGGGAGCGGCTCGCGACCGGCGAGCTGGCCCGGCGTCAGCCGCCGGACGGTCTCGCGCAGCGCCAGGGGGTTGCCCGCCGTCAGCGCGACCAGTTCTCGCCGGACCGCCGGCCCGATGCCGTCCCGTCCGGGCCGGGCCGGCGTCGCGACGTCGGCGTCCAGGAGTTCGGCCGCGGCCGGCTCGGACAGCCCGTCCACCGTCACCGACGGCACGCCCTTGACCGGCATGTCCCCCCGCACCCCGAACAACATCGCGACGCGTTCCGTGCCCAGCCGCCTGGCGGCGAACAGCAGGGCGTCGGCCGAGGCGCGGTCCACCCACGGGAGGTCGTCCACCACGCACACCAGCCCGTCGGGGGCCGCCGCCTCCGCGAGCAGCGACAGGACCCCGGCCCCCAGCAGGAAACGGTCGCCGGACGCGGCCCCGGTCAGCCCGAGCGCGCCGCCCACGGCCGCGCGCTGCGGCCCGGGGAGCGTGTCGAGCAGTCCGGTGACCGGTCGCAGCAGCCGGTGCAGGGTGGCGAAGGCGAGGTCGGACTCGGGTTCGACGCCGGTGGCGCGCAGCACGGGCATCCCGTCGCCCCGCGCGCCGGCCGCCTCCAGCAGGGCCGTCTTGCCCACGCCGGCCTCGCCGCGCAGCACCAGGGCGGCGCCCGCGCCGGCGCGCGCCCGGGAGATCACCTCGTCGATGGCGGCGAGCTCCGCCGTTCTGCCGTAAAGCACACGAAAGACTGTATTAGCCGGTCAGCGAAGGAGCGCACCGGAAGACCGTTTCGAAGAGTGATGGAACGAATGCGATACGTGTCCGCCTCTGCTGGGTATCGATATGCATTGTCGGCTTGGACCCCGATCCGCAGGGAGCGCGCGATGACGATCAACCCGTACTCGGGTTCGCCCTTCAGCTACGTCAACGAGCCTGCCGTGGCTCCGTACTCGATCGTCGAGTTGATGCCCGGCGTGCGCAACCTGTGCGACTACGTGGGGCTGGCGGCGGGCGAGCGGGTGCTGCTGCTGATGGAGCACACCGTCGATCCGGTCGTCGTGCAGGCCATCGCCGCGGCGGCGGCCCTGCGCGACGCCGACGTGCGCATCCTGTCGGTGCCGCCGTTCAGCGCGGGCGGCTGGGACCGTGAGGCGGAGCTGCCGATCGAGACGGCCGCCTTCCACAACGCCGACGTCGTGATCGGCGGCACCTGGTGGGGCGAGGTGCACACGGCCCCGTTGTTCTTCGACCAGATCGGGGCGCGCCAGGCCCGGTTCGTGTCCCTGCACATGACGGCCACCGCCGGCGCCCTGTTGACCGGCGCCCGGCTGCCGGCCGACGTCTTCTACGCGCTGGTGGCCGCGGCGCTGCGGCAGCTCGCGGGGGCCTCCTCGATCAGGGTGACCTCCGAGCGCGGCACCGACGTGACGTTCTCGGGCCTGACCTTCGAGGACCCGGGCCCCGCCGGGCTGCGTCCGGGCGACTGGCGGCCGTTCCCGTACGGGGGCGTGAACTTCTGGCCGACCGGCACCGAGGGCGTGATCGTCGTCGAGGACAGCACCGTCACCGGCGTGCCGGAGGAGCCGCTGCGCATCACGCTCGAAGGCAACCTGGTCCGCAAGATCGAGGGCGGGGCCGCCGCCGAGCAGCTCCGCCGCTACGCGCCCGGCGGCTTCTACCTGCGCCACGGCCTGTTCGGCCTGAACCCGAAGGTCCGCATCGCGGGCGGCACCCAGTTCGAACGGGAGAAGCACGCCGGGGCCTTCTACTGCGGCATCGACGGCCTGACCGACGGCGAGCCGGTCACGACGGGGCCGGGCTTCGCGCACTGCGACATCCAGGTGGACCGGCCGACCGTGGTCGTGGACGGGAACACGTTCGTCGAGCGCGGGCGGCTGCTGCTGCTCGACGAGCCGGAGGTCAGGCGGGCCGCGGCGCGATTCGGGCCGCCCGAGGTGATCCTCGACGACAACCCCGTGCTGATCCTGCCGCGCCGCTACAGCGGGGCCCGGTAGCGGCTACCAGGCACCGAGTTCTGCCCGATCAGCCGACCCGGTAGCTTGCATCAGCGGCGGGGGCCGCAACTGCCCCTGATGATCAGCTCCGTGGGCAGGACGACGGAACGCGGCCTCCTGGGACCGGAGCGCAGCACCAGTTCGGCGGCCCGGTAGCCCATGTCGCGGCCCGGCTGGGCGATCACCGTCAGCGGCGGGGCGCACAGCTCGGCCCAGGGCACGTCGTCGTACATCACGAGCGACACGTCGCGCGGCACCCGCAGGTCGAGCTCCCTGGCCGCCAGCACCGCGGCCTCCCCGAGCACGTTGCCCGCGGCCACCACCGCCGACAGGTCCGGACGGCTCTGGAACAGGCCGGAGGCGGCGGCGTAGGCGGAGTCGCGGCTGCCCGTGCCGAACACGACGAGGTCCTCGTCCACCGGCGGGCCCACCGCCTCACCGAACGCCGCCGCCCGCCGGTCGTGGCCGGGGCCGCCGAGGAAGGCGATGCGCTTGTGGCCGAGCCCCCGCAGGTAGCGGACCGCCGTGCGGATGCCCGCCCGGTCGTCGGCCACCACGGACGGCACGTCGAGCGCGCGGACCGGCGCGGGCCGGGCGGGGGAGAGGCCGTCGAGCACCCTGAGGTCGTTCACGGCCACGGCGGCGGGGTCGTCGTCCTCCGGGGACGGCCGGGCGGGCAGGCGGTCGGCGAAGACGACGGTCATGCCCGCCCGGAGCGCCGGGGCCCAGGTGTCCTCGTCGCCGGTGGGGACGGCGATGAGGCGGTCCACGCTCTGCTCCAGGAGCATGCCGATCAGCTCGGCCTCCTGCTCGGGGTCGCCGGCGGTGGAGCCGATCAGCACCGGCTCGCCGGCCGAGCGGGCGCAGGCGAGCACGCCCTCGGCGAGCTGGGCGTGGAAGGTGTCGGTCAGGTCGGGGACGAGCAGGCCCATGCCGCCCGTACGGCGCTGACGCAGGTTGCGGCCGAGCGCGCTGGGACGGTAGTCGAGCTGCGCGGCGACGGCCAGCACCCGCTCCCTGGTGCGCGGGCTGGCCGAGCCGCCCGAGAGCACCCGGGACACGGTCGCGACGCCCACGCCGGCCGCCTCGGCCACATCCTTGATCGTCGCCCGCTTCTCCATGGAAACGATTCCATCATGATTCCAGGAGAACGGGAAGCCACCCCTTCCCGCAAAGGCTGGTCACACGGTAACTCTTGACACCGATGTCCCTTTCGGGTGAGATGCTTGAAAACGTATCCACGTGAGCGGGGAGCAGGGACCCGCCCGCGTGTCCCTCAGAACCAACGTCCGGGCTTGTGCCCTGGAGCGCGAAGGAATGTCATGGCATCCATCGTTCTGACGAACGTCGACAAGATCTACGCCGGTGGCGTAAAGGCTGTGAACGGGCTCAACCTTGAAATCAAGGACGGCGAGTTCATGGTGCTGGTCGGCCCCTCCGGTTGCGGTAAGTCGACCGCGCTCCGGATGATCGCCGGCCTGGAGGACATCAGCGGCGGCGAGATCGCCATCGGCGACAAGGTGGTCAACCACCTCCCGCCGAAGGACCGCGACATCGCGATGGTCTTCCAGAACTACGCGCTCTACCCCCACATGACGGTCGAGGAGAACCTCGCCTTCGGCCTCAAGCTCCGCAAGATGCCGAAGGCGGAGATCCAGAAGCGCGTCAACGATGCCGCCAAGATGCTCGGCCTCGAGACCTACCTCAAGCGCAAGCCGGCCGCCCTCTCCGGTGGTCAGCGCCAGCGTGTCGCCATGGGCCGCGCCATCGTCCGTGAGCCGCAGGCCTTCCTCATGGACGAGCCGCTGTCCAACCTGGACGCCAAGCTCCGCGTCTCCATGCGCGCCTCGCTCAACCAGATGCACGAGCGCCTCGGCGTCACCACCGTGTACGTCACCCACGACCAGGTCGAGGCCATGACCCTCGGCGACCGCGTCTGCGTGCTGCGCGACGGCCTGCTGCAGCAGGTGGACACCCCGCAGAACCTGTTCGACAAGCCGGTGAACCTGTTCGTGGCCGGCTTCATGGGCTCGCCCTCGATGAACTTCGTCGCGGCCGAACTGGTCCGCGGCGACGACGGCCCCGCCGTCTCCTTCGCCGGCATCAAGCTGGCCATCCCCGAGTCGACCTTCTCCGACAAGCCCGGCCTCGACCAGTACATCGGCAAGACGGTCGTCCTCGGCATCCGCCCCTCCGACTTCGAGGACGCCGCCTCCGCCGGCAGCCACGCCGACACCTGGGCCACGTTGTCCGTCAAGGCGGAGGTCACCGAGGAGCTGGGCTCCGAGATCAACGTGCTGTTCCTGATCGACGCCCCGCCGCTGGAGCACAAGGACACCGTCGCCGCCGCCGACTCGGGCGACGACGAGGACGCCTCGCTGCCGCTGTCGGGCGACAAGTCCCTGTGGACCGCCCGCGTCAACGCCCGCAGCCACGTGCGTCCCGGCCAGAGCATCGACCTGGTCCTCGACGCGCACAACCTGCACTTCTTCGACCAGACCTCGGGCCTGGCCATCGGCCACGAGGCCAACCGCTGACATCCCGTTCCCGGCCGCGGGCGTGAGCCCGCGGTCGCCAGGGCCCCCACCGCGACCCCCTCCCGCGGCGGGGGCCCGTTTTTTCGTCCGGAGCCCCACCGCGGACGGGCTCAGCGGCCGATCCGCTGCGACACCAACGCCTGCAGGCCGCGCGGCACGAGCCGGCCGATGCCGACGATGAGCTTGTAGCGCAGGTCGGGGACCGACACCCGGCGGCCGAGCGCGAGGTCGCGCATGCCCTCCCGCACCACGTCGTCGGCCTTCAGCCACAGGAACCACGGGATGCCCGAGGTGTCCATCGAGGCCCGCTGATGGAACTCGGTGCGTACGAACCCGGGGCACAACGCCATGATCCGTACACCCGAGCCGCGCACCTCGTTCGCCGCCGACTCGCTGAAGTTCACCACCCACGCCTTGGACGCACTGTAGGTGCCCCGCGTGAAGAACGCCGCCACGGACGCCACGTTCACGATCGCACCCCGCTCGCGTTCCCGCATGCCGGGCAGCGCCGCCAGCGTCAGTCGCAGCACGGCCTCGCAGTGCACCTTGAGCATGCGCACCTCGCGCTCGACCGGCACGTGCGGGAAATGCCCCGCGTTGCCGAACCCGGCGTTGTTGACCAGCAGGTCGACGCCCGCACGCAATCTCGCCTCGACCCGCTCCAGGCCCTGCTCGGTCGCCAGGTCGGCGGGCAGCACCTCGACGGTCACGCCGTACCTGAGCTTGAGCTGGTCGGCGATCCGCGCCAGGCGGAGCTCGTCGCGGGCCACGAGGACGAGGGAGTACGCTTCGGCGGCAAGGTGACGGGCGAAGGCGGCGCCGATGCCCGCGGTCGCGCCAGTGATCAATGCGGTTGGCATGCCTGCACCCTAACGCCCGTGGCAGGATGGCTTACGTGCGCCTAGCCGTGGCTGTGCTCCTCCTCGCGTCCCTGACCGCCTGCACGCCCGAGGAGCCCCCCACCTCGGCCACCTCCGCCCCCGCGAGCTCACCGTCCAGCCCCGGGGAAGGCGGGCGCGGCGAGCTGCGCTTGCGCGAGATCGCCGAACTGGACCAGCCGGTGGCCCTCGCCGTGCGCGAGGGCGACGACCGGCTCTACGTGGCCGAGCAGTCGGGCCGGCTGCGCACCACCGACGGCCGGACCGTCATCGACCTGTCCCGGGAGGTGAGCACGGGCAACGAGCAGGGCCTGCTCGGCGTCGCCTTCCACCCCACGGGCCGCTGGGTCTACCTCGACTGGACCGACGCCCAGGGCCACACCCACATCACCGAGTGGGCCTACGACGGCGAACGGGCCACCGCCCGGCGCGACGTGCTCAAGCAGGACCAGCCCTACCCCAACCACAACGGCGGCCAGCTCGCCTTCGGCCCCGACGGCCACCTCTACATCGCCTTCGGCGACGGCGGCAGCGGCGGCGACCCCCAGGGCAACGGCCAGAACCTGGGCACGCTGCTCGGCAAGATCCTGCGCATCGACCCGCGCGGCGAGCCGTACGCGGTGCCGCGCGACAACCCGTTCGCCGGCCGGGCGGGCGCGCGGCCGGAGATCTGGGCCTACGGCCTGCGCAACCCGTGGCGTTTCAGCTTCGACCGCGGCACCGGCGATCTGTGGATCGGCGACGTGGGGCAGAACGCGTGGGAGGAGGTCGACCACCAGCCGGCCGCCTCCAAGGGCGGCGAGAACTACGGCTGGAACGTGCGCGAGGGCAAGGCGCCCTTCCGCGACGGCGAGCCGGCCGACCCGGTCGACCCGGTGATCGTCTACCCGCTGGGCGAGGGCGGCACCTGTTCGGTGATCGCCGGATACGTCTACCGGGGAGCGAAGATCTCCTGGCTGCGGGGGCAGTTCCTGTACGGCGACTTCTGCGCCGGCTGGGTCAGGGCCGCGCCCGCCGGCTCTCCACAGGACTCGGCCGAGATCGGCAGGGTGGAGCAGCTCTCCTCGTTCGGCGAGGGCCCCGACGGCGAGCTGTACGCGCTCAGCCTGCAGGGTCCGATCTATCGGATCGAGCCTGCCTGACCAGCTCGATCAGCGTCTCCACCTGATCGTTCAGCTTCGCGCCCCTGGCCCAGCCCGCGTAGTGCGACAGGAACACCACGACCTCGCGCAACTCGGTCTCGTTCAGCTCACCGGCCCGCAGGGCCACGTCGAGCTGGACGTCCGTCATCTCGTGCAGCCCCTGGCCGACCAGCAGCCCGAGCAGGAGCAGGCGGCGCTCCCTGACCGACAGGGCCTCCCGCGACCACACGTCGGCGAACTGGCGTTCGGCCATCATGCCGAAGGAGTCCACGGTCTCCATGGCGGGTTCTCTCATAGTCGGCTCCAGGAGTGTCGATGAGGAGATCCTCATATCTTTCGCTACTTCACGCGCCGAACCAATGGGTTGCGTAGACGTTGTTGCGGAGCGCCGTCGTTCCAGCACGGAGGGAGTTTTTGATCTGTTACAAGTAAAGCCAATGCATGGGCAAGATTTGGTCAAGATTTCTCATCCTCTGATGAGCTGATTTCCCGCCAAAGCGGGCACAACAACTCCGTTGGTCCGTCATGCGGAGGTAAGCCCTGGTGAAAAGGACACGGGCTTTGGCCGCGCTCATCACCGCGGTCCTGGCGTTGTCCGCTTGCGGGCAGCCGGAGTTCACGTACGTACGCGACAAGGGCGGCACGACGTACTTCAAGGTGCCCGCCTCGTTCACGCAGCTCGACGCCTACCCCATCGAGCTGTACCTGTCCGGCGACCACCCCGGCTCGCAGGCGGCGCTGCTGCGCGCGCAGCGGGTCTGGTCGACCGCCTTCGACCAGTCATCGGATCCGTCGGTCAACCACCTGCTCGGCTCGGCGGAGCCGTTCGTCTACGCCACCGTGCACCAGCTCACGGAGGACCAGCGGGACGGGGTCTCCCTGGACCGGCTGCGCGACTTCATCCTGCCGGTGACGGATGAGGTGCGCGCGGCCTACCTGCAGCAGGCCCTGCAGACCGGCCGGCCGCCCATGTTCAGCGGCTTCGAGCCCCTCAGCGACGAGGTGCTGACCCTGGACGGCGGCGCCAGGGGAGTGCACGTCCGGTTCAACTACCGGATCGGCGCGGACATCCAGACGTTCGACCACACCGCCATCCTCGACGAGCGGGGCGCCACGGTCTCCGTCATGCTCATCGGCTGCCAGGCGAACTGCTACCGGACGCGCTCCGGCGAGTTCGACCGGATCGCGAGTTCTTTCAAGCTGCTCAGGCTGCCCGGATGAGGGAGCTTCATTGACCACGACGACGCATCACGAAGGGCTGCGCGCCCCCGGCAGCGGGCCCACCGATCCCGAATCCGTGACCAGGAAGAAGATGCAGCTCTGGGACCGGAGCAAGTTCCTCATCGCCCTCGTGCTCGCCTACCTCGTCCTGACCTGGAAGGTGATGGCCGACTTCGAGGGCATCGTGTCCTTCCCCGAGGCCGCGCGCCGCATCGCGACGGAGTACCAGTGGATCTTCTGGCTGCTCGGCGCGGAACTCGTCAGGCAGTCGCACTTCCTCGTCAGCGAGCACTGGTCGGCCTACCACCGCTTCTGGAGCCAGAAGGTCTTCGGCGGGTTCGAGCGCTGGACGCACCGCCGCTTCGACGACTGGACGCGCTTCCGGCTGGCCCGCGCCCTGAAGATCCTCTTCTTCGTCACGCTGATCGCCCTGGTGCTGGGCGCGGTGCTGGACGTCAGCCCGTTCACCGCGCTGCTGCAGGCGCCCGCGCTGCTGTGGCAGGCGCTGCCGTTCTTCCTGCAGATCGTCTTCCTGTTCTTCTTCGTCATCATCCAGTTCGTCGGCCTGTTCTGGTTCCTGTCCAGGGGCGGCGTCGAGACGTACTTCCCCGACGACATCAAGACCCGCTTCGGCGACGTGTGGGGGCAGGACCACGTGGTCGAGCGCGTCCAGGAGAACATCGTCTTCCTGGAGCGGCCGGACGAGATCGAGCGGCGCGGCGGGTACGTCCCCAGCGGCCTGCTGCTGTGGGGCCCGCCGGGCACCGGCAAGACCCTGATGGCCGAGGCCGTCGCCGGCGAGACCGGCAAGCCGTACGTGTTCGTGGATCCGGGCGCGTTCACGAACATGTTCATGGGCATCGGCATCCTCAAGGTCAAAGGGCTGTTCAGGAAGCTGCGCAAGCTGGCACTCCGGTACGGCGGCGTGATCGTCTTCTTCGACGAGGCCGACTCGCTCGGCAAGCGCGGCCGGCTGGCCCAGCAGGGCCCGCCCGGACAGGGCGGCGGCTTCGCCGGGCACATGGGCTTCGACGGCTGTCACGGCATGAGTTACCTGTCCGAGCCCACCCGTCAGGCGCTCGCCTCCCGAGGCCGGCGCGGCGGCGAGGAGGAGGAGCCGGGCCGCCGCAACCGCTTCGTCATGGGCGGAGGCATGATGAACAGCGGCGACCCCGGCACCCTCCAGGCGCTGCTGACCGAGTTATCGGGCCTGAAGAAGCCGCGCGGCTTCTTCAACCGGCTGGTGCGCAGGCTGCTCGGCATGCGCCCCAAACCGCCGCCCAAGTACCGCATCCTCGTCATGATGGCCACCAACCGGCCCGACGCGCTGGACGAGGCGCTGCTGCGGCCCGGCCGCATCGACCGCATCTACAAGGTCGGCTACCCGTCCAAGGCCGGGCGGGTGCGCACCTACCAGGGGTACTTCGACAAGGTCGAGCACGAGCTCACCCCCGCGCAGATCGACAAGCTCGCCACGATCACCCCGTACGCCACCGGCGCCACGATCAAGGACCTGGTCAACGAGTCGCTCATCACCGCCATCCGGGACGGCCGCGAGGTCATCACCTGGTCGGACGTGCTGCGCGCCAAGCGGCTCAAGCAACTCGGCCCGCCCGAGGACGTCGAGTACATCGAGCGCGAGCGGCACGCCGTGGCCGTGCACGAAGCGTGCCACGCCGTCGTCGCGTACGTGACCCGCTTCCACCTCGAGATCGACATCGCCACGATCGAGAAGGGGGCCGACTATCTGGGCATGGTCGCCTCGATCAAGCCCGAGGACCAGTTCACCCGGTGGAAGTCCGAGCACGAGGCCGACATCATGGTCTCCCTGGCCTCGCTGGCCGGAGAGCGCATGTTCTTCGGCGAGGACAACTCCTCCGGCGTCTCCGGCGACCTGTACTCCGCCACGTACCTGACCGCGATGATGGAGTCGTACTGGGGGATGGGCTCGGGCGTCACCTCGCTGCCCGCGCTCCAGGAACTGGAGATCATGGGCGGCAAGGCCGTGCGCAAGACCGGCCCGGGCGGGCCCATCGGCATCACCGAGCGGGAGCCGGCCAGACGCACGCCCGACCTGACGCCCGACGTGCTGGGCGAGCGCATCGAGTTCAACCTCGTACGGCTGCTGGAGAAGACCGAGGAACTGCTCGAGGAGCACCGGCGGCAGGTGCTCTGCCTGGCGCACGCGCTGGAGACGCACAAGACGCTCAACGGCGACGACGTGGTCGCCATCCTGCGCGGGGAGCCGGGGCCGCTCGTCGACGGGACCGTCTACGCCTCCGACGCGCTCTACCAGGAACTGGAGGACTACCACCGCGACGCGGTCAGGGCGCACAAGGAGCACAGCAGGATCGAGCGGGAGCTGCCGCGCCACGAGCCGGTCGAGGCGGTGCCGGCCGTGTTCGGCGCCGCCGCTACGGCCGTCCTGATCACGCCGCCCGGCGCGCCCTCTGGTTCGCCCGTCGGCGTGCCTGTCGGGTATCCGGGCTCGGCGGTCGGTTCGCCTGTCGGGTATCCGGGGTCGCCGGTCGGTTCGCCTGGGGCGTCCGCGGGCTCGCCGGGTGGTTCGCCTGGGGTGTCCGGGGGCGGGTTGCCGGGCGTGTCCCCGGGCGGTTCGCCGCCCGTGATGCAGGCGCCGCCCCAGGCGGGCCCGGTCATGAGCCCGCCCGGCGGCCGGCCTGGACCCGTCACGCACCATCCGTCGGCCGGGCCGGGCGAGCCGGTCGACCGTCCGGACTTCGTGCCCTGGGCGGGGATGGCGCAGCCGGCGGCGGCGCCCGTCGTGATGGCCGCCGCCACCCCACCGCAGCCCCGGCGGCGGCGGACGGCGGGCCGGGTCTGGGTGGTCGTCGCCAGCCTGCTCGGGCTCGTGGCGCTGTCCGTCATCGTGGCCCTCGGGGTGACGGGCGGCCTGGGAGGTGGCGGCGCGCTGCCCAGGATCGCCTCGCCGGGCCTGCTGTTCCTGCTGTTCGTCCTGGTCGTGGCGGGGATCGTCGGGGCCGGGCTGGCGTACGTCGCGGTCAAGGGCATCCGGCGCGCCCAGGCGAAGGCGGAGCAGGAACGCGACCAGGCCCACGCCCGCGCCCAGCTCCTGGCCGCGGCCATGGACCCGGACACGGCCATGCGCCTGCTCGGCTACGACGGCAACGGCACCGACCGCCGCACCTAGCCCGCAAGCCAGTGAGGGCCTTCGCCCTGAAGGCCCTCACCCCCGTTCGAAGCCAGTTCAGGGATGTTCCGGCTCGGGGGCTGATTCGTGGGTGCGGGTGTGTTCCTCGTGGACGCGGTGCAGGAGGTCCGTCAGGCGGTCCTGTTCGGGGATGCGCCGGCGGTACTTGGCCGGCAGGCGTCGTAGTTGCTCCTCCTCGGCCCCTAGTTTGGCGAACAGTTCCGCGCGCCGCTCCGGGTCGTGCTCGACGTCGAGGTACTCCTGGGCGTGCCGGCGCACCGCCGACACCGTGTTCTGCGCCCGGCCCTTGGGGCTGGCCAGCGAGGCCACCACCGTGACCACCAGCACGCCGATGATCACCGACAGGGACAGGCCCGTGCTGATCTCCACGACCGGCACCGGCTCGCCGTCGTTGATGAACGGCACGTTGTTCTCGTGCAGCGCGTGCAGGATCAGCTTCACCCCGATGAAGCCCAGGATGACGGCCAGGCCGTAGGTGAGGAAGATGAGCCGGTCCAGCAGCCCGTCGATGAGGAAGTAGAGCTGCCGCAGCCCCAGCAGGGAGAACGCGGTCGCGGTGAAGACGAGGTAGACGTTCTGGGTGAGGCCGAAGATGGCCGGGATCGAGTCGAGGGCGAACAGGACGTCGGTGCCGCCGATGGCGATCATCACGAGCAACATCGGCGTCATGACGCGCTTGCCGTCCTGGACGGTGAACAGCTTGTCGCCGTCGTAGGCGTCGCTGGTGTGCAGCAGCCGCCGGGCGATGCGGACCATGAGGTTGTCGGGGGAGTGGCTCTGCTCGCCCTCCGGCTTGATCAGGTTGCCCGCCGTGAGCAGCAGGATGAGGCCGAACAGGTAGAACACCCACGCGAACATGTTGATCAGGGCCGCCCCGACCAGGATGAACCCGGTCCTGGCGATCAGCGAGAAGACGATGCCGAACAGCAGCGCCTTCTGCTGGTCGGCGCGCGGCACCTTGAAGCTCGACATGATGACGAGGAAGACGAACAGGTTGTCCACCGACAGCGCCTTCTCCGTCACGTAGCCGGCGAAGTACTCCGCTCCCGGGGTGGAGCCGCCGAAGACCCAGACGCCGACGCCGAACAGCAGCGCGATGCCCACGTACAGGGCCGACCACACCGACGCCTCGCGCAGCGTGGGGACGTGCGCCTTGCGGACGTGGAAGACGAAGTCGAACAGCAGCAGCCCGGCGATCCCCAGGATCGTCAGCCACCAGACCGCTGCGGGTACGTGCACTCCAGGGCTCCATGTGTGCCGGCGCTCGCAAGGGGGTGGCGACCGCGAACGGGTGTTGTCGCACGTGGTACCCGGTGGGCGCGGTCCCAAGCGCCGTACGGTAGGAAGGGGATCATGCGTGTAGTCGTCATCGGCGGCGGGATCGCCGGCGTGAGCGCCGCCTTCGCCCTGGCCCGCAGGGGCGCGGCCGTCACGGTCGTGGACTCGGGGTCCGCCGGGCAGGCCACGGCGGCGAGCGCGGGCATCATCTCGCCGTGGGCCTCCACCGTCGAGGGCCCGTTCTATGACCTGTACGCGGCCGGGGCCGCCTACTACCCGCGGGTGCTCGGGCTGCTGGCGGAGGCGGGCGTGGCGCGTACCGACTACCGGCGTAGCGGCGCGCTGCTCGTGCACGAGGACCCCGCCCGGCTGGCCGAGGCGCGGGCCCGCGTCGAGGCGCGCGCCCGCGACGCCGGCGCGATCGTGGGCGAGGTGCGCCGGCTCGGCGGCGACGACGTACGCGCCCTGGTCCCCGTGCTCGCCCCCGGCCTGGAGGGCCTGTTCATCTCGGGCGGCGCGCGGGTGGACGGGCGCACCATGCGCGACGCGCTGCTCCAGGGCGCGGCCCACCACGGTGCCCGGTGCCTGACGGGGCGGGCCACGCTGCTGCCCGGCCCCCGTGTCGAGGTGGGCGGCGAGCCGGTGGCGGCCGACGCGGTGCTGCTCGCCTCGGGCGCCTGGGCCAACGAGCTGCTGGAGCCGTACGGCGTGCGCCTGGCGGTCGAGCCGCAGCGCGGCCAGATCACGCACCTGCGGGTCGAGGGCGTGGACACCGGCCGCTGGCCGTCGGTGCACCCGCTGTCGCACCACTACATGGTGGCCTTCGACGACTCCCGGGTCGCGGTGGGGGCGACCCGGGAGACGGGCAGCGGGTTCGACGCGCGGGTGACGGCGGCCGGGCAGCGGCAGGTCCTGTCGGACGCGTTGCGGATCGCGCCGGGCCTGGCCGACGCGACGCTCATCGAGACGCGGGTCGGGCTGCGCCCGCTGCCGACCGGGCAGCTCCCGATCGCCGGGCCGGTGCCGGGGATGGCGGGGCTGCACGTGGTGACGGGGTTCGGCGCGGTGGGGCTGACGATGGCGCCGTTCACGGGCGACGCGCTGGCCCGCTCGATCCTGGACGGCCGCCTGGTTCCCGAACTCACCCCGTTCGCGCCGTAGATCCCAGGTAGGCGAGTTCCGCCGCCTCGTAGGCGAAGTGCGAGGTCAGCACCTCCGCCACCCGCTCCACCTCATGCCTGACCCGGTCGATGCCGGACGGGTCCCGCAGCAGCTCCGCGCACGCCTCGTCGAGCCCGCCGAGCAGTTCGGCGATCACCTCGTGCTCCCGCTCCAGCTTCTTGACCACCGGCGCCAGCGCCGGGTCGTGCTCCAGCACGGCCGGGAACACGTTCTCGCCCTCGACCGTGTGGTGCACGGCCAGCAACCGGCGGAACGTCGCGCAGAACGTGCCGAGCGTCCAGTGGTTCTGCCGCTCGGCCAGCCGGTCGATCGAGGCCCGCGCCGCCGTCCGGTCCGCCGCCACCTGCTCGACCGCGTCCCTGACCTGGCGCAGCTCCTGCCGGTAGCCGTCGTGCACGCGCGCCAGGTGCTCCCCGAGCCGCCGCCGCTCGGGCGTGAGCGCCGCCGGGTCCCGCTCGGGCGCGCGCGGCCGGCCCGCCTCGTCCAGCTCGCGCAGCTCGGCCGGGACGGGCCGCTCGGGCGCGGGACGCTGCCCGGCCACGGCCTCCCGCACGGCCGGCGCGACCTCCTCCGCGAACGTGCGCAGCTCCCGCTCCGCCGCCACCCCCGGCGCCAGCACGAACCCGGTCATCCCCACCTCGAACACCAGCTCCGTGAGCTGCTCGGCCCACAACGAGGCGGGCCCGTCGAGGAACCCGGGGCCCGGCAGCGGCGCGAACGAGCCGCCGACGTTGTAGACCTTGCGGATCGAGGCCGGATCGCGCCCCGCGTCCGAAGCCGCCGCGTCCAGCACCTTGACCTGCGCGGCCACCGCCTCGGGCGGGCTGGAGAAGGAGGAGGCCAGCCACCCGTCGCCCGTCCGCCCGGTCAGCTCCAGCATCCTGCGCCCGCGCGCGCCGATCCAGATGCCGATCGGGTGCGCGGGGAACGGGCCGGGACGCGCGCCGCCGAGCCGGTGGTGGACGCCCTCGAACGTCACGGGCGCGCCCGGCGTCCACAACGCCCGCAGCACGGTGACGGCCTCGGCCAGCGCCTCGATCGACTCGGGAGGCGACAACCGCCGCCCGCCCATGGCGGCGATCGCGTCCCAGCAGGCCCCCGCGCCCAGCCCCAGTTCCACCCGGCCGCCGCTGAGCAGGTCGAGCGAGGCGGCGGCGCGGGCCAGCACGGCGGGCGGGCGCAGCGGCAGGTTGACGACGTCGGGGACCAGCCGGATCCGCTCGGTGCGCGCCGCGAGCGCCGACAGCAGCGTCCACGTGTCGAGGAAGTCCGGCTCGTACGGATGGTCCTGGATCCCCACCAGGTCGAGCCCGAGCCGCTCGGCCAGCGTGACGTGCCGCAGCAGCCGCTCGCGCGCGTCGGCCCGAGGTGACAGGAACGCGCCGAACCACAGATCGTGCATGACAAATCCCCCCGATTCGATGGTCGCACGGCCCCCTGAACCACCGGCGGCGGCCCCACGTCATACCGGGTGTGATCCGACTTATCGTGCTCCTGCTCGCCTGCGTCAC
This sequence comes from Nonomuraea sp. MG754425, assembly GCF_021699195.1. Classification (GTDB taxonomy): domain Bacteria; phylum Actinomycetota; class Actinomycetes; order Streptosporangiales; family Streptosporangiaceae; genus Nonomuraea. The sequence continues at coordinate 6,622 of NZ_SSXE01000163.1, read as the reverse complement.
CGCCTGCTCGAACGAGACGGTCTGCACGGCGCGGGGCAGTCTCCAGGGCGTGCACGTCAACGTGGACAAAGCGGTCGCGGGCCGCGCGGAGTCGCTGGCGATGGAGGTGTGCTGGGACGGCGCGTGCCAGGAGGCGAGCACGGAGCTGATGCCGTCCACCGTGGCGGGCAACCAGACCTGCTCGGGAGAGGTCTGCTCGGCGGAGGCCGTCAGGACGGGCGGCAAGTTCGGCTTCGGCGCGATCACCGGGCTGCCGAAGCGGCCGGTGGAGGTGCGGCTGACGCTCAGGGGCGCGGACCCGGAGCCGGTGCTGGCACGTACGATCAAGGTGACCCCGAAGGCGACCTTCCCCAACGGGCCCGACTGCGGGGAAGGCAGCCCGCAGGCGGTGCTCACGATCGCCGCCGACGGCTCCGTGCGGGAGGGGTGATCTCGGAGGCTCCCGCGCGAGCTGATTAACACGGCGTTCACATTCGGGCAAAAAGCGGGAAACGGCTATCCGTAAGACTCGGCGTGGCTGAGAAACACCCCGAAAGGACCGCCGTGAGCTACAAGGCTGAGTACATCTGGATCGACGGAACCGAGCCCACGGCTCTGCTGCGCTCCAAGACGAAGATCCTTGCCGACGGAGCCGAGCCGCCGGTCTGGGGCTTCGATGGTTCCAGCACCAACCAGGCCGAGGGTCACTCGTCGGACCGCGTGCTCCGCCCGGTGTTCACCTGCCCGGACCCGATCCGCGGCGGCGACGACGTGCTCGTCCTGTGCGAGGTCGAGGAGATCAACGGCGACTCGCACGTCAGCAACACCCGCGCCCTGCTGCGCCCCATCGCCGAGCAGTACGCCGCCCAGGAGTCCTGGTTCGGCATCGAGCAGGAGTACACCTTCTTCAAGGGCAGCCGTCCGCTCGGCTTCCCCGAGGGCGGCTTCCCCGCTCCGCAGGGCCACTACTACTGCGGCGTGGGCGCCGAGGCCGTGTTCGGCCGCGAGATCGTCGAGCTGCACCTCGACCGCTGCCTCGCCGCCGGCCTGAAGATCTCCGGCATCAACGCCGAGGTCATGCCCGGCCAGTGGGAGTTCCAGGTCGGCCCGGCGAGCCCGCTCGAGGTCTCCGACCACCTGTGGGTCGCCCGTTACCTGCTCTACCGGACGGCCGAGTCGTTCGGCGTGGAGGCCACCCTCGACGCCAAGCCCGCCCGCGGCGACTGGAACGGCGCCGGCGCGCACACCAACTTCTCCACCAAGGCCATGCGCGAGGGCTACGAGGCCATCATCACCGCCTGCGAGGCGCTCGGCGAGGGTGACAAGCCGGCCGAGCACGTCAGCCAGTACGGCGCCGACATCGAGTCCCGCCTCACCGGCCACCACGAGACCGCCCCGTGGAACAAGTACAGCTACGGCGTCTCCAACCGCGGCGCCTCCGTGCGCATCCCGTGGCAGGTCGAGGTGGACAAGAAGGGCTACATCGAGGACCGCCGCCCGAACGCCAACATCGACCCGTACGTGGTCACCCGCCTGCTGGTGAACACCTGCTGCGCGGCCCTGGAGAAGGCCGGCCAGGTCTGATCCCGCCCAGTCGGACAGTTCGAACGAGACGGGGCCCCGCGCACGCGGGGCCCCGTTTCGTCATGCCAGGCGGAAGTCCAGATCCGGGACGATCTCCGCCACGTCCATCTGCGCCTTCTGCAGCCGGCCCGAGTGGTCCCAGTTCATCGACTGCCAGCGGGTGAACTGGTCCAGCACCCACACCCCCGACTGGCGGCTGCCGTTGCCCGACTTGCCGTTGCCGCCGAACGGCAGGTGCGCCTCGGCGCCCGAGGTGGAGTTGTTGACGCTGACCATGCCGGCCGAGATGCCCTCGCGGAAACGGAAGGCGTTCCTGGGGTCGGTGGTGTAGATGGAGCTCGACAGTCCGTAGCCGGGCAGGTTGGCCAGGTCGAGGGCCTCGTCCAGGGTCGAGAACGAGGTCACGCCGACGATCGGGCCGAACGTCTCCTCCATGAACAGCCGGTCTCCCGGCCGTACGCCGTCGACCACGACCGGGTGGTAGAACAGCCCCTCGCCGCCGTCGAAGCCGCCGCGCGGGTTGTCCTTGGTGATCCGCCCGGACGGGCCGGTGACGACCGTGTGGTGGGGCTGGATCCAGGTCAGGTACTCCTCGTACCGCTCGGCGAACTTGCGGTCGAGCAGCGGGCCCGCCAGCACGTCCTGGCCGGGGTCGCCGATCTCGGCCGCGGCGACCGCCGCGGTGAAGCGCCGCACGAACTCGTCGTGCACGCTCTCGTGCACGATCACCGTGCCGAGGCTGGTGCAGCGCTGCCCGGCGGTGCCGAAGCCGGAGAACAGCGCGCCCTCGACGGCCAGGTCGAGGTCGGCGTCCGGCATGATCACCATCGGGTTCTTGCCGCCCAGCTCCAGGCAGGCCGACTGCAGGTGCCGGCCGGTCAGCTCACCGATCCTGCGGCCCACCTCGCTGGAGCCGGTGAAGCCCACCTTCTGCACGGTGCCCTCGTCGAGGGCCGCTTCCAGGCCGCCGAAGGTCTGCGCGCCGTCGGCGAAGACGATGTTCAGCACCCCGTCGGGCAGGCCCGCCGCCGTGAACAGCCGGAACAGGGCGTGCGCCGAGGCGGCGGCGTACTCGGCCGGCTTCCACACCACGGCGTTGCCGCACAGCAGGGCCGGGACCAGGTACCACGACGGCACGGCCACCGGGAAGTTGCCCGCGGTCACCACCGCCGCCACCCCGACCGGGTTGCGGAAGGTGAACAGGTTCTTGTCCGGCATCTCCGACGGGATCGTCTGCCCGTACAGCCTGCGGCCCTCGCCCAGGAAGAAGTCGCAGGTGTCGACGATCTCCCTGACCTCGCCCAGCGCCTCGGCGTACGGCTTGCCGATCTCCTCGGTCACCAGCCGGGCCAGCCGCTCGGCGTTGGCCTCCACCAGCCGCCCGATGGAGGCGATCACCCGGCCGCGCACCGGCGCCGGAACCCTGGCCCACTCGCGCTGCGCCTCCTTGGCGGTGCGGCAGGCTGCCGCGAACGTCCCCGCGTCCGCCAGGCCGACCCGCGCCACGACCTCGCCCGTGCGGGCGGGATTGATCGAGTCGTACGTGCTCGCGGACGCCGCGTCCTTGCCGCCCACGATGGAAACGATTTGTCGGCTCACCCGTGCCCTCCTCGTAAGTTCTTGCGTAGACGCTAGCTCTCCCGGGCCAGTTTGCGCAGCTCCGGCCCATGGACCGGATCGGCGAGCGCCGCGGCGAACTGCGCCCGCAGGTAGTTGAGCGGCGTGCCGGTGTCCCACCAGTCGCCGTCGATGACCTGGCCGTACACCGGGTTGGCCGCCGCGTGGCGGTGCAGGGCGTCGGTCAGGTAGATCTCGCCCTCGGGCCTGTCGTGCCAGCGGCGCGTGGCGGCCTCCAACTCGGCGACGACGCCCGGGGTGACGACGTAGCCGCCGATGGCCGCGTACCGGGAGGGGGCCTCCTCCGGGCGCGGCTTCTCCACCAGGCCCGAGATGCGCAGCCGGCCGCCGCCCAGGTCCTCTTCGACGATCGGCACGCCGTACCGGGAGGCGTCCTCGACGGCCATCGGCATCAGGGCCAGCACGGGCGCCCGCGTCGCCTCGTAGGCGGCCCTGAGCTGCCGGGCGCGGGGCACCTCGGCCACGAACACGTCGTCGGCCCACAACACCATGAACGGCTCGTCGCCGATGACCCGCGCGGCGTTCAGCACCGGCGTGCCGTTGCCGTACGGGCCGTTCTGGTACAGGTACGTGATGTGGGCCAGCGACGACAGCTCGGCCACCGCCTCGGCCTGCTCGTCCTTGCCCGCCGCGCGCAGTTCCCGCTCCAGGTCGGCGTCCGGGGCGAAGTGCCGCTGGACGAGCTCCTTGCGGGCCGAGGTGACGATCGTGATCTCGTCGATGCCGGAGTCCACGAGCTCGCGGATGGTGTGCTCGATGACCGGCTTGTCGCCGATCGGCAACATCTCCTTCGGCAGCGCCCTGGTCAGGGGCAGCAACCGGGTGCCCAGCCCGGCCACCGGGATCACGGCCTTACGGATCATGCGTCTCTCCTCGTGCGGTCGGCGCGCCGAGGAGGACGTTACCCCAGGGCTCGTCCGGGATCGCCCGGCCGGTCAGACGGCCGTGTGCCGGAGTATCGGCTCGGCCACCCGGCGCGGCAGGCCCCGGTGACAGCAGCGAGCGGCCCGTGCCCTCGACGGCCTCGAGCCCGGCCCGTGTCCGCTTCCTCGGTCACCAGGAGCGGGTGGGCGCGGGTGTGTCCGCCGACGATTCCGAAATATCGTGATTTGCGATGACCGCCAACCGCCGGGCCAGGTCCGCCAGCGCCCGCGAGGCGGCCAGCTCGTCCCCGATCCGCGGCGCCTCGGGGTCCGCCGGATTCCGGCGTGCCCGGCCGGTGCCGGTCACGGGCTCGCCGTTCGTGCTGGTCAGCGTCGCCTCCGCCGAGGTGTCGGCACCCGACTCGGTGAGCGTGACGCGCACGGTCCATTCCTTGGCCTTCATGCCCACCTCCTGCGCGAGCGCGCCCCGCGTAAACCGGCTTTCGCCGATCGCCCCCCGGCGGTCGGCGTTTCGCCCGGGTGTCGCACAGGATGCGTCCGGCCCGGCGAAACCGCGCCGGTTCTACCGGGGTTCAGCCGGTGGTGTACTCGAAGACGCGGTCGTTGTAGGTGAAGGAGTCGTAGTAGTCGGTGGGCCGGTTGAAGAGGCGGTCGTCGTAGCCGTGCAGGTTGACGGACACCGAGAGCGTCCACCTGCCCGGCTGGTACGTGGCGACGTCGCTGCCCCAACTGCAGCCGCGCTGGTTGTCGCTGACCGACCAGCGCGAGGTGGGGAAGGTGCCGGAGACCGTCTCGCCGTTGGGGCCCTTGACGGTGTACGTCCCGGAGATCTCCGTCCACTGGAGGTAGGGCCGGCCGCCGCGGCCGTTGATCTTGCCGTGGATGATGCGGACCACCGGGTGGGTCTGGTTGGCGCTCTCGGTGGAGACCAGGTTGGCCGTCCAGCGGTATTCGCGCTGGGTGTCTCCCGAGCCCGCGTAGTCCCAGTGCTCCTCGGTGGTGTAGGTGCCGGCGTGGGCCGCGGTCGCGGGGGTCAGAGCGGCGACGACGGCGATCAGGGCGGCGGCCAGGGGGCGGCGTGGCCGCCGGGGTCGCTCGGCTGCCGGCCGAGGTGCGGCGGCCCCGCAAGGGCTCTTGTCAGGGGCAGGTGGCTAGGCGTGGAAGTCGGCGAAGTCGAAGCCCGGCGAGACGATGCAGCTCACCAGGACCGCCGCGTCGCCCGCCGGGCTCGCCGACTGCCACACCCCGCCCGGGACGACCGCCTGCGGCACCTGGCCGTGCTCGACGTCCGGGCCGAGCAGGACGCGCTCGTCCCCGATCGTCAGGGCGAGCGGGCCGCCGCGGTGCCACAGCCAGATCTCCGCCGACGTGACCAGGTGCGGCACCGACTCCTCGCCCGGGTGCAGCAGGAAGTAGATGGCGGTGGCGCTGGCCCGCGGCCCCGGGTAGCCGTCCGGGGCGAACGTCACCGGCGACCTCCACGTCTCCCTGTACCAGCCGCCCTCGGGGTGGGGGAGGAGGTCGAGGGCCGCGGCGACGGGCGGGCGCTCGACGAAGGCGACGGGGGCGCCCTTGACGTCCCTGCGTAGGAAGCGGCTGCCGTCGAGGACGAGTTGGCCGCCGAGCGGGCTGGCCAGGGCCGCCGCCTCGTCGGGTACCTCGGTGGACGGGCCGTGGGGGTAGATCCGCAATTCCACCCGCCGATTTTATGATGATATTTCGGACAGATGACCCCGCCGCGCATGCCTCTCCTCCCGATCGTCAGGTGCCCGACGTGGCTTGCGCCGTCCCCGGCGGTCGCCTCCGGCACCATCGCGGTGGTGACGGCCGCCGGGCCGCGGGTGTCGCCCCGTCGTTCGATCCGCCGGTGCCATGTCAGTTTCGGCGGGCGCGTCATAGCCGGGTCGCTCCAGGTTCGCCGGGCGGGGTGAGCGGGCGATCCGGGGTCGTCCGGAGGCGGTGCGGAATGTCGGTCGGGCTGGCTAGTCTGCGGCAGGTGATTGAACGGTGGAGCCGTGATCAGGTGCTCGCCCTCGCCCCCGACGCGTCGTCCCGGAAGGCGGCGCAGGGGGTGGCGGCGGCTGGCAAGTGGTCGCTGCGCGGCACGACGGGCGCGGTGTTGTTCGGGGAGTGCAAGGGCAGCGGGGCCAGGCCGTACCTGGCGGCCGTCGATCTGCGCGAGCCCGCCTACCGGTGCAGTTGCCCGAGCCGGAAGTTCCCGTGCAAGCACGCGCTCGGGCTGCTGCTCCTGTGGTCCGCCGACGGGGTGCCCGTCCAGGAGGCGGTGCCGCAGTGGGTGGCGGAGTGGCTCGACGGGCGCGCCGAACGGGCCGCCAGGTCGGCGGCCCGCCTGGAGGCCGCCCGTGCCGAGGCCGCCGGTGAAGGCGAGGGTTCAGGAGGGGCGGCCGGTTCGGGCGCGGCCCTCGACGCGGGGCCGGGCACGGGACCCGACTCGGGCGTGAGGGCGGGCATGGAGCCGGACGCGGACTCGGACTCGGGCGTGGGGGCGGGGGCTGGTTCGGGCGTCGGTGGTGAGC
>NZ_SSXE01000162.1 GCF_021699195.1 Nonomuraea sp. MG754425 | reverse complement strand
GGGCAAGGGGCCGCCGGGGATGGGCGGAGCCATGGGCAGCCGGGGGTGGGAGGGCCGAGGTCAGGAGTGGGAGCCGGTGAGGACCTCCTCCGGGATGACCTTCGGCACGCCGCGCAGCCCCACCAGCGCGAGCACCGCCACCACCGCCAGCAGGCCCGCCGTGACGATCGAGGTGAGGTGCACGCCCTCGAGGAAGGCCGCCTGCGCCGCCCGTACGAGCTGGGCCGCCTGTTCGGCGGGCAGCGCCTCGGCCACGCCCATGGCGCCCGCGATCGACTCCTCGGCGGCCCCGCCCGGCAGCCCGGCGGGCAGCGTCAGGTTGGCCCGGTAGGCGCTGGTCAGCACCGTGCCCAGGATCGCGATGCCGAGTGCCCCGCCCAGCTCGAACGCCGTCTCCGACACCGCGGCGGCGGCCCCCGCGCGCTGCCGCGGCGCCGTGGCCAGGACGTTGTCGTTGTTGACGGTGAAGGCGAACCCGGTTCCCACGCCGCCGATCACCAGGGCCGGCAGCAGGGCGAGGTAGTTCAGTTCGGTGTCGAGGGTGGCGTAGAAGAGGAACGAGGCCGCGTTCATGGCCAGCCCCAGCGCCACCACGCCGTTCCTGCCGATGCGGCGCACCAGCCCGGCGGCCAGGATGCCGCCCACCGCGCCGCTCAGCCCGCCGGGAAGCTGGGCCAGCCCCGCCTGCAGCGGCGACCAGCCGAGGACGAGCTGCAGGTACCAGGCGAACATCAGCATCATCGCCGACATGGCGAAGATCGCCAGCAGGTTCGTCACGATCGAGGCGGTGAACGCCCGGCGCGCGAACAGCCGCACGTCGATGAGCGGCTCGGTCAGCCGCTTCTGCCGCCACACGAACAGTGCCAGCAGCGCCACGCCCGCCGCCCCCGCGGCCGGCACGTCCACGTGCCCGAAGCCGTTGTGCGCGGCCTCCTTGATCGCGTAGATGGCGGTCACGATGCCGGTGAACGACAGCGCCACGCTGGCCAGGTCGAGCCGGCCCGCGTCCGGGTTGCGCGACTCGGGCAGCACCAGGAGACCGCCGACGAGCACCAGCGCCATGATCGGCACGTTGATCAGGAACACCGAGCCCCACCAGAAGTGGTCGAGCAGCACGCCGCCGACGACCGGGCCGATGGCGAAGCCCGCCGCGCTCATCCCGCTCCAGATGCCGATGGCCGTGGTGCGCTCGCCGGGCTCGGTGAACACGTTCCGGACGATCGACAGCGTCGAGGGCATGATCGTGGCCCCGGCCACCCCCAGCAGCGCCCTGGCCGCGATCAGCAGCTCCGCGCTGGGCGCGTACGCGGTCACCACGGAGGCGGCCCCGAACGCGACGGCCCCGATCAGCAGCAGGCGCTTGCGGCCGATGCGGTCGCCCAGGTTGCCCATGGTGACGAGCAGGCCGGCCAGCGCGAAGCCGTACATGTCGCCGATCCACAACAACTGCGTGGAGGTCGCGCCGAGGTCGGTCACCAGCCGGGGCAGGGCCAGGTGCAGGACCGTGAGGTCGAGCGAGAGCAGCAGCGTGGCCAGGCACGCGATCGCCAGACAGGACCATTTGTTCTTCATGCGCACCACACTGCCGGTGATGGCTGACGGCGGGCCTACCGTTCGCTGACCGTCCCGCCGAGCTCGGCCAACGCGGCCTCGATGCGGGCGCGGGTGTCCTCGGTGCTGTACCAGTCGTCGGGGCATACCTGGCGGGCCTGCGTCAGCAGCGAGCGGGCGGCGGCGCTCTCGCCGCGGGCCAGCTCCACCAGGCCCAGCCCGAGCAGCGCCCAGCCGAAGATCTCCGTGGAGCCGCTGCGGCGTGACAGCTCGGCCGCCCGCGCGTAGTCGGCGCGCGCGGGTTCCAGCCCCGCCAGGTGGAGTTGCGCGTCGCCCCGGCGGCACAGCGCCTCGGCGATCTCCGTCGTGGTGCCCAGCTCGCGGGCCAGGACGAGCGCCTCGTCGGCCAGCACGTACGCGCTGCGGAAGTCGCCCTGCAACTGGCGCAGCGAGCCCAGCCCGGACAGCACCAGCACCATGCCCCACCGCTCGCCGATGTCCTTGAACGCGGCCAGGCTGCGCTCGAAGTGCTCCACCGCCTCGTCCATCCGGTCGAGCACCTGCAGGACGTACGCCCGGCCGGCGCTCGACAGCGCCGCCATCCACGGCGGCAGGTTCTCCGGCCGCTGCTCCAGCAGCTCGTACGTCGCCTCGAAGTCCTGCGGCGGCCCGGTCAGCATCGACAGCAGCATCATCAGGAACTCGATCCGCTCCGGCAGGAAGTCGACCGGCATCAGCCGCCGCACCTCGTTCAGCCGCTCGCGCAGGTCATCGTCCGCGACGCCGGTCCAGGCCGTGACGAGCACGCACATCACGTACTCCTCGTCCAGGCCGGGCGGGCGCGCGTCGCCCAGCGCGGCCAGCAGGCCCTTGGCCAGGCTCGCGCTGGTGCCACGGTGCCCGCGCATCCACCGGTAGCAGGCGCTGTGGGCCAGCAGCCGCAGGCCCAGCTCCAGCCGCCCGGAGCCGGTCGCCCAGCGCAGGGCCGCGTCGAGGTCGCCGCTCTCCTCGTCGAGCCGGGCCAGCCAGCGCATCTGCTCGCCGGTACGCAGCCGCGGGTCGGCCGTCGTCAGCAGGTCGAGGTAGTAGCGGGCGTGGGCGTCGCGGACCGTGTCGTCCTCGCCCGACTCCTCCAGCCGCTCCACGCAGAACGCCCGGATCGTCTCCAGCATCCGGAAGCGGCCGTCCACGAACTCCACCAGCGACTTCTCCGCCAGCGAGAACAGCACCTCCTCGGGCAGCCCGCACACCCGCTCGGCCGCCTCGGGCCGCGCCCCGGCCACGAACACGCTCAGCCGCCTGGCCATCCGCTGCTCGCTCTCGTCCAGCAGGTCCCAGCTCCAGGCGACGACCGCGCGCAGGGTCTGGTGCCGGGGCAGCGCCGTACGGCTGCCGCGGATCAGCAGCCGGAAACGGTCGTCGAGCCGGGCCGCGACGTCGGCGACCGACATCGTGCGCAGCCGCGCCGCCGCCAGCTCGATGGCCAGCGGCAGCCCGTCGAGCGCCCAGCAGATCCGGGTGACGTGCGCGGCGTTGCCCGCGTCCACCACGAAGCCGGGCCGGACGGCGGCGGCCCGGTCGGCGAACAGCCGCACGGCCGGATAGTCGAGCGGGTTGTCGGCCTCGGGCGGCGGCAGCCGCAGCGGCGCCACCGGCAGGATCGACTCGCCCGTGATGCCCAGCGCCTCTCGCCCGGTCACCAGCACGCGCAGGCCGGGGCAGGCGGCCAGCAGGTGATCGGCCAGTTCGGCGGTGGCCGCCACGAGATGCTCGCAGTTGTCCAGGACGAGCAGCAGCTCGCGCTCGGCCAGCGCGGCGAGCAGCCTGGTCACCGGGTTCACGGAGGGCCGCTCGGGGGTGTGCAGCCGGGCGTCGTGGATGCCGAGCGCGGCCAGCACGGCCGGCGGCACGCCGTCGCCGCCGGACACCGGCGCGAGCGGCACGAAGCACACGTCGCCCGCCTCACCGGCGGCCATCTCGATCGCCAGCCGGGTCTTGCCCGCGCCTCCAGGGCCGATCAGGGTGACCAGCCTGCTGTCGCGCAGCCTGGCCCCGACCTGGGTCAGCTCGTCCGACCGGCCGACGAAGCTGGTGAGCTGGGCCCGCAGGCCCTGCCTGGCCGAGGCCCGCCGGCCCGCGCCCTCCGGACCCGCCGGCTGCTCCGGCCGCCCCGGACGCGCCGGACGCGCCGGAGGTGCGGAGCCGGCCGTGCCGAGCGCCGGGTCGGCCCTGAGCACGGCCAGGTGGGCGGCGGCCAGCTCCGCGCCGGGCCCGACGCCCAGCTCGTCGTCCAGGAGTTGCCTGGTCTCCTCGAAGACCGTCAGCGCCTCCGCCTGCCGGCCGCTGCCGTACAGGGCGCGCATGAGCAGGGCGCGCAGCCGCTCGCGCAGCGGGTGCGCGGCGGCGAGCTGGCTCAGCTCGGCCACCAGCTCGCGGTGCCGCCCGAGGTCGAGGTCGGCCCGCACCCGGTCCTCGGTGGCGGCCAGCCGCAACTCCTCCAGGGCCGCCCTGGCGGCTTCGGCGTGCGGGACGTCGGCGAGCGCCGCGCCCCGCCACAGCTCCAGCGCCTCGCGCAGCAGCGCCGCCGCCCGCTCGGGCTCTCCGGCGGCCAGCGCCTGCCGGCCGTCGGACGTCAGCAGCTCGAACCGGCGGGCGTCCACGTCCCGGGGATCGGCGACCAGCCGGTACCCGGCGGGGTGGAACTCCACCAGATCCCGGCCCAGCGCCCGGCGCAGCCGGGACACCTGCGACTGCAGCGCGTTGGCCACGCCCTCGGGCGGACGGGGGCCGTACATGCCGGCGACGAGCTGGTCCGCGCCGACGACGCGGCCCGCGTGCAGGGCGAGCAGCGTCAACAGGGCACGGACCCGGGGACCGCCGAGGATGACCGGTTCGCCGTCGTCCTCCAGCACGTGCGTGGGCCCGAGGATCTGGAAGCGCATGACTCGATTATCGCGGCAACCCTGCCACGATCTGGATATATGTCGGGATCTGCGGTTCGGGCTCGCCCCGGGCGGCCAGCACCGTGCCCAGCGCCGCCCGCAGCGCGGCCCGGTAGAGCAACGATCCGGTGCTCACCCTGGCCACCCCCGCCGCGGCCAGCTCGGCCAGGCCAGGACCGTCCGGCTGGTAGAGCACGTTGAGCGGCAGCGGCGTGCTGGCCGCCACCTTCGCGATCTCGGCCGGATCGCTCAGGCCGGGCACGAAGACGCCGTCGGCGTGCCCGTACGCGGCCACCCGCTCCAGCGTGCCCTCCCCGCTCCCCAGCCAGTACGTGTCCGTACGCGCGTTGACGAACACCCCGTGTCCCGTGGCGGCCTCGATGATCCGCTGGTGCAGCCCGACGGGCCGCAGGGTGCCGTCCGGACGGCCGTCCTCCAGGTTGACGCCCGCCACGCCGAGCGCCGCCAGCGCGGCGACCAGGTCGCCCACCTCGGCGGGGTCGTCGCTGAAGCCGCCCTCGATGTCCACCGTGACCAGGACGTCCAGGTCCTTGATCGCCTCCGCCAGTTCGATGGTCTCGGCCTTGGTGCGGCCGGCCGCGTCCGGTTTGCCGTGGACGGCGGCCACCCCGAGGCTCGTCGTGCCGATCGCGGGGAAGCCGTGCGCGGCCAGGTAGGCGGCCGAGCCGTAGTCCCAGGCGTTGGGCAGCAGCAGCGGGTCGCCGGGGCGGTGCAGGTCGCGGAAGTTCACGTGAGCAGTCCTTCCAGGACGCCCGCGGCCAGCGCGAGCGCGTGCTCGGGCGCGGGGCAGGGGCGAAGGCCGTGGCCGAAGGTGAGGTGGCTCCCGGCCGGATCGCACGGGCGGGGGTCGCGGTTGGCGGCCACCAGGTCGATCACGACCTCGTCGCCGGTGCGCGTGTCGAGCCTGCGGGTGGCCGTGAGCGGCGGATCCCACCGGAGCGTCTCACGCAGCAGTTCGTCGATGTCGTCGCGGCTCGGGCCGGTGGCGGCGCGTTCGAGCGCGTTCTCGATGAGCCCCTCGGTGGCGGCGTGCGCCTGCAACAGCAGCGTGATCACCGGGATGCCGGCCTGCTTCAGCAGTTCGGCCGCGGCGGCGTCGGCCTCCGGGCTCTCCCGTCCCGACAGGTAACCGGCCGCTGCGGCGGGTACGGCGCCGCTGTCCTCGACCCCGAGCGCCTCCGCCAGCACGGCGGTCGGCACACCGCGCCAGTCGCCGCCCCGTCGCCCGGTCAGCGCCCTGGCGGCCGATCGCAGCCGCGCGGGGTCCAGCCCGCTCAGCGGCCCGGCCAGCTCCCGGCGTCGCCGCGCGTGCGTCTCGCCACTGCTGAACCGCGACACCCTGGCGCGCAACCAGGCCAGCGTCCCCTCCGCGCCGTCCTGGCGAACGGGCGGCGGAACGTACCTGGCGTCCGAGAGCACCGCCTCGGCCTCGGCATGGCGTGTGATGAGCATGGGTTCACGGTAGGACCGGATCCTTTCGCCGGCGGTCGAAGTGTCTCAGGCGGCCAGCCGCTGCTGCGGCTCGGCCGGTGACGGCTCGCAGGGCACGGACCGGCTCCCGGCCACGCTCCGCTCGGCGACGGCGGCCAGCGCCATGGCGATGAGCAGCGCCATCTCGGCCAGTACGACGCCGCGCTCCAGCAGCCCGTAGTAGCCGCCGCCGTTGATCAGCGACGAGGTGATGGTGGCCGGGTGCGCCGCCAGGTAGATCGCCAGCGTCGCCCCGGAGGCCACGCTGATCGCGCGCACCGCGTTCCAGCGCGCCGTGGCCGCCCGGCCACGCGCCAGGACCCAACCGGCGACCGGCAGCGTGGTGAACACGACCGCGGCCGACCAGCGGTGGATCTCGCCGGAGACGGTGCCGATCTGCGACGTGCCCGGATCGGTGGGGAAGATCGCGCTCATCATCAGCCCGGCCGTGCCGGCCACGAGCAGCACCCTGGCCGGTGCGGTGCGCGCCGGGTCGATCACGGCCAGCCCGTACGCCAGGCACAGGCACGCCCCGGCCAGCGCCAGCATCCCGATCAGGACGGGCACCAGCCCGCCGGAGACCAGCGCGTAGTCACTCAGCAGCACCTGGGTGGGCAGCGCCACGTCGGCGTACGCGAGCGCGCCGGCCGACACCAGCGTGCCGATCACCGTTCCCCAGACACTCTGCCTGGGAGTCATCGCATCACCTCGTCATAGATTCTCTCGAACCGGGCGAGGGACGCCTGGTCGTCGTGCGTCAGCGCCAGTTCGCGGCTGGCCTTGCCGAGTCTGGCGCACAGGCCCTCGTCGGCGAGAATCGTGGTCAGGTGCCGGGCCAGCGAGAGCACGTCGCCCGGCTCGAAGAGGTAGCCGTTGTCGTTGACCAGGTGCGGCAGCGCCATCGCGTCGGCCGCCACCACGGGCAGCCCCGAGGCCATCGCCTCCAGCGTGGCGATGCTCTGCAACTCGGCGACGCCGGGCATGGCGAACACGTCGGCGGCGGCGAACGCCTGCGGCATGTTCTCGTCGGCCACGAAGCCGAGGAAGAAGACCCGGTCGCTCACGCCGATGCGCTTGGCCAGCCTCTCCAGCTCCTCGCGCTGGTTGCCCTTGCCGACGAACGCGATCTGCGCGTCGGTCTCGTTGAGCACCAGCGGCAGCGCCCGGACGATCTCGTCGAGGCGCTTCTCCTCGTCGAGCCGGCCGACGAACAGGATGGTGGGCCGGTCGGGCAGGTCGAACATCTTGCGCGCCCACGCCTTGGGCTCGGAGTGCGGGCGGAACCTGGTCAGGTCGATGCCGCAGGAGACCGGCTCCACCTCGCGGCCGAACCCCTGGTCGGTCAGGAGCTTGGCGGCCAGCGGGGTGGGCGTCGTGATGTGGTCGGCCCGGTTGAAGATGCGGCTGAAGTCCCGCCAGGCCAGCCGGCCCGCCTTCAGCCGCAGCCGCTCGGGGATGTGGGCGAACTGGAAGAGGTTGTCCGGCATGAAGTGGTTGGTGGCCACGATCGGCACGCCGGCCCGGCGGGCGGCGGCGACGGCGGAGCGGCCGACCACGAAGTGCCCCTGGGTGTGCAGCACGTCGGGCTTGATGATGGACACCAGCCGGTCGAGCCGGGCCGGCACCGTGACGCGCATGGTCGGGTGGACCAGCAGCGGCGCCGAGCGCAACCGGTGCACCACCACGCCGTCCACCACGTCGGCGCTGGCCGGACCCCTGTCGGACTGGCAGACCACGTGCACCTCGTTGCCGCGCGCGGCCAGGCCCGTGGCCAGGCGATGGGTGAAGTACGCGGCGCCGTTCACATCAGGTGGGTAGGTGTCGGACGAGATCAGGATCCGGCGCGGACGCTCGGGGGCGGGGGAGAGCGAGGCGACGTCGGGAACGCTGTGCAGGGGCATGGCCATGTCGATGAACTCCGATTTCAGCGGTGATGGCTTGGGGACAGCCGTGAACGGGGGAATCTCATGCGGGATCGTTGTGGGCCTCCAGCGGGCTGGTCCGCGCCAGGGCGACCGTGCCCGCGGCGGTCAGCAGAGCCGCCAGGACCGGCAGGATCCCGGTCGGCAGCGGCTCGCCCAGCAGCAGCGCGCCGAACGCGACCGCGGTCAGCGGGTCGGCGATCTGCAGCGAGGCGAAGGAGACGCCGAAGTGCCCGACGGCGTAGGCCCGCTGGAGCATCACCAGCGCCAGCAGCGCGGGGACCGGCAGCGCCAGCAGGTACCACCAGTTCCACTGGCCGTCCACCAGCACCCGCATGAGGGTGGCGGTGGCGCCGTACAGCACGCCCGAACTGGTCGCCAGCAGCGCCGCCCGGCCCGCGGGCGAGACCGCCTTCGAGCCGGCCCACAGCAGCACCGCCGCCACCCCGGCCACGCCCAGCAGCGTCAGCACGCCGGTCGGGCTGAGGTGGGTGGGGCCGTCGGACTCGGGGACCAGCAGCACCAGTCCGATCAGCCCGGCCGCCACCAAGCCGGCCGCCGCGAGCTCCTTGCGAGCAGGCTTGCGGCCGTGCAGCGTGGCGGCGATGGGCAGGGCGAACAGCAGGCTGGCCACGCCCATCGGCTGCACGATGGTCAGCGGCCCGAGCCCGAGTGCCACGATGTGCAGACCACCACCCGCGAGAATGGCCGCGCCGCCGGCCAGCCAGCGCGGCCGCCGGAGCAGCGCGAGCAGCCCCGGCTTGGCCGAGCCCACCGCCTCGAACTGCTGCAGCGCGGCCCCGAGCGCGAAGAACAGCGAACCGACCAGGGCGATCACCGCGGCCAGCACAGTCATGCGCACTCCTTTCAGACGGATGGTTGCCAGGCAGGGTCAAACGGACGTGTCTGTGGGAAGACGTTCGGAAGAAGCCTTGATGGCGTGCCGCTTCCGCGCCCACCGCACGATCTCCACGACGGCGGTGATGGACAGCGCGATGCCCAGTCCGAGCAGCAGACCCTTGAACGGGTCGTTCTCGAACGCCATCCCGCCGAAGTAGCCGATCATCGTGGAGTAGATCGCCCACGAACCCGCGGCGATCGAGTCGAAGAAGGTGAAGGACCGCAGCGGATGCCGGACCGCGCCCATGGTGAGCGTGGTCGCGGTGCGTCCGCCCGGGATGTACCTGGCGATGACCAGGATGAGCCCGCCCCGCTCCGCCAGGGCGTTGCGGGCCCAGACGAACGCCTTCTTGTCGCGCAGCCTGCCGCCCGACTTGTTGCCGATCAGATAGGAGACGTGGTCACCGGCGAACGCCCCGAGCGCGGCCACCACGATGACCAGGGCCAGATTGGTCTCGCCGCTGACGGCGAACACGCCTGCTGTGATCACCGCGGTCTCGGCGGGCACGATGGGGAAGAACCCGTCGAGCAGCGCGAGGCCGAAGATCACGGCGTATAACCAAGGTGACGACATCACCTGCTGGACGAAGTCGAGAATGGCGTGCGACATGGACGTGGACTCCGATCATTTAGGGCACATTCACAGCCTGTCGGCGTGGTTCTCCCGGGACCATCGGGGATGCCCCCGGTCGAACACGGTCCTTTCCCCTACGCGGGTCAGGGCCAGTACCCCATGAAGTTAGAAACTCCGCAGGTCACGGCACATCGGACGATCGGCACGCACCACCCCCTACTTTCGTCAGGGTCACGCGTGCGACTACCGGCTGACACTCTCGATCCAACCGGTTGGCGCCGGCCGAGTCAGGAGTGGAGATAGGCGCATTCGTGGTGGGGCTAGCCATACCCCGCCGGCAGTCCCAGCCCCACCCCTGACTTTCGTCAAGGGCCTGGCCCGACTTCCGGCGGCGTCCGCGCTCCGGTACGGCGGCTAACGTCGGTGCGGTGAAGCGTCTTCGACGGGAGAGCCGCCGCCAGGTGGTCTCTGACCTGCTGCTGTGGGCCGGGCTGTGTATCTTCGTCGCGGCCATGGGGCCCGATCCGTCGCGCGATCTCGCCGGGTTCGCCATGGTGACCGTGCCCCGGCTGGGGCTCGCCACGGTGGCCGTGCTCGTCGGCCGGCGCTACCCGCTGGCCGCGCTGGTGGTGCTGCTGCCGCTGGGGCCGTGGCAGTTCGGCGAGGGCTTCGCGACGGTGGATCTGAGCTGGCTGCTGCCCAGGCGCGACGTGAAGATCTTCCCGCTGCTCCCGACGTCGCCGTTCATCATGTGGTACGCGTACCTGACCGGGCGGCGTCTGGCCGGGACGTGGCCGGCGCTCGCGGCGTTCTGCCTGATCGTGCTGGTGGGCGTGACGGTGGTGCCGGCCAGGGGCGGCGACCTGTCGTTGTGGGTCTCCATGGCCACCGGGCTCGTCGGCACCTACCTGGTGCCGTACCTGCTGGGGTTGTTGCGCCGCAGGCTGCTCCAGCAGCGGCGGCAGGCCAGGACGTCGGCCGAGGCGCAGGCCAGGTTGCGCGAGCGGGCCAGGATCGCCCGCGAGATGCACGATTCGCTCGGCCACGACCTGGCCCTGATCGCGGTCCGGGCCGCCGGGCTGGAGCTGGCGTCGGGCCTCGCCCCCGCCCAGGTCCAGGCGGCGGGGGAGTTGCGGATCGCGGCGGCCGACGCCACCGACCGGCTGCGCGAGATCATCGGGTTGCTGCGCGAGGACAGCGAGGCCGCGCCGCTGGTCCCCGTGCGCGAGGACGTCCCGGAGTTGGTGGGGCGGGCCGCGGCCTCGGGCATGTCGATCACCCTCGACCTGGCCGCCGGGCCGGTGCCGGGCCTGGCCCGCGCCGTGGTGCAGGAGGGGCTCACGAACGCGGCCAAGCACGCGCCGGGGGCGGTCGTGGCGGTCTCGGTCGGGCCGCACCTGGTCCGGGTGCGCAACGGGCCGCCGCGCTCCCGGCCCACGGCGCGGGCCGGCGGGCTGGGGCTGGCCGGGCTGCGCGAGCGCGTACGGCTGGCGGGCGGCACGCTCACCGCCGGCCCGGCGGGCGACGGCTTCGAACTGTCGGTCACCCTCCCCCAGGCGGAGGAGCCGGATGCCCGTCCGGCGCGCGGGGTGTCCCCGCCGGCCGGGAGGTCAGGTGTGGGCGACCTGCAGCCGGCCCAGGAGCCGCTTGAACGCGATGACCGAGAACGCGATCGCCGCGCCGCTGATCAGCGCCACCGCTGACGTGCGCAGCACCATGTACCCGGCGAGCGAGCCGGCGAACCACTCGTACACCGCGAGGAAGATGCTCAACGTGGAGTTCATCAGCAGCACGAACGCCCACAGCAGGGTGATCCGGGCGAAGAACCGCCGTACCCGCTCGTGCTTGAGCACCGCCGACGGCAGATGGATGTAGTCGAGCGTGAGCTTCTGCACGATCGGCTTGTTCAGCCGGACGGAGGCGAGGAACGCGATGCTGATGCACAGCGTGCCCATCTCGGGCTGGATGAAGTACCACATCCAGGTGCCGGTCCAGAACGCCACGATCGTCCGGATGGTGATCGCGAACGCGGCCAGGTACATGGTGGCGGGCACCTTGACCCGCCTGACGAGCCGCCAGGCCACCCCGAGGTAGACCCAGGCGAGGGTGAGCGCCAGCGCCCACTGGAGGCCCAGCACCGTCATGGCCAGGTAGAACACGGCGAGAGGGGCGACCACGCCTTCGAGCAGCCGGGGAGCCGCCTGCCGGGCGAGTGCGGTGAGGCGCGGGAGAGTGACCGGTGGATGGTTCAAGGCTGCTCCGCAGATTGGCCGACGATCAGCGTCGGCCGGGGTTCGGGGGTCAGGCTTGCCGGGATGGACGGCTGGATGCCACCGAGGCGTCCATCGCCGCCGTCCCGGGAAGCACGCCGGTGGCCTACCGTACCCGAGGGGAGGTGATGGAACTGCCTCTTTTGCCGCGTTCCATCTGGCTCCAGCAAAACAGCGCCGCCTTGCCCGCGCCTTTCATCCGAGTGACGTGGTGGCGAGCTTCGCGCCGAATCCCAGGAAAACGGCCCCCACTCCGGACGTGAGCCCGGCGCTGAGCTTGCGGCGGGTGCGGAACTGGCCGGCCAGGAACGAGCCCCCGAAGATCAGGCCGGTCAGGTAGAGGAGGCTGAAGACCTGGATGACCGCGCCGAGGATGAGGAACGACAGCGCGGGGGCGGCGTAGCCCGGGTCCACGAACGCCACGAAGAACGAGACGAAGAACAGGATGGCCTTCGGGTTCAGCAGGCTGATCGTCAGGGCCTTGCGGAACGGGCGGGCCCGCTCCTCGCCCTTGACGGCGGCGGCCGGGATCGCCTCCCCGACAGGCGGCTCAGTGACCGGCAGCTCAGTGACGGGGGTCGAGCGCCACGACCGCCAGGCGCCGCGGATCATCTGGAAGCCGATCCAGGCGAGGTAACCGGCGCCGGCGTACTTGACGATCGAGAAGAGCAGCGGATTGGCGCGCAGGAGCGAGGCGGCGCCGGCGGCGGCCAGGAACATCAGCACCGTGTCGCCGACGAAGACGCCCGCCGCGGCCCGGTAGCCCTGGCGCACGCCGTGCCGGGCGGCGTAGCTGAGGACGTACAGCGAGTTCGGGCCGGGCAGGAGAATGATCAGGAAGGCGCCGACGACGTAGGCCCAGAAATCGGTGATGCCGAAGAACATGCCGCTTGCTCCAGGGGAAAGAACCGGTGACATGTAACGGTATCTCGTGATCAGGGGTTGGCCGCGTACCAGATCCCCCCGTACGCCCGCCGGTGGCCGAGCGCCTGGTACGTGGCGTCCACCAGGGCCTGGCCCCGCGGGTTCACGCCGAGCCCCGAGCCCTGCCTGCTCATCGTGTAACCGAACGCCAGCCGCGCCGCCGGATCGCAGAACCCGACGGAGCCGCCCATCCCGACGTGCCCGAACGCGGTCTGCGACAGCAGCACCCCCTCGCGGTCGGCCCCGGGCAGGTGCCGGTTGTCCACCGCCTTGACGAAGCCCAGCGCGAAGTGGGTCGGCACGAGCAGCACCGTGTCGGCCCCGGCCGAGGCGGTCTGCGACATCAGCGCCAGGTGCTCCCGGCTCACCAGGTCGCCGCCGCCCAGCGACAGCGGGCGGTACATGCCCGCCAGCCCCCGCGCGTTCGTGATCGCCCCGACGGCCCCGATCTCGGCGGCGTGCGCGGCCCTGCTGTCGGACTCGCCCGCGGCCATGTACCCGCCCTCGTTGGCCAGCACCAGCGCCTGCATCGAGCCGGGCTCGGTGAACGCCCTGAGGGAGAACGTGGGGGGCTCGCGCGGCGGATCGGCCGGCACGGTCGGCGCGACCCGCCCCTCCTGCTCCTCCGGCAGCCCCAGCCAGAACTCCAGCCCCAGCGGCTCGGCCACCTCCTCGCGGAAGAACGTGCCGAGCGAGCGCCCGCTCACCCGCCGTACCACCTCGCCCACCAGCCAGCCGAACGTCAGCGCGTGATAGCCGTGCCGGGTGCCCGGCTCCCAGAAGGGCTCCTGCTCCGCCAGCCGCCCGGCCATCAGCTTCCAGTCGTAGAAGGCGCCCGGCGGCAGCGGCTCGCGCAGCGCGGGCAGCCCGGCCTGGTGGGCGAGCAGGTGGCGGACCAGCGTGCCGCCCTTGCCGCCCGCGCCGTACTCGGGCCAGTAGCGGATGACGGGCGCGTCGAGGTCGAGGTCGCCGCGCGCGGCGAGCACGTGGGCGCACAGGGCCGTCGCGCCCTTGGTGCACGACCAGACGTGGCCGATCGTGCCGCGCGTCCAGGGGCGTCCGGGCGCGGCCTGGCCGCCCCACAGATCGACGGCCACCTCGCCGTCGACGATCACGCACACCGACGCGCCCACCTCGCCGCGGTCCGCCAGATTGGCCGCGAACTCCTCGGCGACCTGGCTGAACGCGGGATCGAAAGTGCCATGCACGGTCATTTCCCGAATGCATCACGAAAGCCGTCCCGTGTAAACCGGACCCCCGCGCCGCGCGGCGGAGGACCTGGTCACGCACATTACCTATTGACCATGTAGGGAATTAAGTTATATCTGGAAGGATGACCCGCTGGACTCCGGATCCCACGTTCTATCCCTCACCCAGTGACGCGGCCGGCGCGCCCGCCGAGAAGCTGGCCTACGTGGCGGCCTTCGACCGGGCCGCCTCGCGGCCGGACGCGCTGGCCGTCATCGACACCGACCCGTCCTCACCCGCCTACGGCACGGTCGTGGGCTGGACCGACCTGCCCGGCACCGGCGACGAGCTCCACCACTTCGGGTGGAACGCGTGCAGCAGCGCCCTGTGCCCGAACGCGCCGCACCCGCACGTCGAACGCCGCTACCTGGTCGTGCCCGGCCTGCGCTCCTCGCGCATCCACATCTACGACACCAAGGACCGGATCAGCCCCGAACTGGTCAAGGTGATCGAGCCCGAAGAACTCGCCCGGCGCGCCGGCTACTCACGGCCGCACACCGTCCACTGCGGCCCCGAGGGCCTGTACGTCTCCGCGCTCGGCGGCGCCGACGGCAGGGAGGGACCGGGCGGGATCGCGGTGCTCGACCACACCTCGTTCGAGGTCGTCGGGCAGTGGGAGCTGGACCGGGGGCCGCAGTACCTGGCCTACGACTTCTGGTGGCACATCAACCAGGACGTGCTGATCTCCTCGGAGTGGGGCACCCCGTCGATGATCGAGGACGGCCTCGTCGGCGAGTTGCTGCTCGGCCGCAAGTACGGCCACAAGCTGCACTTCTGGGACCTGCGCAAGCGCACCCACGTCCAGGAGGTGGACCTGGGCGACGAGCACCAGATGCCCCTGGAACTGCGCCCGGCCCACGACCCCACCCGCCTGTACGGCTTCGTCGGCGTGGTCACCAGCGTCGAGGACCTGTCGGCGTCGGTGTGGCTCTGGTTCCACGAGGACGGCCGCTGGCAGGCCAGGAAGGTCATCTCGATCCCCGCGGAACCGGCCGCCGCCGACCTGCTGCCGCCGATCCTCCAGCCCTTCGGCGCGGTGCCGCCGCTGGTGACCGACCTCGCCCTGTCGGTGGACGACCAGCGCCTGTACGTGTCGTGCTGGGGCACCGGGGAGCTCAAGCAGTTCGACGTGTCGGACCCGTACCGGCCGGTGGAGCTGGGCTCGGTGCGGGTGGGCGGCATCGCCCGGCGCAGCCCGCACCCGGCCGAGCCCGGACTCGCGCTGCGCGGCGGGCCGCAGATGGTCGAGGTCAGCCGCGACGGCCGCCGCGTCTATGTCACCAACTCCCTGTACGGGGCCTGGGACGACCAGTTCTACCCCGACGGCGTGGGCGCCTGGATGGCCAAGATCGACACGGACTCGTTCACCTTCGACACCCGCTTCTTCCCCCACGGGGACGCCTTCCGCGGACTGCGTCCCCACCAGGTGCGGCTGCAGGGCGGTGACGCCTCCTCCGACTCCTACTGCTACCCGTGACGCTCGCCACGGTGCTCCTGCTGGGCGCCTTCCACGGCCTCAACCCGGCCATGGGCTGGCTCTTCGCCGTGGCCCGCGGCCTGCAGGAGCGCAGCATGGACCGGCTGCTCCAGTCGATCCCGATGATCGCCCTGGGCCACCTCGCCTCGGTGGCCCTCGTGGCGCTCGTCGTGGCGGCCACCGGCTCCCTGGTCACCGGCACGGTGCTGTCGGTCGGGGGCGGGGTGGTGCTGGTGGGCTTCGGGTTGTGGCGGTTGTTGTCCCGCCGGCACTTCCGGTGGGTGGGCATGCGGTTGTCGTTGTGGCAACTGGCCGGCTGGTCGTTCCTGATGTCGTCGGCCCACGGGGCCGGGCTGATGCTGCTGCCGGTCTTCACCGGCCTGCACGCGGAGGGTCACCCGGGGCACGCCGTCTCCGGCGGGCTGGGCGTGGCGGCCCTGCACACGCTGGCCATGTTCGGGGTGGCCCTGGCGGTCGCGGTGCCGGTGTACCGGGTGGCCGGGCTGGCGGTGCTGCGGCGGGCGTGGTTCAACGTGGACCGCATGTGGGCCGTGGCGCTGGTGGCCGCCGGGGCGATCACGCTGGCCCAGGTCTGACGGGCCGCGGGTCAGGGACCCGCCAGCGGCAGCACGCGGTGCGGCACCACGGTGGACAGGGCGATGACGGTGGTGCTGCGCCGCACCCCGGGTATCGCCAGCATCAGGTCGATGACCTGCTGGAGGTGCTCGTGGTCGCGGCCGGCGATCCGGCACAGGACGTCGCCCGGCCCGGTCACGATGTACGCCTCCAGCAGTTCGGGGATGGCCTCCAGCGTGGCGGAGATGTACTCGCGGGCCGCCTGCTCGACCTCCAGCGTGGTGAACGCCTGCACGGGGTGGCCGAGGGCGGCGGGGGACAGGGCCGGGCCGAAGCCGGTGATCACGCCGTCGGCGGTCATGCGGTCCAGCCGGGCCTGCACGGTCCCGCGCGCCACGCCCAGCAGCCGGGCGATCTCCAGCAGGCCGCTGCGCGGGCGTTCGGCGACCAGCCGGAGCACCGCGCGGTCGAGATCGTCGAGGCCGTGGCGGCGTGCTGGCATATTCGCCTCCGAAAGGGGGTTTCGGCTGCCAGATCGGCAGCATGGAGGGGGTGCTGTTGTCAGCTCCGGTCATCGGGCCGAGACTGCGGATCTCATGGAGCATCGACACCCGTTCGTTCCTTACACACCGCCGCGTTACGCGCCCGAGGAGATGGTCAGGCGCGGCGAGGAGTTCCACCGGCTGGTGCGGCGGCGGCGCAGTGTGCGGGCCTTCAGCGCCGAGCCGGTGCCGTACCGGTGCGTGGAGCTGGCGGTGCGGGCCGCCGGCACCGCGCCGTCGGGGGCGCACCAGCAACCGTGGAAGTTCGTGGCGATCGGCGACCAGGAGACCAGGCGGCGCGTGCGCGAGGCGGCCGAGATCGAGGAGCGGCAAAACTACGAGGGCGGGCGGCTGCCGCCGGACTGGCGGGCGGCGCTGGAGCCGATCGGGACCACCTCGGACAAGGCATACCTGGAGACGGCCCCGTGGCTGGTGGTGTGCTTCGCCGAGAAATACGGCCGCACGCCCGAGGGGGAGAAGGTCCGGCACTATTACGTCAACGAGAGCGTCGGCATCGCCTGCGGCCTGTTCGTCACGGCGCTGCACACGATGGGCCTGGCCACGCTGACGCACACACCGAATCCGATGGCTTTCCTCAGCGACATTTGCCATCGGCCGACCAATGAACGTCCCTACATTCTGTTCCCGGTCGGTTACGCTGCCGAAAGGGCGGAAGTGCCCGACCTGACCAGGAAGCCCTTGTCGGACATCCTCATTCCATGTCCGTAACTTTGGGTCTTTTCTGAGCCTTCTAACGTCATCACTCTCAGTTCAGGCGCGAGTCAATGACACCATCCCGAGCGCCTGAGGAGGACGTGGTGAAACGCCGTTTTGTCATCCTGCTGGCTGCCCTCGGCCTGATCTGCCTGACCGGCATGACAGGTGCGGGCGCCGCTGCCGAGCCGCCGCCCAACAAGCAGTACCGGGTGTCCGGCCCGGCCGACGCCCAGCAACGCAGCGCCGTGGCGGCCACAGGTGCCGCCATCGAGGAGGTGGCCGCGGACTCGGTCCTGGTCACGGCCACGGAAGCCGAGGTCTCCGCCATCAGGCGGCTCGGCTACCGGGTCGCGGAGGCCCCGCGCCCGACACTCCCGCCCGCCGGCGCGTTTGACTTCCCGCCGGCGGACTCCGCCTACCACAACTACGCGGAGATGAACGCGGAGATCAACGCCCTGGTGGCGGCCCACCCGACGATCATGAGCCAGTCGAACTACGGCACCTCGTACGAGGGCAGGCAGCTCCGCCTGATCAAGATCAGCGACAACGTGGGCACCGACGAGAGCGAGCCCGAGGTCCTGTTCACCGCCCACCAGCACGCCCGCGAGCACCTCACGGTCGAGATGGCGCTGTACATCATGCGCCTGCTGACCGACAACTACGGCACCGACTCCAGGATCACCAACCTGGTGAACACCAGAGAGATCTGGATCATGCCGGACCTCAACCCCGACGGCGGCGAGTACGACATCGCCACCGGCTCCTACCGCTCCTGGCGCAAGAACCGCCAGCCCAACTCCGGCTCCTCGGCCGTCGGCACCGACCTCAACCGCAACTGGGGCTACAACTGGGGCTGCTGCGGCGGCTCCTCCGGCACGACGTCGAGCGAGACCTACCGGGGGGCCAGCGCGGAGTCGGCGCCCGAGGTCAGGGCGGCGGCGAACTGGGTGCGCAGCCGGGTGATCGGCGGCGTCCAGCAGATCAAGTCGCACATCGACTGGCACACCTACAGCGAGCTGGTCCTGTGGCCCTATGGCTACACCTTCAACGACACCGCGGCCGGCCTGACCCAGGACGACCGGGACGCGCACGCCACGCTCGGCCAGAACATGGCGTCCACCAACAACTACACGCCCCAGCAGGCCAGCGACCTCTACATCACCGACGGCACCATCGACGACTGGCTGTGGGGCGTCTACAAGATCTTCAGCTTCACGTTCGAGATGTACCCGACCGGCTCCAACCCGGGCTTCTACCCGCCGGACGAGCAGATCGTCCCGCAGACCACCCGCAACAGGGAGGCGGTGCTGCGCTTCCTGGAGTACTCCGACTGCGTCTACCGCATCATCGGCAAGCAGGCCCAGTACTGCGGCACCGGCACCCCGCCGGTGACGGTCTACTCCGACACCTTCGAGACGGCCACCGGCTGGACGGCCAACCCGGCCGGCACCGACACGGCCACCGCCGGGCTGTGGGAGCGCGGTGACCCGGAGGCGACCGCGTCCAGCGGCGCCAAGCAGCTCGACGCCACGGTCAGCGGCGCGAACGCCCTGGTCACGGGCCGTCTGGCGGGTAGCGCCGCCGGCGACCACGACATCGACGGCGGCGTCACCTCGATCCAGTCGCCACCCATCACGCTGCCTTCGACGGGCCCGCTGAACCTGTCGTTATCGTGGTACCTGGCGCACGGCTCGAACTCCTCCAGCGCCGACTACCTGCGGGTCCGCGTGGTCGGGGCCGCCACGGCCACGGTGCTCAACCAGACGGGGGCCGCCGCCAACCGCAACGGCACCTGGGCCACCGCCACGGCGAGCCTGGACGCGTTCGCGGGCCAGACCGTACGCATCCTCATCGACGCGGCCGACGCCTCGGGAGCCTCGCTGGTCGAGGCGGGCGTGGACGATGTGAAGATCACCCAGCAGCCATAGCCGTCAGCCGTCACTTCGCCGCACGGGATCCCGGTCCTCGTGCGGCGGAGTCATGTTTGGGTCTTGTAAGGCTCCGGTGTCAAAGCTACGATCGCGACAACTCTTAGGAAACTTTCCTAAAAGTAATCTTCATTCGGACAGAACCTAACAACCGCTGCAAGATTACTCGCGCAGACACCCCCCAGGCCCGCGTCTCACCTCCGCGGGCCGTGCCGTACGGCTTGCGCTCTCACCCCCCGGTGCAAGCCGTACGGCACGCACACCCCGAAGGAAGAACCGTGAGACTACGCGCGATCCTCCTGTCGCTGGCGACCCTCGCACTCAGCCTCCAAGCCCTTCCCGCCCAGGCCGCCTCCGCCACCGCCACCTTCGTCAAGGTGTCCGACTGGGGCTCGGGCTTCGAAGGCAAGATCACCGTCACCAACGGCACCACCGCCGCCATGCCGGGCTGGAACGTCCAGTTCGACGTGCCCTCGGGCTACAGCATCCCCTCCGCCTGGGACGCCGTGCTGACCCGCAGCGGCCAGCACTACACGTTCACCAACCCGTCCTGGGCCTCCCCGCTGGCGCCCGGGGCCAGCGCGAGCTTCGGCTTCAACGGCAGCCCCGGCAACTTCCCCGGCATCTCCGGCTGCACACTGAACGGGGCATCCTGCGGCGGCGGCTCGACACCGGGCGTGCCCGGCGCGCCCGGAGCCGTCAGCGCCACCACCACCGGCACGGCCATCACCCTGACCTGGGGCGCCGCCGGCGGCACGGTGACCGGCTACCGCGTCTACGAAGGCGCCGCCGTCAAGGCCACCACCACCGCCACCACGGCCACGATCAGCGGGCTGGCCGCCTGCGAGACCCACACCTACACGGTCAGGGCGTACAACGCCCAGGGCGAGTCCCCCGGCCAGGACGTGACCGCCACCACCACCGGCTGCACCGGCGGCGGGACGCTGCCCAGGCACTTCCTGACCGGCTACTGGCACAACTTCGTCAACGCCGCCACCGAACTGAAGCTCTCGGCCGTCCCGGACGAGTACGACCTCGTCGCCGTCGCGTTCGGCGAGGCCACGGCCACCGCGGGCCAGGTCGCCTTCGCGCTCGACCCCGGCCTGGCCGCGGCCGTCGGCGGCTACACCGACGCCCAGTTCAAGGCCGACATCCAGGCGCTGCACCAGCGCGGCAAGAAGGTGATCCTGTCGGTCGGCGGCGAGGCCGGCCGGGTGCAGGTCGCCGACGCCGCGGCGGCGACGAGGTTCGCCGACTCGGTCTACGCGCTCATGCAGAGCCACGGCTTCGACGGCGTGGACATCGACCTGGAGAACGGCCTCAACGCCACCTACATGGCCCAGGCCCTCAGGTCGCTGCGCGCCAAGGCCGGCTCCGGCCTGATCATCACCATGGCCCCACAGACCATCGACATGCAGTCGACCGGGATGGAGTACTTCAAGCTCGCCCTGTCCATCAAGGACATCCTCACGGTCGTCCACACGCAGTTCTACAACTCCGGCTCCATGCTCGGCTGCGACCAGGCGCAGGCGTACACGCAGGGGACGGTCAACTTCATGACCGCCCTGGCCTGCATCCAGCTCGAGAACGGCCTGCGCCCCGACCAGGTGGCGCTGGGCCTGCCGGCCGGACCGGGAGCCGCGGGCGGCGGCGTCGTCGCGCCCGCCCTCGTCAACCAGGCACTCGACTGCCTGGCCAAGCGCACCGGTTGCGGGACCTTCGTGCCGCCGCGCGCCTACCCGGACATCCGGGGCGCGATGACCTGGTCCATCAACTGGGACGCGAGCACCAACTGGTCGTTCTCCAAGACCGTCAAGCCCCACCTCCAGGGAATGCCATGAGATTTCGCAGCAGACTCACCGCTCTGGCGGCCGGCCTGGCCCTCGTGCTGACCGGGGCCGGGATCGTCACCGGGCCCACCGCCCACAGCGCGGTACGGCAACTGGCCGCGGCCTGGGCGCCGTGGACCTCCTACGCCATCGGCGCGGTCGTCACCTACAACGGCGTCGACTACGTGTGCCTCCAGGCCCACACCTCGCAGCCCGGCTGGGAGCCGCCGAACGTGCCCGCGCTCTGGAAGCAGGGCTCGGGCGGCGGCGGCTCCGACACCACGGCACCGTCCGTGCCCGGCAACCTCCGCTCCACCGGCGTCACCTCCAGCAGCGTCTCGCTGGCGTGGAACGCCTCCACCGACAACGTGGGCGTGACCGGCTACAACGTCTACCGTGGCGGCACCCTGGTCACGACCGCGACCGGCACGTCGTACACCGACACCGGCCGCGCCGCCAGTACCAGCTACACCTACACCGTCCGGGCCCGGGACGCGGCCGGCAACCTGTCCGGCGTCAGCAACTCGGTCACCGCGACCACCTCCGCGGGCGGCGGTGGCGGCGACAACCCGGCCAAGCTGGCCGGCGCGCCCTACCTCTACATGGGCTGGGGCAACCCGCCCAACCCGGGCACGGTCATGGACGCGACCGGCGTGAAGTCGTTCACGATGGCGTTCATCCTGTCCAGCGGCGGCTGCACCCCCGCCTGGGACGGCAACCGCGCGCTCACCGGCGGCGCCGACCAGCAGGCCATCAACACGATCAAGTCGAAGGGCGGCAACGTCCAGATCTCCTTCGGCGGCTGGCAGGGCAACAAGCTCGGCCCCAACTGCTCCACGCCGCAGGCGTACGCGAACGCGGTGCAGCAGGTCATCAACGCCGTCGGCCCGGCCGTCGTGGACTTCGACATCGAGAACACCGACGAGTTCGAGAACTACACCGTCCAGGATCGCATCCTGAACGCGCTCAAGATCGTCAAGCAGAACAACCCGAACGTCAAGGTCGTCGTCACCTTCGGCACCACGACGTCGGGCCCGAACTCCCACGGCGTCCGCCTCGTCAACCAGGCCAAGGCGCTCGGCGTGCCGATCGACAACTACACGATCATGCCGTTCGACTTCGGCAGCGGCAACATCTACCAGGACACGGTCAACGCCTCCGAAGGGCTGAAGAACGCGCTCAAGAACGCGTTCGGCTGGACCGACGCCCAGGCGTACGCGCACATGGGCATCTCCGGCATGAACGGCCTGTCGGACCAGCAGGAGCTGACCTCGCCGGCCACCTGGACCCAGATCCGCGACTGGGCCAGGTCCAAGGGGCTGACCCGGCTGGCGTACTGGGCCGTCAACCGCGACCGTCCCTGCCCCGGCGGCGGCGTGGTCTCGAACTGCAGCGGCATCGCGCAGTCCGACTGGGAGTTCACCCGCATCACCGCGGGCTTCTGACCCGCTGAGCGGCCCGCCCCCGTACCCCGGAGGGCGGGCCGCAGTGAGGAAACCCATGAGACTCCGAGGACCGGCGGCCCTGCTCGCCGCAGCACTCATCGCCCTGCACGCCACCCCCGCCTCCGCCGCCAACCTCGTGGTCAACCCCGGCTTCGAGAGCGGTCTGACCGGCTGGACGTGTTCCGGTGCGCAGGCCGTGTCGTCCCCGGTGCACGGGGGTGCCGGGGCTGTTCGGGCGACGCCG
>NZ_SSXE01000161.1 GCF_021699195.1 Nonomuraea sp. MG754425 | reverse complement strand
GGCTCGGGCCGGGCGGGCGCGGGCCAGAACCGGTCGGGAGCCTCGTGGCGCACGCCGTGCGTGGCCGCGACGACCTCGTCCACGTCGTCGCCGGCGGCGGCGAGCAGGCATGCGCGCCCCAGCGCCGACGTCCGTTCGAGCCGGGCCGCGCGCCCGTCGGGCAGGTCCACGACCAGGACCCCGGTGAGGTCCTTCTGCACCGACTCGACCATCCGCTCCAGCGTCGCCCGGTGCAGCGGCACGTCCACCGGCCCCCGGTAGCGGAACGGGGTGGGCGCGGGCGTCGGGGCGGCCTCGTCGATGAGGCGGACGCGTTCGTCGTGCGCGAACAGGTCACGCATGAGCCGCAACTCGAAACACGGGTCGGACAGGCCCCAGCGGCGGGTGGAGTCCAGCCGCGACCACGGCCCCACCAGCGTCACCACGACGTCCTGCAGCCTGCCGTCCAGCGCCGCCGCCACCGCCTGCCGCACCACCGACTCGGAGGTGTCGGTCACGTCGAGCACGATCTCCACGTACGGCACCAGCCAGCGCCGCCCCCGGTCCTTGCGCAGGTCCCTGCGCAGCGGGATCCGGTGCGCCAGGTACGGCTCCACGGCCCGCACGGCCCGCTCCCGGTCGCGGTGCTGGGCGGGCAGCCCCAGGTGCACGGCCTGGGCGTCCATGTCGGGCACGAAGACGACCCCGTGCATGGCCAGGCGGTAGGAGAACTCGGTGTCCTCGCCGCGCGCCACGGTCGGGTCGAGACCGCCCACGGCGTGGAAGACCTCCCTGGGAAGGGCGAAGGTCGGGCCGGTGCACACGTGGTACGGGTTACGGCTCGCGCGCAGCCCGTCGGTCTTGGCGATCGTCGCCTCGGTCGAGCTCGACACGGCCGCGGCCAGGTCGAACAGCTCTCCCAGGTGTCCGGCCTGGAAGACCTGACGCGGGGTGACGGGCGGCGCCTCGACGAACTTCTTCATCCCGATCGTGACCAGGTAGTCGGTCACGTGGTGCCAGCGCGCCAGCGCCTCGATGTGCTCGCGGCAGGCCACCATGTCGGAGTCGAGCCGCTGGATGACCTCCCCGTCGGCGGCCTTCGCGCCGGTGTTGACGGCGTTGGAGATGCCCCAGCCGTCCTCGACGCGGACGAGCCGGGTGTTGTCCGGGCGGATCTCCGGCAGCAGGATCGGCGGCCGGCTGCCGTCGTCGACGACCAGTACCTCCATGAGGTGCGCCGGATACGTCTGCGCGGCCAGGGCCGCCAGCGTCAGGTCCAGCTTGTCCTGCCCGCCGTACGCGGGTATCACCACGCTCACGGAGAGACTGGGTGACCAGGCGCCGAGCTGCGGTGCCGCCAGTGGCGAATAGTCGTTCTGCCTCAGAGCAGGACGCGCGTTCATGGTCGTGACCCCCTGCGGAGAGACCTTATCGGGAGATGCTGAGAATTTCCTGAATAGTGCCCCTGTCCAATGGCCTGTTCGCACGGGGCAGGCGCTGGGCGGGCACCGGGCGGGCACGGCTCCGCGGCGGGCGCTCGCACCCCGTACACTCGGTGCCCAACAGCGCAGGTAGGGAGTCATCATGAGCAGGTCGTGGCGTGGCCTCATCGAGGAGTACCGCGAACGTCTTCCTGTCACCCGGAAGACGCCGGTCATCACGCTGCTCGAGGGCGGCACGCCGCTGGTGCCCGCGCACCGCGTCTCCGCCCTCACGGGGTGCGACGTCTACCTGAAGGTCGAGGGGGCCAACCCGACGGGCAGCTTCAAGGACCGCGGGATGACGATGGCCATCAGCAAGGCGGTCGAGGAGGGGGCCAAGGCGGTCATCTGCGCCTCCACCGGCAACACCTCCGCATCGGCCGCCGCCTACGCCGTGCGCGCCGGGCTGACCTGCGCCGTGCTGGTGCCACGGGGGAAGATCGCCATGGGCAAGCTGGCCCAGGCGCTCGTGCACGGGGCCACGCTGCTGCAGGTCGAGGGGTCGTTCGACGACTGCCTGGAGATGACCCGCAAGCTCTCGTCCAGCTATCCCATCGCGCTGGTCAACTCCGTCAACCCGTTCCGGCTGCAGGGGCAGAAGACGGCGGCGTTCGAGATCGTCGACACGCTCGGCGACGCGCCCGACATCCACTGCATCCCGGTGGGCAACGCCGGCAACATCTCGGCGTACTGGATGGGTTACCAGGAATACTTCGACGACGGCCTGGCGACGAAGCGGCCCCGCATGTTCGGCTTCCAGGCCAGCGGCGCGGCGCCTATCGTCGGCGGCGCGCCGGTCGCCCACCCGCACACGATCGCCACCGCGATCCGCATCGGCAACCCCGCCTCCTGGGAGCTGGCCACCGCGGCCCGCGACGAGTCGGGCGGGGCCATCCAGGCGGTGACCGACCGGCAGATCGCCGCGGCGTACAAGCTGCTCGCCCAGGAAGAGGGCGTGTTCGTGGAGCTGGCCTCGGCCGCCAGCGTCGCGGGCTTGCTGCAGGCGCACGCGCAGGGCATGGTGGAGCCGGGGCAGCGCATCGTCTGCACGGTCACGGGCAACGGGCTGAAGGACCCCGACTGGGCCATCTCGGGGGCCCCCGCGCCGGTGGTCATCCCCATCGACGTCCACGCCGCGGCGGCGGCGCTCAACCTCGCCTGACGGGGAGTTGACGAGGAACAGTGAACGCATGACGACCGTACGCATCCGTGTGCCCGCCACGTCGGCGAACCTCGGGCCGGGCTTCGACGCGCTCGGGCTCGCGCTGAGCCTCTACGACGAGGTCGAGGCCGGGCTCACCGGCGAGCGCGGCGTCCACGTCACCGTCGAGGGCGAGGGCGCGGGGGAGGTGGACCTCGGCGAGGGACACCTGGTCGTCAAGGCCATGCGCGCCGCCTTCGACCGCATGGGAGCGGCCCAGCCGGAGGGGCTGTCGCTGGTCTGCCGCAACAACATTCCGCACGCCCGGGGGCTCGGATCGTCGTCGGCGGCCGTGTGCGCGGGCATTCTCGCCGCGCGCGCTTTGGCCGACAGCGAACATGCCGCCGCCTTCTCCGACGACGACGCGTACGCGCTGGCCGCCGAAATGGAAGGCCACCCCGACAACGTCGCGCCCTGCCTGGCCGGCGGGCTGACCATTTCGTGGTCCGACCACACCGGGGCGCCGCATATGGTGAAACTGGCTCCCGACCAGCGTGTCCGCCCGGTCGTCCTGATTCCTCAGACACGATCGTCCACGGAGGCGACGCGGGGGCTGCTACCGAAGGACGTGCCCCACAAGGACGCCTCCTTCAACGCCGGCAGGGCATCGCTGCTGATCGCCGCGCTGACCCAGCGGCCCGACCCAGGGCTCCTGCTCGCCGCCACAGAAGATCGACTCCATCAGCCGTACCGCGCGCCTGTGATGAGGGCGAGCGCGGATCTGGTAGAACGTCTCCGTGCAGTGGGCGTGCCCGCGGTCGTTTCGGGAGCGGGTCCCACGGTTCTTGCGTTTTCGACACCGGATACGCAGGATTTGATCGCGCCAGAAGTGGGTAATGACTGGCACATCCAGCAAATGGACGTCGACCCGGTTGGTGCGAACGTTCAGTTCCCCGAGACACGCTGATGCCTCTTTAGACCTTCAGGGAATAGCCGTGTGCGCTGGTGATGTTAGGCTGATAGCCGCACCAGATGCCCCCTTGGTGGGTGCGTGCTTGTCAGCCACACATCGCTGCATCATGCTTCACGTCGCGAGGCGGAAGCAGCGCGGCTGTCTCCCCGGAATACGTTGCCTCCGGTTGGCCCACACCCGGTTGGCCCAACGTGAGGTGGCGACGACGGGGACCTGCGCGTTCGAATCACATCGACATCTGGTTGGCGGCAGCAATCTGGGGGTGTCAGCCACGCGCCAACGGCCATCGGCGGCGTGGCAGAACCCCTACCCAAGAGTGGCGGCCGTCTCCATCGACAGCCGAAGATCGCAAAGTGCACCCCGACCCGGTCTGTCCCGCCGGATCGAAAGCACCTCCGGGACGCACGGAAGAACAAATCCGGCGCCCGACCCCTGGGAAGGACCTTTTAGTTGAGCGACACCACCGAACTCCTCTCCGACGCATCAGGCGCTGAGCCGGCGTCCGGCGACACCCCCACCCGCGCCGCGGCCAAGCCGCGTGCGCGTCGCTCCGGCACCGGCCTGTCCGCCAAGGTGCTGCCCGAGCTGCAGAAGATGGCAGCGGAGCTGGGCATCAGCGGGACCGGGCGCATGCGGAAGAGCCAGCTCATCGCGGCCATCCAGGAGAAGCAGGGTGGCGGTTCCGGAGACGGCGCACCCACCGCCGCGCCCGCGGCGGAGGCGTCGGCCCCGACCTCGACGGAGGCGGCGCCCGCGGCCGAGCGGCCCGCCCGTACGCGCAGGGAACGTTCCCGCGTCAAGCCCGCCGACAAGCCCGCCGAGGAGGCCGCCGCGCCCGTGGCGGCGCAGGCCGCCGAAGCCGCGGCCGCGCCCGTCGTGGCCGCGCCCGAGCCGGTCGCCGCTCCGGCGGAGCCCGTCGTCGAGCAGCAGTCCCAGCCGGCCGAGTCCGCGCAGGGCGACTCGCGCTCCGAGCGCGGCGAGAGCCGGCGCGAGCGCCGCAGCCGTGGTGAGCGCCGCGAGCGCGGCGACCGTGGTGACCGTGGTGACCGCGGCGGCGACCGTGGTGACCGTGGCGAGGGCGGGCGCGACGGTCGTGACGGCCGCGAGAGCCGTGACAGCCGTGACAGCCGTGGTGAGCAGCGCGACCGCGCAGCCGCCGCCGACGCCGGCGGCCGTGCCGATCAGCGGGCCGACCAGCGGGCCGATCAGCGCAATGACCCGCGGGGCGGCGACGACGACGAGCGCGGGCGCGGGCGCAGGGGCCGCTTCAGGGAGCGCAACCGCGGCCGCGGCCGTGAGCGTTACGAGGCGGGCGAGCCGGTCATCGGCGACGACGACGTGCTCATCCCGATCGCCGGCATCCTCGACATCCTCGACAACTACGCCTTCGTCAGGACCAGCGGCTACCTGCCGGGCAGCAACGACGTCTACGTCTCGCTGGCCCAGATCCGCCGCAACGGCCTGCGCAAGGGCGACGTCATCACCGGCGCCGTCAGGCAGCCGCGCGAGGGCGAGCGCCGCGAGAAGTTCAACGCCCTGGTCCGCCTCGACACCGTCAACGGCATGGACCCGGAGCAGGCCCGCAACCGGCCCGACTTCAACAAGCTGACGCCGCTCTACCCGCAGGAGCGCCTGCGCCTCGAGACCGAGCCGAACATCCTCACCACGCGGATCATCGACCTCGTCTCGCCGATCGGCAAGGGCCAGCGCGGCCTCATCGTCTCGCCGCCCAAGGCG
Source organism: Nonomuraea sp. MG754425 (assembly GCF_021699195.1). GTDB lineage: Bacteria > Actinomycetota > Actinomycetes > Streptosporangiales > Streptosporangiaceae > Nonomuraea. The sequence continues at coordinate 17,695 of NZ_SSXE01000161.1, read as the reverse complement.
GGCAAGACGATGGTGCTGCAGTCCATCGCCAACGCGCTCACCCGCAACAACCCCGAGTGCCACCTCATGGTCGTGCTCGTGGACGAGCGGCCGGAAGAGGTCACCGACATGCAGCGGTCGGTGAAGGGCGAGGTCATCCACTCGACCTTCGACCGTCCCGCCGAGGACCACACCACCGTCGCCGAACTCGCCATCGAGCGCGCCAAGCGCCTGGTGGAGCTGGGCCACGACGTGGTCGTCCTGCTCGACTCGATCACCCGCCTCGGCCGCGCCTACAACCTGGCCGCCCCGGCGTCCGGGCGCATCCTGTCGGGTGGTGTCGACTCCACGGCGCTCTACCCGCCCAAGCGGTTCTTCGGCGCCGCCCGCAACATCGAGAACGGCGGCTCGCTGACGATCCTCGCCACGGCCCTGGTCGAGACCGGGTCCAAGATGGACGAGGTCATCTTCGAGGAGTTCAAGGGCACCGGCAACATGGAGCTCAAGCTCAACCGGTCCCTGGCCGACAAGCGGATCTTCCCCGCGGTGGACGTCGACGCGTCCAGCACGCGTAAGGAAGAGATCCTCATGGCCAAGGAGGAGCTGCAGATCGTCTGGAAGCTGCGGCGCGTCCTGCACGCGCTCGACATGCAGCAGGCGCTGGAGCTGCTCCTGGAGAAGATGAAGGAGACCAAGTCCAACGCGGAGTTCCTCATGCAGGTCCAGAAGACCACGGTGAGCAACGACCGCGACTGACGCACGCGTTCTTGAGGGGGTGGCAGGTTCGCCTGCCACCCCTTCGCGTTGTCCGAGGGCCGGTGCGGGCGCTGATCCGCGTCCTCGGGAATGAGCGATGGCCTGGGATGGTTACACGATCTGGCACACTGGTAGCTGACCATTTCGCGGTTCCGGTTCACGCCATGCGTGACGGCGACCCGGCGGCCGCGCCCCGAAAGGACAGCGATGAAGCGCGACATCCACCCCGATTACCACGTGACGCAGGTCTCTTGCTCCTGCGGCAGCACGTTCACCACCCGTAGCACCGCCAAGAACGGCGTCATCCACGCCGACGTGTGCTCGGCCTGCCACCCGTTCTACACGGGCAAGCAGAAGATCCTCGACACCGGCGGCCGGGTGGCCCGCTTCGAGAAGCGCTTCGGCAAGAAGGCCACGGGCAACTAGCTCGACCCACGCCGGCCCGGACGCACCCCGGTGCGACTGGGTCGGCGTTGTTGGTGAAACGGCCACACTTCACGAAAAAGGACCCACGGTGAACCTCGACGAGTTGCGCAAGGAGTATTCCGAGCTGGAGCTGCAGCTCGCCGATCCCGCCGTGCACGCAGACCAGAACAAGGCCCGCACGCTCGGCCGGCGCTACTCACAGCTCACGCCGATCATCGGCACCTATCGCGAGCTCGAGTCGGCCCGCGACGACCTCGTGGCCGCCAAGGAACTGGCCGGCGAGGACGAAGGTTTCGCCGCCGAGGCCGCCGAGCTCGAGGGGCGCATCCCGCAGCTCGAGGACAAGCTCAGGCACCTGCTCATCCCGCGTGATCCCAACGATGACAAGGACATCATCATGGAGATCAAGGCGGGCGAGGGCGGTGAGGAGTCCGCGTTGTTCGCGGGCGACCTGCTGCGGATGTATCTCCGCTACGCCGAGCGGCTCGGCTGGAAGACCGAGGTCATCGACAGCCAGCCCTCCGACCTCGGCGGATACAAAGACGTCACGGTCGGTATCCGGGCCAAGGGCGACGAAGGCGTCTGGTCGCGGCTGAAGTACGAGGGCGGGGTGCACCGCGTGCAGCGGGTGCCCGTCACCGAGTCGCAGGGCCGCATCCACACCAGCGCCGCGGGCGTGCTCATCTATCCGGAGGCGGAGGAGGTCGACGTCCAGATCGACCCCAACGACCTGCGCATCGACGTCTACCGCTCCAGCGGCCCCGGCGGTCAGAGCGTCAACACCACCGACTCCGCGGTGCGCATCACCCACCTGCCCACCGGCGTCGTCGTCTCGTGCCAGAACGAGAAGAGCCAGCTCCAGAACAAGGAGTCGGCCCTGCGCATCCTGCGCGCGCGGCTGCTGGCCATCGCCCAGGAGGAGGCCGAGGCCGCGGCCCAGGCCGAGCGCAAGTCCCAGGTCCGCACCGTCGACCGCTCCGAGCGCGTCCGCACCTACAACTTCCCGGAAAACCGCATCTCCGACCACCGCGTCGGCTTCAAGGCGTATAACCTCGACCAGGTTCTCGACGGTGAGCTCAACGCCGTCACCCAGGCCCTCATAGACGCCGAGATGGCGGAGAAGCTCGCACAACACTCATGACATTTCTGCTGGACGAGATCGCGCTCGCCACCGCCCGGCTGGCCGAGGCAGGCGTTCCTTCGCCGCGCACCGACGCGGAGGAGATCGCGGCGTTCGTCCACGGCGTCCGCAGGAGCGAGCTCCACACGGTCAAGGACTCCGAGTTCGACGCGCTGTTCTGGGAGGGCGTCGCCCGGCGCGAGGCCCGCGAGCCGCTGCAGCACATCACCGGCCACGCCTACTTCCGTTATCTGGAACTGGCGGTCGGGCCCGGCGTGTTCGTGCCGCGGCCGGAGACCGAGGTGGTGGCCGGCTGGGCCATCGAGACGCTGCGCGAGATGGACGTGAACGCGCCGCTCGTCGTCGATCTGGGCACCGGGTCCGGCGCGATCGCGCTGTCCATCGCCCAGGAGGTGGCGCTGGCCGAGGTGCACGCCGTGGAGGTCGATCCGGCCGCGTACACGTGGGCCAAGCGCAACATCTCCGAACACGGCCAGGGGCGCACCTACCTGCACCCCGAAGACCTCGCCGAGGCGCTGCCCGAGCTCAACGGCAAGGTCGATCTGGTCATCTCCAACCCGCCGTACATTCCGCCCGGCGCCATCCCGCGCGATCCCGAGGTGCGCCACTACGACCCCTCCAGGGCTCTGTACGGCTCCGGCGACGACGGGCTCGGCGAGGTGCGCGCGGTGGAGCGCACGGCCCGCCGCCTGCTGCGTCCCGGTGGCTGGATGGCCGTGGAGCACGCCGACGAACAGGGCAGGGCCGTCTACCTGACCTTCCCCGAGGACAACGGCTGGCGTGACGTACGCCTTCGCCAGGACCTCACCAGAAGAGACCGCTTCGTCACGGCCCGGCTGGGCCAGGACTAGGATGCACGCCGTGGGACGACGTTTTGACTGCTCCGATCCCGACCAGCGGACGGTTGCCCTGATGGAGGCCGCCGCGGCGGTGCGCCGCGGCGAGCTCGTGGTGCTGCCGACCGACACGGTCTACGGCATCGGCGCCGACGCATTCACGCCGGCGGCCGTCACCGCGCTGCTCGACGCCAAGGGCCGGGGCCGTGACATGCCGCCGCCCGTGCTCGTGGGCACCGTCAGGGCCGCCTCGGCGCTCGTGGACGACCTGGGGCCGTACGGGCAGGACCTGATCGACGCCTTCTGGCCGGGGCCGCTCACGCTCGTCTGCAAGGCCAACCGGGCGCTGTCCTGGGACCTGGGCGACACCAAGGGCACCGTGGCCGTCCGCATGCCGCTTCACCCGGTGGCGCTCGACCTGCTCAAGGAGACCGGTCCGATGGCCGTCTCCAGCGCCAACCGCTCGGGCGCCGCCGCCGCGACCACGGCGGAGGAGGCCGAGAAGCAGCTCGGCGAGTCGGTCGAGGTCTACCTCGACGGCGGCAAGACCACCGACAACACGCCCTCCACGATCCTCGACCTCACCACGGCCGTGCCCCGGCTGCTGCGGCGCGGGGCCATCCCGGTGGAGAAGCTGCGCGGCATCATCGGTTACGTCGCCACCGACGACTGACGTATACCCGCTGCTTATTCCGGCTGCTATCGCACGCGGGCCAACATTACGGTGAGGCCCGGAGCGGCGGTAGACGTCCGGGAGTGGCCCATGGGCAAGTACGACGGCATGGATCCCAAGTTGGTCCGTGATCTGGTGACCGAGGTGAGGCACGCGGCCACGGAGATGCGCGGGGTCGAGGATCGGGTCAGAGCCGTCATGCATCGGGCCGGCCTGCCCGCCCAGGCCACCCATCGGCCCGCGCAGATCGCCGAGGCCGTGGACGACATGGTCAAGGACGTCAACGTACGGCTCGGGGAACTGGAGAAACGCGTCGAGTCGCCGTCGAAGGGCACGACGCCGACCGACGAGCCCAAGGAAGTGCGCGGGCGTCAGGACAAGTACGACAACCCACGAGCCGACGCAAAACCGGACGCTGACGGTAAGACCGGTTCCGACGGCAAGCCGGATGCTGACGGTAAGACCGGTTCGGACGGCAAGCCGGATGCTGACGGCAAGACCGGTTCCGATAGCAAGCCGGACGCTGACGGCAAGACCGGTTCCGACGGCAAGCCGGATGCTGACGGCAAGACCGGTTCTGACAGCAAGCCGGATGCTGATGGCAAGACCGGTTCGGATGAGAAGCCCGATGCTGACGGCAAGACCGGCTCCGAGGGGAAGCCGGATGCAGGGGGGAAGACCGAGTCCGACGGTAAGACCTGTGACGATGCGGCGGACACGGGCACCGGGAAGGACGGCTCGACCGGGTCCGAAGGGCAGACCGGGGACCAGGTCGGCGATCAGTCCAAGGGCGACGACCTGGACAGCAGGCGCGATCGGGGCACCGAGGCGGACGACAGGGCGACCGACACCCCGGCCAAGGAGACGAACGTCCCCGTCAACGAGGGGGACACCCCCGCCGCGGGCGGGCAGGCTGCCGGCAAGCCGCAGGTCGTGGTGGTCGATGGGGTCAAGGTCCTCCAGGTGCCGCTCGAACCGCCGGTGGCGGCGGTGATCGAGGACATGCTGGAGCATCCGGACAAGGTACGCCCGGCCGACATGCCGCAAGTGTCCGCCGACGGTGCGACGAACGTCACGAACGTCAACGACTGGGCCGACGACGGCAGCGACGTCGTCTCCGTCGAGGCGAGCCCGCCCGGCCTGGACGCGTTGCAGACGGTGATCGAGGACCACCGGGAGATCGCGCCGCAGGACATGCCAGGGGTGCAGGTCCCGGCGGGCGAGTACGGCAAGGGGGAGTGGGCCGAGCGCGAGATCCGGCCGGACGGCCCCGTGGGCTCGATCGACGCGGGCGGCCCGAGCGCCGGCGTCGGCGCGTCGGTCACGCTCCCGCCGACGGACACGACGACCGTCGGCGGCTCGATGCCGGATTCGGTCGCGGACGGCGGCCCTCGCGCAGATCCGCCGGTCTCCACCCCATACGGCACGGAGACCACACAGGCCACCGACACCGCCTACGACGCTGACCCCGCACGAGACACCGACACCCGGGACGCGAGCACCACGCACGACACGAACACCGCACGCGACGCCGACACGGTCAGGGACGCGGGCACAGCACGCGATGCCGACACCCCACCGGGCGACGGCGCATGTGACTCGGGCAAGGACGCGGACACGCCGCCGAGCGACGACGACACCGGCAAGGGCACCGACACGGGCAAGGACACGGATACCGGCAGGGGTGCCGACTCACCGCCGACAAGCGGGGACACCAAGCCGGACCTGCCGACGCCCGACAAGCCGGACCAGGGCACGGGGGACAAGCCGGACCTGCCGATGCCCGACAAGCCGGACCAAGGCACTGGCGACAAGCCGGACCAGGGCGCGGGCGGCCAAGGAAAGCCCGTCGCCATCCCGCCGACCAACCCGGCCGACACGAACGCGGACACCAGCCCCGGTACCAGCACCAATGGCACCCACACCAACAACGGCGCCTACAGCAACACCAGCACCGAGCACACGCCAGGCGCACCGCAAGAGCCGGGCTCCGGCACCGACGCTCCGGCAGCGGGCAGAGACGCGGTAACCCCCAGGGCCGACGCCTACGGGCAACCCGTTCGCGGGACGGATCCGGCGTTCAACCTCCTGATCGCCTACGACGTGGACCCAGGACAGGACCCGGCCACGGGATCGGGTGCCATCACGTGGGCGAACGACGGCACCGACGTCGTCTCCGCCGACGCTACCCCGCCCACCCCGGACGCGCTCGCGACGGTGATCGACCACCACCGCGACATCCGACCCCAGGACATGCCCGGCGTGGAGATCCCGGCAGGCGGGTACGGCAAGGGCGAGTGGGCCCCGCAGGACGTCGGCCCCGACGGCCCGCCGGGCGCGGTGGACCCGGGCCGGCCGGAAAGGAGCGTGTGATGTTCGCCGACCCGCCGGCCCCCCGGCCCAAGGGCCGCACGGAGGCCCCGCCCGTGAGCGCCACAGGGCCCCTGGAGACGCCTCAGAGGGCTTGGGAGTTCAACCCCGACTATCAGCGCCTGGTAGAGGCGTGGGAGGCCGTACGACCCCACCTGGACACGCTCAGGGGCGCTCTCGACAAGGCGTACGCCCTGGCCAAGAGCCCCCAGACCTGGGACGCGCCCGTGGGCGACCGGTACGCGCGCGACATCCGCGAGTGGCGTGCCCGGCTCGACGCCTACCGTCACTCCGTGCTCAGCGCGATCAGCGACGAGGCGGCCGACACACCGCGGTGGGTGCAGACGACGGCGAACGCCCCGCACGCCTTCCCCTCGTAGGGCACGCGGTGCTCAGGCCACGGCCCGCCTATGGGAGAAACGGACGTTAGGTCGTACAGTGGTGCAATGGGTGTGAAACCCTACTACGGTCCCGACTTCGGGCTCCTGCTGAGCCAGGATCCCGAGATCGCGCAGGTCCTGCTCGACGAGCTGGACCGGGAGCGCGGCGGGATCCAGCTCATCGCGAGCGAGAACTTCACCTCGCCCGCGGTCCTCGCCGCGCTGGGATCCACCCTCACCAACAAGTACGCCGAGGGCTACCCGGGCAGGCGCTACTACGGCGGCTGCGAGGTGGTGGACCGGGCGGAGCGACTGGCCATCGAGCGGGCGTGCGCCCTGTTCGGTGCCGAGCACGCCAACGTCCAGCCCCATTCGGGCGCGTCGGCGAACCTGGCCGCGTACGCCGCCCTGCTGAAGCCCGGCGACACCATGCTGGCCATGGCGCTGCCGCACGGCGGCCACCTCACTCATGGCTCCAAGGTGAACTTCTCGGGAAAATGGTTCGACGTCGTGTCGTACGGAGTGCGTCGCGACACCGAACTCATCGACTACGACGAGGTGCGCGACCTAGCGCTGCGGCACGGCCCGAAGGTCATCGTGTGCGGGGCCACGGCGTATCCGAGGCTGATCGACTACCAGGTGTTCCGCGGCATCGCGGACGAGGTGGGGGCGTGGCTGCTGGCCGACGCGGCGCATCCGATCGGGCTGATGGCGGGCGGCGCGATCCCGTCGGCGGTGCCGTACGCGGACGTCGTGACGCTCACCACGCACAAGACGCTGCGCGGGCCGCGCGGCGGGGCGATCCTGTGCACGGGGGAGCTGGCCGGGCGGATCGACCGGGCGGTGTTCCCGTTCGTGCAGGGCGGGCCGCTGATGCACGTGGTGGCGGCCAAGGCGGTGGCGTTCGCGGAGGCGATGCGGCCCGGGTTCGCCGGCTACGCCCAGCGGGTGATCGCGAACGCGCGAGCCCTGACCGAGGCGCTGACCAGGGAGGGGATGCGGGCGGTGTCAGGCGGCACGGACACCCACCTGGCGCTGATCGACCTGCGCGAGCTGGGCGTGTCAGGGGCGGAGGCCGAACGCAGGTGCGCGGCGGCCGGGATCACGCTGAACCGCAACGCCGTCCCGTACGACCCCGAGCCGGCCGCGATCGCCTCGGGCATCCGCGTCGGCACGCCCTGCGTGACCACGCAGGGGATGGGGCTCCAGGATCTTGAAGAGATCGGCACGCTCGTGAGCCGGGCGGTGCGAAGTCCTGGCAGTTCAGCGGAGGTCAGGGAAAGAGTGGCGGCGCTTCTCGCCATCCATCGTCCATATCTCAGCGAATATTAAGCTGGTCTGAGTCGTTTTCCGGTCACAGTCGGCCGGAGCATCCGGGAAACTAGGTCTGTGCGCGAATACCTGTTCATGGCGCTCATCTCGGCGGCGGTGACGTATCTGCTGGTGCCGCTGGTGCGCCGCTTCGCCATCCGCATCGGCGCCATGCCCGAGGTTCGCGAGCGTGACGTGCACACCAAGCCGACACCCAGGCTGGGCGGCCTGGCGATGTACGGCGGCCTGGTCGTCGGCCTGCTGACCGCCAGCCATCTCACCCACACCGGCGACGCGCTCGCCGCCTACGACGCCGACGTGGTCACGGCGCTGATCGTGGCCGGCGGGCTCATCACGCTGACCGGCTTCCTCGACGACTGGTGGGGCATGGACGCCTTCATCAAGCTCGGCGGGCAGATCGCGGCCGCGGGCGTGCTGGTCTTCTTCAACCTGCGCCTGCTCTACATCCCGCTGCCGAAGGACTGGGGCGGCTCCACCAGCCTCGACTACACGCTCAGCACGGTCATCACGATCCTGGTCGTGGTGGTCACGATCAACGCGGTCAACTTCGTCGACGGGCTCGACGGGCTCGCGGCCGGGGTGGTGTGCATCGCGGCCATGGCCACCTGGGCGTACTCGGTCTTCCTGGCGCAGAGCATGAGCGCCGGCAACATCACCACGACCGCGGCCATCGCCGCCGTGCTCATCGGCACCTGCCTGGGCTTCCTGCCGCACAACTTCCACCCGGCGAAGATCTTCATGGGCGACACCGGGGCCATGCTGATCGGCCTGGTGCTCGCCTCCTCCATCGTGACGGTGACGCCCCTCGACCCGGCGGCCATCGAGAGCGTGAACAAGTTCCCGGTCCTGCTGCCGCTGATCCTGCCCGCAGGGGTGCTGATCCTGCCGCTGGTCGACCTCATCACGGCCGTGGTGCGCCGCACCTCGCAGGGGTTGTCGCCGTTCGCGCCCGACCGCGGTCACCTGCACCACCGGCTGCTCGACATCGGCCACTCGATGCGCAGGTCCGTGCTGATCATGTACGCGTGGGCGTTCCTGTTCTCGTTCGGCGTGGTGCTGATGTCACGTGTGGGCGTGCCGCTGCTGCTGTTCCTCGCCTTCAGCGTGCTGGCGCTGCTCGTGCTCGTGCTCATGGCGGCCCCGCGCTGGCGGGGCAGGGGCGGGGCGCACACCACGCCGCGTGGCAAGCGGCCCGACAACGACGACGGCCCGCCCACGGGCCCGATGCCGGCGATCCCGCCGGACCCCCCGGCCAGGCGGCAGGCGCCGCCGGCCGACGGCTCCTCGCCCGAGCGGGCGTCGGCCGAGGGGAAACCGGTCATTCCCGCCTTTCCGAGTCGTTCGTGATCGTGAACTAGAAACGGCAGGTAAAAGCGGTCTTCCGTGAGCTTGTGATATCTTTCACGAGCAGGGACTCCAGACTGACCGGTTCTGGAGGTAGCAAACGCTCGCTTGATAACTTGTTTGATGGAGCATCGATGCAGGCCAACGACGTGCGCGTACTCAAGAGCGCCGCGATTCCGACCCTGGCGGTTGGAGTGGTCGCCGTCGTGGTCGCGCTCCTGACGGCAGGAGGCGAGGGGGCGCTGGGCGCGGCCATCGGCACCTTGCTCGTCGGGGTGTTCTTCAGCATCAGCGTGGTGGCGGTCTCCTACGCCGCCCGCGTCAGCCCCCAGATCATGGCGATCGCCGCGATGCTCAGCTATCTGGTCAAGGTCGTCGCCATCATGATCGTGTTGAGCGTCTTCGGCGACACGACGGCCTGGAATCCTCAGTCCTTCGCCTGGTCGGTCGTGGTCTGCACACTGGTGTGGACGGCCTTCGAGGTGCGGGCCTTCATCAAGACCAAGATGCTTTACGTCGACCCCGAGGCCAAGGTCCCCGGCAAGGGTGACTCATGAGTCTCGCTCATGGGCGGGGTCCGATATGACTAGTCCTCCACTTGCCTGCTATCGTCGGGGCCGCGATGAGCGCACAGGAACGCCGGCCGGAAGAAGACGGTCGCGACTTCGCCGACGCCATGTGGTCGATCCCCAGCTATCTGCTCGCCGGGATGATCATCTATGGCGGAATCGGCTGGTTGCTGGACCGCTGGCTAGACATGTCCGCGTTCTTCCCCATAGGCACCGTCCTGGGGCTGGTGCTTGCCGGCTATCTCGCCTACCGGAAGTTCTCTCGCTAGTCCGACGTAGCGAAAACTTCGCCGAGGAAACCCTTGTGATCCACTACGACGTTGAAGGGAACGCCGCGTGATTACGCTGACGGCCCCAGCCCACGGTGATGAGTTCTCCGCGCCGACGCCGAACGAACTCTTCGACCTGGCCCCGATCATCCCCGGGGTCGAATGGTTCACGAAGCCGGTTCTGCTGGCGGTCCTCAGCGCGGTCATCGTGATCGGCCTGACCTGGGCGGCCTTCTCCAAGCCGAAGCTCGTGCCCAGAGGCGTGCAGAACGTCGTCGAATACGGCTACATGTTCGTCCGCGACCAGGTCGCCCGGCCCTTCCTGGGCAAGGACGCCGACCGGTTCATGGGCCTGCTGCTGACGCTGTTCTTCCTGGTCCTCGTCTGGAACCTGATGGGTGTCGTACCGATCGCCCAGTTCCCGGTGGCCTCGCACATCGCCTTCCCGGCGGTGCTCGCGCTCTCGATCTACGTGCTGAAGATCTACCTCGGCTTCAAGCACCAGGGCGTGGGCGGCTACTTCAAGAACATGATGTTCCCCCCCGGGCTGCCGAAGCCGATCTACCTGCTGCTGTCGCCGATCGAGTTCCTCTCGAACATGATCATCGCGCCGTTCACGCACGCGGTCCGGCTCTTCGCCAACATGTTCGCCGGGCACATGCTGCTCGCGTTCTTCAGCATGGTCGGGTTCTGGTTCCTGTTCGAGAAGCTCACGCCGCTGGGTGCGCCCGTCGGCGTCATCGGCGTGGTCATGACGATCATCTTCACCGGCTTCGAGATCTTCATTCAGTTCCTGCAGGCGTTCCTCTTCGCGATGCTGGCATCGATGTACATCGGTGGCTCCTTGCACGCAGAGCACTGAGAACCACATACCGGAATATCCATGACCGGTGAGACTCCACTTCACCGGCCGTCCAGTAAAGGAATAACAGTAATGAGCGTTCTCGCTGAGGTCTCCGGCAACGTCACCGCCATCGGTTACGGTCTCGCCGCCATCGGCCCCGGCATCGGCGTCGGCATCATCTTCGGCCAGGGCGTGCAGGCCATCGCCCGCCAGCCGGAGGCGTACGGGCTGATCCGTCAGAACATGCTCCTCGGCTTCGTGCTCACCGAGGCCCTCGCCCTGATCGGTCTGGTCGCGCCGTTCCTCTTCGCGAACCTCTAAAGACCAGAAGAATCCCTGACGAAAGGCTGCACCAATGAAACTGGCAGCTACGCTCCTCGCGGCGGAGGAGGGTGAGTTCAACCCGCTCCTCCCGCACACGTACGAGCTCGTCGTCGGTATCTTCGCGTTCCTCGTCGTCTTCTTCGTCGTCGGCAGGATGCTCGTCCCGCGTATCCAGAAGACGCTGGCCGAGCGGACCGACGCGATCGAGGGCGGCATCAAGAGGGCGGAGGAGGCGCAGGCGGAGGCTCAGGCCCTGCAGAAGCGCTACTCCGAGCAGCTCGAAGAGGCCCGTCGCGACGCGGCCCGGCTGCGCGAGGAAGCTCGCGAGCAGGCCGCGCAGATCAAGGTCGAGCTTCGCGAGGAGGCGCAGGCCGAGGCCCGCCGTCTCGTGGAGGCCGCGCACACGCAGATCGAGGCCGACCGCCAGGCGGCGTTCGCCCAGCTCCGTACCGAGATCGGGCGCCTGTCGACCGACCTGGCCGGTCGCATCGTCGGCGAGTCCCTGGAGGACGAGGTCCGCCAGAGCCGCATCGTCGACCGGTTCCTCGACGAGCTGGAGAGCTCCAACGCGCAGGCGGTGCGCTGATGCGGGAGCGAACCCACCGCGCTGAGCGGGTGAGCGACCGATGAGAGGGTTGAGCAGGACCTCGCTGGCCGAGGTCGAAGAGCGCTTCAACGCGGTCGCCGGGAGCGCCGACCTCGGTACGCTCTCCGATGAGTTGTTCGCGGTCGCGGATCTGCTCGACCGCGAGCACGGCCTGCGCCGCGCCCTGTCCGACCCGGCCAGGGCGGCCGAGCAGAAGACCGGCGTCGTCGGCTCGCTGCTCGGCGGCAAGGTGGGCGCGGCCACCCAGGCCACCACCGAGTCGGCGGTCTCGGCCAAGTGGTCGCGCGCCGGTGACCTGGCCGACGTGCTCGAACGGCTCGGCGTCGTCGCCGCGGCGGCGGAGGCGGAGGGCCAGAGCCGGCTCGACGACGTGGAGGACGAGCTCTTCCGCTTCGGCCGCATCGTCGCCGCCAATCCCGGCCTGCGCCGCGCGTTCGCCGATGCGGCCGCTCCCGAGGAGGGCAAGCGCGAACTGCTGCGCAGCCTGCTCGAGGGCAAGGTCGCCCCGTCCAGCCTGCGTCTGATCACGCAACTCGTGGTGCACCCACGGGGACGTAGCCTGGAAACCGGCCTGGAAGAGGTCGGTCAGCTCGTGGCCCAGCAGCGCCAGCGCCTCGTGGCGGTGGTGCGCAGCGCGGTCGAGCTGACCGAGGAGCAGAAGCAGCGCCTGACGGCGTGGCTGCGCACCTCCTACGGCCGTGACGTGCACCTGAACGTCGAGGTGGACAAGCGAGTGCTCGGTGGGTTCTCGGTCCGCATCGGCGACGAGATCATCGACACCACCATTGTGGGACGAATCGAAGAAGTCCGCCGCCGGTTGGCCGGCTAGGCGAAGAGGGAGACAGAGTAGAGATGGCGGAGCTTACGATCCGGCCGGACGAGATCCGGGACGCGCTTGAGCGCTTCGTCCAGGCGTACGAACCGGAAGGCGCCGCGCGCGAGGAGATCGGGACCGTCGTCGACGCCGGCGACGGCATTGCCCATGTCTCCGGCCTTCCCTCGGCGATGGCGAACGAGCTGCTCGAGTTCGAGAACGGCACGCGCGGCCTGGCACTTAACCTCGACACCCGTGAGATCGGTGCCGTGGTACTGGGCGAGTTCAGCGGCATCGAGGAAGGCCAGACGGTCCGCCGGACGGGCGAGGTCCTGTCCGTGCCCGTCGGCGACAACTTCCTCGGCCGTGTGATCGACCCCCTGGGTAACCCGCTCGACGGCAAGGGCGCCATCGAGGCCGAGGGCACGCGTGCCCTTGAGCTGCAGGCCCCCACCGTCGTTCAGCGGCAGCCGGTGAAGCAGCCGCTGCAGACCGGCATCAAGGCGATCGACGCCATGACGCCGATCGGCCGTGGCCAGCGCCAGCTGATCATCGGTGACCGTGGCACCGGCAAGACCGCGATCGCCGTGGACACCATCCTCAACCAGCGTGAGGGCTGGCTGTCCGGCGACCCCGAGCAGCAGGTCCGCTGCGTCTACGTCGCCATCGGCCAGAAGGGCTCGACGATCGCGCAGGTCAAGGCGCGTCTTGAGGAGGCCGGCGCGCTCGAGTACACGACCATCGTCGCGGCCCCCGCCTCCGACCCGGCCGGCTACAAGTACCTTGCCCCCTACACCGGCTCGGCCGTCGGCCAGCACTGGATGTACCAGGGCAAGCATGTCCTGATCGTGTTCGACGACCTGACCAAGCAGGCCGACGCCTACCGCGCCGTGTCCCTGCTGCTGCGTCGCCCGCCGGGCCGTGAGGCCTTCCCCGGCGACGTCTTCTACCTCCACTCCCGGCTGCTGGAGCGCTGCGCCAAGCTCTCCAACGACATGGGTGCCGGCTCGATGACCGGTCTGCCGATCATCGAGACCAAGGGCAACGACGTGTCGGCGTTCATCCCGACCAACGTCATCTCCATCACCGACGGCCAGTGCTTCCTTGAGACGGACCTGTTCAACGCCGGTGTCCGTCCGGCCATCAACGTCGGTATCTCGGTCTCCCGAGTCGGTGGCTCCGCGCAGGTCAAGGCCATGCGCAAGGTCGCCGGCACGCTGAAGCTGTCGCTGTCGCAGTACCGCGACCTGGAGGCGTTCGCCGCGTTCGCCTCCGACCTCGACGCCGCCTCCCGCGCCCAGCTCGAGCGTGGTCAGCGGCTGGTCGAGCTGCTCAAGCAGCCGCAGTACTCGCCGTACCCCGTCGAGAAGCAGGTCGTGTCGGTGTGGTCCGGCACCACCGGTGAGCTGGACGAGGTGCCGACCGAGGACATCCGCCGCTTCGAGCAGGAGTTCCTCGACTACCTCCAGTCCTCGCGCAAGGGGATCTTCGACGGCATCCGCGAGACGCGCGATCTGTCGGACGACGCGGTGACCGTCCTGAAGGACGCCATCACGGAGTTCAAGAAGGGCTTCACCACCTCCTCGGGTGAGCTGCTGGTCAAGGACGAGCCGGTGGCGCCGCTGGCGGCCGACGAGGTCGGCCAGGAGAAGATCAAGAAGGTCGTCCGTCCGGCGGCGGAGAAGTAGGACATGGGTGCCCAGCTAAGGCTGCTGCGGCGGCGGATCAACTCGGTCAAGTCGACCGCGAAGATCACGCGCGCCCAGGAGCTCATCGCCTCTTCACGGATCGTGAAGGCGCAGCAGCGGATGCAGGCGGCGCTGCCGTACGAGCGTGAGATCACTCGCGCCGTCACCGGCGTCGTCAGCAACGCGGCCAGCGTCGACCATCCGCTGACCGTGGCGAATGAGAACCCCGCCAAGGCGGGCGTCCTCATCGTCACCAGCGACAGCGGGTTCTGCGGCGGCTTCAACGCCAACGTGCTGCGTGAGGCCGAGGCCCTGCGCGGGTTGCTGCAGAGCCGCGGGCTGACCGTCGTCCCGTTCGTCACCGGGCGCAAGGGTGTCACGTGGCACACCTTCCGCGGCCGGACGATGGGCGGGAGCTGGGTCGGCTTCTCGCGCCGACCGGCGTACGCCGACGCCAAGGAGATCGCCAACACGCTGATCGACTCGTTCAAGGACGAGGGCGGCATCGACGAGATCCATATCGTCTCGACCGAGTTCGTCTCGATGCTCACGCAGAACGTCGTGGTCAAGCGGGTGCTGCCGCTGGAGGTCGAGGAGACCGAGGCGACGGAGTCCACCGCGATCCCGCCGTACTTCGAGTTCGAGCCGACCGCCGGTGACGTGCTGGAGTCGCTGCTTCCGCGTTACGTGGAGTCGCGCATCTTCACCGCGCTGCTCCAGTCGGCCGCCTCCGAGGAGGCCGCCCGGCGGCGTGCGATGAAGTCCGCGACCGACAACGCCAACGAGCTGATGCGGGTGCTCACCCAGCAGATGAACCAGGCTCGCCAGGCCGAGATCACCCAGGAAATCAGCGAGATCGTCGGTGGCGCCAACGCGCTGGCTGACGCCGCAGCGGGGAAAGAGTGAAATGACTGCAGAGGCTGTTGAAACTGTAGAAGCCGCCGCGGCCGGCACCGGCCGCGTGGCACGAGTCACCGGCGCCGTCGTCGACGTGGAGTTCTCCGTCGAGTCGATGCCCGACATCTATAACGCGCTCAAGGTCGAGGTGACCCTCGGCGGCGAGGTCAAGACCCTGACGCTCGAGGTCGCCCAGCACCTGGGTGACAACCTCGTCCGCGCCATCTCCATGCAGCCCACCGACGGCCTGGTCCGCGGCCAGACGGTCGCCGACACCGGCAATCCGATCTCGGTGCCGGTCGGCGACGTCGTCAAGGGCCACGTGTGGAACGCGCTCGGCGAGACGCTCGACGTGCCCACCTCCTCGCTCAACATCAGCGAGCGGTGGGGCATCCACCGGCCGTCGCCGCCCTTCGACCAGCTCGAGTCCCGTACCGAGCTGCTCGTCACCGGCATCAAGGTCATCGACCTGCTCACCCCGTACGTGCAGGGTGGGAAGATCGGCCTGTTCGGCGGCGCCGGCGTGGGCAAGACGGTGCTCATCCAGGAGATGATCCGCCGTGTCGCCCGTAACTTCGGTGGCACCTCGTGCTTCGCCGGTGTGGGCGAGCGCACCCGTGAGGGCAACGACCTCTGGCTGGAGATGGAGGAGGCGGACGTCCTCAAGGACACCGCGCTCGTCTTCGGCCAGATGGACGAGCCGCCGGGCACCCGTCTGCGCGTCGCGCTGTCCGCGCTGACGATGGCGGAGTACTTCCGCGACGTGCAGAAGCAGGACGTGCTGCTGTTCATCGACAACATCTTCCGCTTCACGCAGGCCGGTTCCGAGGTCTCCACGCTGCTCGGCCGGATGCCGTCCGCGGTGGGTTACCAGCCCACGCTGGCCGACGAGATGGGTGTGCTCCAGGAGCGCATCACCTCGACGCGCGGTCACTCGATCACCTCCATGCAGGCGATCTACGTGCCCGCCGACGACATCACCGACCCGGCCCCGCACAACGCGTTCGCGCACCTCGACGCGCAGACCGTGTTGTCGCGGCCGATCTCGGAGAAGGGCATCTACCCCGCGGTGGACCCGCTCGACTCCTCCTCCCGGATCCTCGACCCGCAGATCGTGGGCGAGGAGCACTACCGGGTGGCCCAGGAGACCAAGCGGATCCTGCAGAAGTACCGCGAGCTCCAGGACATCATCGCGATCCTCGGTATCGACGAGCTCTCCGAGGAGGACAAGGTCACCGTCCAGCGGGCCCGCCGCATCGAGCGCTTCCTGTCGCACCCGATGTACGCGGCCGAGGCCTTCACCGGCCAGCCGGGCGAGACCGTGCCGCTCGACGAGACCATCGCCTCCTTCAAGGGCCTCTGCGCGGGTGAGTACGACCACCTGCCCGAGCAGGCGTTCTTCATGGTCGGCGGCATCGACCAGGCCATCGCGAAGGCCAAGGAACTCGAGCGCCGCTAATCGCTTCCACGGTGGTGGTGCGGCGCTGAGCGTCGTGCCACCACCTGATCGGAAAGGAACCAACCCAAGTGGCGAGGCTACGCGTAGGGGTTGTCTCACCCGAGCGTGAGATCTGGTCGGGCGAGGCCGACATGGTGATTGCCAAGACCGTGGACGGCGAGATCGGTATCATGCCGCAACACGCGCCTGTGCTCGGCGTCCTCGTCGAGGGCGGAGTGCTGCGCGTGAAGCGGGAAGGCGAGCCGGAGCTGGTGGCGGCGGTGCACGGGGGCTTCATCTCCGTGGCCGACGACGAGGTGTCCGTGCTGGCCGAGGTGGCCGAGCTCGGCTCCGAGGTCGATGTCGCGGCTGCCCGCGACGCTCTCGACCGGGCTCAGGCCTCGATCGAGGCCAACCAGGAAGACGCCGACGCGGCGATCGAGGCCAAGCGTGCCAGGGCTCGGCTGCGTGCGGCGGGCGAAGAGGTTTAATACATATCAAGCGGCTTTCAGGGGGGCGGCATGGTAGCGACGGTTGTGACTCTCGTAGTGCTGCTGGCCGCCCTCATCGTGCTACGTGGGGTCACGCTGGCGCGGTCGCGGGGAAGTGTGCCCTGTCGACTGCAAGTGGGTGAGCGCGGGTGGCAGAGCGGAGTAGCCCGTTATGCCGACGGGGAGCTCCACTGGATCCCGCTGCTCGGCGTTCGAATCAGGCCGCGTCACGCTATCGCGAGGCGCGGCCTTGTCGTTTCCGCCCGGCGGGAGATCGACGGGGGGTTCTTCGCGGTCGACTGCACGGGGAGCACCCGGGGGTTGTCGCTGGCGATGAGCGCCGATGCGATGACTGGGTTCCTGGCGTGGCTGGAGTCGGCGCCGCCCAGCGCGTACCTGGACGTCGCCTGAGCGGTGCCCCTAGTACTACATAGCTAGATCTGCATGTGTTGGAGGCGCAGGCGCTGCCGGAAGTGGTGCCTGCGCGCTGTGGCCTGATGTCGGCGGCGGAGGGCTG
>NZ_SSXE01000017.1 GCF_021699195.1 Nonomuraea sp. MG754425 | reverse complement strand
ATACGAACGTCGACACACGCTCAAGAACGCCCAAGACCTCGACTATGCTGCCGCGTAGTCGCAAGCCCTGATGTGTCTATCGAACCGGGGCAACTCCAGTCCGAGTTCCTGTCCAGATTTGATCTGGACAGAGGCAGTGCTCCATTTTTCGTTGTCGGTCGATACTTGGGGGTTTTCGGTGAAGTAGGCGCCGCCGTCTTCCGGTTCGCTGACCGGAAGGGCGATGTCAATTTTGGTGCAGTAGATATTTTGGCCGACGGGGCTGGAGACGTTGATGTTGATGGTGTTGGCGGCGGGTTTGTCGGGGCTGCCGGCTTGGAGCGGGGCTGGACTGGTGGTGGTGCGGTATCGGAGCAGGCGGGCATTGGCCATGGGGGAGCCTCCTTGTGGGTAAGCAACAGTTCTTGAGTTGAGGGCGCTGGACCAGCGCTCTGGTTCAGGAGCAGGCCGGCCTGTCACTCGCGCCGACTCCGTCCGCGTCATACCAAGCCGATGATCGTCGGTTGTCCAAGCCAGTCGATCAAGAACAGGGAGCGGTGCCCCCTCTCGCTGTGAGGTGAGAGCCCGGCCCATGACCAGCGGTGATGCCGGCGTACGCATCGTTGACCGGAGGCGCCGACACAGCGAGCTGAGCAGCAGCGGCGCATTCTCCCTGAGAGACATCACTCGATGAGAACAGATCACGACTTCTGGGGGGATGGTATTGATGTGCCTCACACCGTCTCTGATCGCTCGGGACCGCCCGATGACGGGCCGGACGCCGAGGACCCGCAGCCCAACGAGCTGAGGAACAAGGTGGCCCGGTTGTTCACCGGGCCATGGCGGTTACCGGTGTCCCTGTCCTTGCTCGCGTTGATCATGATGCTGTTCGGGACGCGGGAGTACGAGAACGCGATCACCACATTCCCCAGCGTTCCCGACTCAGGAGGGGTTCACCTCAACCTGGGCAGCGTCCCCAAGAACATCGCAATCACCTTCTACATGACCGAAGAAAACCCCTCCTATTTCCGCATGGAGTTCCAGGCGGAAGTCCCGGCCCAGCCGGGAAGCACTTCCCCATGCACGCCGACGACCATCTACCTGCACGACCTTCGTACCCAGACAATTACTTTGTCGGGCGGGACGGCCAAGGTGACGGAGACGGAGAGTCCAAGCGTCGAAAAGCCTGGAGCCACCTCCTTCACCACCCTCTTGGCCGGCGAGACGTGCGGAACAGACCGCTGGTTCTGGATCACCGGCACGCTGCGTACTCCGCTGTTCGCCCGGAACGGGCCGGCCCTCAGCGTGCATCTACCCGGTTTCAGCGTGGTGGGGCAGCGTGACGCTGTGGCCGCGATCTCAGCCAGTTGGAACGTTCATCTCACGGACGAGGACGTCACCAACATCAAGCCCGAGGTGACCTCGGCGGACTATAAGGGCCCGGGCCTCTACTGGCGGGCGGCAGCGAAGCCGATCAACCTGACACCGGAATCCGCCTACGATTCGACCGGCACGAGCGCCGTATCCTCTCAGTTCGGCACCTTCACCTCCATGCCCGCTCAGAAGGCGGCCGAGCGTTCCCTCTACTGGGCCGGCCTCCTCACCGGTGCGGCGCTGTCTCTGCTCACCTGGGCCGGCGAGGCAGCCTGGGAGGTACGCACGAAACACCGCACCGAGCGGACGGCCGGCGCCACCGAGATCGCCGAACTCGTTTCCGCTCGCGTGGAACGACTGCTGGACATACGGGCGATCGAACAGGCCGCCAAGGAACGGCAGCGACGAATCGCACGACGGCAGATCGGGATCTTGAAACGTATTCGCCTGGCAATCCAGCAATTCAGAAATCCCGGAATTTGACCCTTGATGCATTCGTGACGCGGAGAGCAGCCCCGTCCACAACGCCGATGCCGTCGACCTCCATCCGGGCGAGCGCCGGTGGATCCGTGCGTCAATGAACTTACAGCCTGACGCCCGGCGCGGCGGAACGCCGGATGCCAGGAGGCAGGGGACACGTACGGACGTTGCCGGTGGAGGTGCGGGAATCAGCGTTTGAACAGGAGGCGCCAGGGCATCAGGGCGGATTCGAGTTGCACCCGCAGGCCCATCTTGGAGGCTCCGGCGTGGCGGTCGGAGAAGTGGATGGGGATCTCCACGATCGTCATCCCGGCTTTGGTCGCCCGGTAGTGCATCTCGACCTGGAAGCTGTAGCCGCCGGAGGAGACGCCGGCCAGGTCGAGCTCGGCCAGGCGGGCGGCGCGCCAGATCTTGAAGCCGGCCGTGACGTCGCGCAGCCGCATCCGCAGGATCGTCCGTACGTAGAGGCCCGCCCACGCCGACAGCGCCCGCCGGTGCCGGCTCCATTCGGCCGCGAGCGTCCCGCCGGGGACGTAACGGCTGCCGATCACGCACGCCGCCCCGGTGGCCTCGGCCGTGCCGAGCAGCCGGGGTACGGCGTCGACCGGGTGGGACAGGTCGGCGTCCATCTGGACCACGTAGTCGGCGCCGTGGGCCAGCGCGGTGCTCAGCCCGTCGACGTAGGCGCGGCCGAGGCCCTGGCGCCCCGGCCGGTGCACGACCTCGACCCTGCCGGGATGGCCGGCCGCCAGCCCGTCGGCGATCTTGCCGGTGCCGTCGGGGGAGTTGTCGTCCACCACGAGCAGCCGCAGCCCGTCGAGCGGCAACGCCAGGAGCTGCTCGGCGATCACCGGCAGGTTGCCGGCCTCGTTGTAGGTCGGGATCACCACGATGACCGTCGGGGGGCGTTCCTGGCTCGTCGGCATTCCCGCCACTGTAGCGCCCCAGGCTGGACGATGATCGCGGCCAACCAGGCGAGCGCCCGGAAAGGTGCCAGCCGTCGGAACCAGGTTGTCAGTGGCGTCTGCGACCGTGTGCTGCGTGGGTGAGCTGATCGAGCGGGTGGATGAACAGGACCGCGTGCTGGAAGTCGTGGAGCGCGCGGAGGCGGTGCGTCGGCGGTGGATGCATCGGATCGCGACGACGATCTGCCGCGATCCGACGGGGCGGATCCTCGTGCTGCGCCGAGCCGAGGGGCATGTGCGCTTTCCCGGCCACTACGACGTGCTGGTCGGCGGCGCCGTGGGCGTAGGCGAATCGTATGAGGACGCGGCGGCCCGCGAACTCGTTGAGGAGTTGGGCGCCGGCGTCCCGGTCCGCTTTCTGTTCACGTTCCTGTGCCAGGAGGGGATCAGCCCTGTCTGGTTCGGGGTGCACGAGGCTTTGATCGCCGAGCCATTGGCTGCAGATCCGTCCGAGATCGCGTGGTATGCCTGGCTCACGGAGCTCGAACTGCGGAAGGTGGTCGATCGAGGGCCCTTCGTTCCGGGCGGGCGAGAAGCCCTGCGCCGATATCTCGGCCGCTCAGCTCCGGCTACGGCGCGGTGACGGTCTGCACCATCAGGGCGCGGTGGTCGGACACCTCGGGCGCGGTCATGATCTCGAACCGTTCCACGGCGGCGGGGTCGGAGACGAGCAGGTAGCTGGCGTGCCGGACGGGCTTGGCGTAGTGGGAGGTCCTGGTGTCGGCGTCCCCGACCAGGTCGGTCAGGCCGAGCCCGGCCAGGATCCGGAAGGTGTGACTGCCGGGCAGCAGGTTGAGGTCGCCGCAGACCACCGTCAGGTCGCCCTGTTCGCGGACCCCGGTGATGAGTTCGGCGAGCCGCTCGGCCTGTGCGTGGCGGGCCGGGGTGTCGGCCTTGCCACTCGCGTCCCGCAGGCCGTGCAGGTTGACGACGGTGACGAACCGGTCCGCCCGGCGGTCGAGGACGCGTACCGCCAGCGCGGTTCTGGGCCGGTTCTGGCTCGGCCAGTCGTCGTGGTGTTCGGCGTAGCCGCCGTGCACGAACGCCGTCCGCAGTCCGACGACAGGAAGCGTCTCGGCGACGAAAGTGGCCACGCCGAAGTCCTGGTGGTGGACGCGTCGCTCGTGGTCGCGGACCGGTCCGGTGTCGCTGACGGCGAACAGGTCGTGATGGCGGGGCAGCCGCGAGCGGACGTCGGCCAGCAGGTTCGCGCGTTGCGGCAGCGACCGGTGCGCGTCGTCGAACCGGGTCCAGCCGCCGAGATCCGGAGTGCGCGTCACCTCCTGCAGGCACAGGATGTCGGCGTCACACGTGTCGAGCCAGGGCGCGAGGTCGTCGAACATGGCGCCGCCCCAGGCGTTCAGGGAGATGATCCGCACAGTCACAAACCTAGATCACCGCAGGGTTCGACCCGTTGGGGGGTGTCCGGCGGTGGAACGATGTCCTCGGGCGGTGGCGCGAACACCGGCTTGCCGCACTCCTGCCCGCGGGCTCACCCCGCTACGACTCGGTGACCAGCAGGTCGTTGGCGCTGCGCAACACGGGCGCACCCGCGAAGTCACCCGGGCCGGCGTCCACGGCGCCCCGGACGCGGATGGTGACGGTCTCGCCGGGCAGGAGTGTGACGAGGCCGTCCTCGACGACCGCCTCCGGATCCAGCAGGTCGGCGAACAGCACGACGTCCCGCAGCAGATTCGCGGCGAGGATCGTCACCGCCCAGCCGTCGGGTGTTCGCGCCGCGGTGACCTGCGCCTTCGGCGCTTCCAGGCCGGATTCCCGGTACTCGGTGAAGAACCAGTGTGCGCGGGCGCCGGAGAACGTGGCGACGAGCAGTTCGCCCGCGGCGTCCCCGGGCGTCGCCAGGGCCGGGCTCGCGACGTGGGTGGCGCTGCCGCGAGGCGGTATCTCGAGCGGGGTTCTCTCGCTGGTCAGGACGGTTCCGTCGTAGCGGCGCCGGTCGAGGGTGAGGGTGCCGGACCACGGCCGCGCGGTGTCGTTGACGGCGGTCACCGTCAGATCGCCGTCGTCCGGCTGCATGGTGAGCAGTCGTTCGGCGTGCGCGTGCCGCAGGGCGAAGAGCATCGGTTTGCGGCGGCCGTAGCCGTCCACCGCCGCCCATGAGGTGACAGGCCAGCAGTCGTTGAGCTGCCACACGATCGTGCCCGTGCACAGGGGGGTGAGCGAGCGGAACCACTCGATGCCGGTACGGACGGCGACGGCCTGGTTCAGCGACATGGCCCAGTGCCAGTCGCGCATGTCGCGCGGAAGCGGGAGATGGCGCAGGAGACCGTTGGTCAGTTTCGTGTTGCCCCGTGCGGCTTTCTGATGGACGAGCATTCCCGGCGACTCGGGCGTGAGCGGGTCGTCCGAGATCGACTGGGTGAGCGTCGACCAGGTCGGTGGGCCCTGCCAGCCGAACTCCGACACGAATCGGGGGCGGTAGTCCCGGTAGTGCTGGTAGTCCTTCTCGTTCCACACGTCCCAGATGTGAACGGTTCCGTGAGCCGGGTCGTTCTGCCGGTCGCCGCGCGCGGGGTTGTACGGGCTGCCGGGCGTGTAGGCGACGTGCGGGGCGAGCTCGTTCACGATCCCCGGGAGGAGGTCGTAGTAGTAGCGCTCTCCCCAGGTCTGCCCGTCGAGCCCGGAGGTCCAGCCCCACTCCTGGTGCCCCCAGAGGTTCTCGTTGTTGCCGTTGAGGAGCACCAGGGACGGGTGTGAGCCGAGACGGGTCACGGCTTCGCGCGCCTCGGCCTCGATCTCCGACCACAGGGGCTCCTCCTCGGCGTAGGCGGCGCACGCGAAGAGGAAGTCCTGCCAGGTCAGGATGCCGCGTGCGTCGCACTCGGCGTAGAAGTCGTCCAGTTCGTAGATGCCGCCGCCCCAGACGCGGAGCAGGTTGATGCCGGCGAATTCGGCCTG
Source organism: Nonomuraea sp. MG754425 (assembly GCF_021699195.1). Classification (GTDB taxonomy): domain Bacteria; phylum Actinomycetota; class Actinomycetes; order Streptosporangiales; family Streptosporangiaceae; genus Nonomuraea. Next base: position 199,074 of record NZ_SSXE01000017.1, on the reverse strand, counting down.
GTCGAGTCTTCGGGCGTATCGCGGGCGGTCCACCCGGTGGGGGAAGGCGTCGTCGGGGATCCAGTTGGCGCCGCGGATGAGCACGTTCTGGCCGTTGATCGCGATGCGGAAGGGGGTGCCGTTCTCGTCCGGTTCGGTGTGCAGTTCGACGGTGCGGAATCCGATGCGCCGGCTCTGCCCGTCGAGGACGGTTCCGGCGTGCAGCAGTTCGACGCGCAGGTCGTGCAGCGCCGCTTGGCCGTGTCCGCGCGGCCACCACAGTGCGGCGTCCGGAGCGGCGATCTCGATGGTGGCGTGGCTCTGGTCGCCGGCAAGGGAGTGGACGGTGCTGCGGCCGGCGACCGTGACGTGCAGGGCCAGGTCTCGGTCGTCGGTGCGCCTGATCGTCACGTCGACGACGGCCGTCGGGATCCCCGCGCGTACGACGCCGGCCGCCCGCAGCTCGGAGATCGCCGCCACGGACCAGGTCTCCAGGACGACGGGCCGCCAGAGGCCGCAGGTCGAGGTGTCGATGCCCCAGTCCCAGCCGAAGGCGCAGGCCATCTTCCTGATCGCGTTGTAGGGGTGGTGGTTGGTGTGGGGGCGGTAGCCGAGTTCGACGCCGGCGGCGTCGGCCGCCCTGATCGCGGAGGTGAACTCGACGGCCAGATCGTTGGCGCCGTCGTTGAGCAGGCCGGTGACGTCGAAGCGGTGGCTGCGGTGCATGTTCCGGGTGGTGCCGAGGACGGCGCCGTTGAGCCGGATGACCGAGACGGTGTCGATGCCGTGGAAGAGGAGTTCCTGGCGTTCACTGCCGTCGGGTTCCCACCTCAGCTCGCGCCGGTAGGTCCAGTCGGCTGCGCCGATCCAGCCTTGGGTGCGCTCGTTGTCGTCGAGGTAGGGGTCGTCGATGAGGCCGGCTGCGAGCAGGTCGGTGTGCACGGTTCCCGGGACGGTGGCGGGGATCGGGCCGTACGCCCGTACGTGCGGAGGAATGCGGCCGGCCGCGCCCGCCTCGGCTGTCCATCCGGCGGCGAGAGGGGTGCGGGTGACACGCGCGGTGGTCATGTGTGCTCCGGGTGGGGCGTCATTTGACGGCGCCGGCGACGAGGCCGGTGACATAGTACCGCTGCAGCAGCAGGTACAGCACGATGCACGGGATGGCGGTGACGGCGACGCCGGCCTGTGTGAGGCCCCAGTTGAGGGTGCCGAGCTGGTTGGAGGCGAGCACGGTCAGCGTCACGGGCAGGGTGAACTTGGCCTCGTCGGTGACGAGGATCAGCGCCGCGAAGAACTCGTTCCAGGAGGCGAAGAACGTGAACAGCGCGGTGCTGATCACGCCGGGGATCGCGACCGGCAGCAGGACGCGGGCCATCGCGCCGACGAGCCCGCAGCCATCCGTGAGAGCGGCCTCCTCGATGCTCGGCGGCAGCGCCGCGAAGCTGTTGCGCATCAGGAAGATGCCGAACGGGAGCTGGAACGTCGTGTAGACGAGGGCGAGGCCGAGCAGCGTGTTGCTCAGCCCCATGCCGTGCAGGATCGAGAACAGCGGCGTGATGATCGCCTGGAACGGGATCATGAAGGTGGCCAGGATGACGAAGAACAGCACCCCGCTGCCGCGAAAGCGCAGCTTGGCGAAGCCGTAGCCGGCCAGGGTGGCCAGCACCACGGTCAGCAGGGTCGCGCCCGCGGCCACCACGAGGCTGTTGCCGACGTGCTGCCAGACGCCGACCTGTCCCGTGTTCCCGAGAGCCGTGTAGTTCTCCGGCGAGAGCCCGTGCGGGTAGAGCGTGGGCGGGTTCTCCGTCGCCTCGGCGGGCGTCTTCAGCGACTGCGACAGCATCGTGTACAGCGGATAGAGGGTGACGACGGAGACGCACAGGCAGGCGGCCCACCAGGCGGCGCGCGGGAGCGTCCGGCGGACGTCGGCGATGAGGTTCATGAGTGGTCCGAGTTGCGCAGTAGGAGCATCTGCAGGGCGCTGACCGCGGCCAGCACGACCATGAGCATGGCCGACAGCGCGGCGCCGTAGCCGAGCTCGAAGTTGATGAAGGACGTGCGGTAGATCTGGTAGACGGCGGTGATCGTGCCGTTGGACGGCCCGCCGTTGGTCATGATGTAGAACTGGTCGAAGGCCAGCAGGGAGCCGGCCACGGAGAAGACCAGCACCAGCGCCAGGGTCGGCCGCAGCAGCGGCAGCGTGACGTGCCGGAACACCTTCCACCGGCCGGCGCCGTCGATGCGCGCCGCCTCGGTCAGCTCGCCCGGGATCGACTGCAGGCCCGACAGCAGCAGGAGCATCTGCATGCCGGCGACCTTCCACACCACCATCGCGGTGACGATGAGCAGGCCGCTGGTGGCGGTGGCGAACCAGTTGGTGTCGCGGCTGCCGAGCCCGGATCGTACGGCCAGGTCCGACAGCGGGCCCAGGCCGGGCTGGGCGAGGTAGAGCCACAGGTACGCGGCCGCCGCGAAGCCGATCACCACGGGCAGGAAGAAGACGGACTGGAAGATCCGCGCCGCCCGGCTCTCGCGGTGCACGAGGAAGGCCAGCGCGAGGCCCGCGGCGAACAGGATCGGGGTGATCAGCGCGGTGTATTCGAGGGTGAAGCGGATGGCGTTCAGCCACTCGGAGTCGTCCAGCGCCTTGATGTAGTTGGCGAGCCCGACGAACTGGTGCTCGCCCAGCAGTGGCCACTCGTGCAACGACATCCAGAACGTCATGACGAGCGGGACGAGGAAGAACACGGTGACGACGGCCAGGGCGGGTGCCACCATGGCCATCCCCAGCAACTGGCGGCGCCGTCCGGTGGTGAGCCGGGGCCCGCGTGGCCGCGCCGGTACGGCGGTGCCCGGCCTGCTCGGCGTCACGTTCGGGATAGCGGTCTCGGTCATGCAGCCCTCCTTCGGCCGGCTCGGCCGATGTGGTGCGCGCCGCCGCGACGCCGGGCGCCGCGGCGGGCATCGGTCCTCAGCCCTGGTCGATGATCTGCTGGGCGGCCTGCTTCGCCGCGGCCTGCGCCGCCTTGATGTCGCCGGCGCCGAACACCGCCTGGTTGATCATCTTGGCCCAGGGGCCGTTGTTGTCGTTGATGATCGCGTTCTCGACCACGCTGTACGGGGTCTGCCCGGTGGACATCGCCTCGCCGAGCACCTTGTAGCGCGGGTCGAGCGGCGCGTAGATCTTGTCGATGAGGTCGGTGCGGATCGGGACGATGGAGTTCTTCGCCAGGATGGTCTGCGCCTCCTCGCTGGTGGCCCACTTGATGAAGTCGTAGGCCACGGCCTTGTTCTTGGCGCTCTTGGTGACCGCGATCTGGTCGCCGCCCGCGAACGAGGCGGTGCCGCCCTCCTTGCCCACGATCGGCGTGGCCCCGAAGTCGAACTTCTTGTCCGCCACCAGCGTCTGCACGAAGAAGGCGCCCAGGTTCACCATGCCGACCTTGCCGCTCTGGAAGGACTGCGGCTGCACGCTGCCGCCGTCGGTCTTCGCCGAGGGAGGCATGAGCCCTTCGGTCCACATCTGGCGGTAGAAGCTCAGGGCGTCGGTGACCTCGGTGCTGTCGAACAGCGCGGACTTGCCGTCGTCGGACAGGATCTTCCCGCCGCTGGCCCACACGTGCGGGGCGAACTCGAAGATGTTGCAGCCGCCGCACTGGCCGGCCATGGTGAAGCCGTAGTAGTCGCTGCCGAGCTTGCGGATCGCCCGCGCCGCCGTCAGCATCTCGGCGTAGTTCGCGGGCGGCTTGTCGGGGTCGAGGCCGGCCTTCTTGAACAGGTCCTTGTTGTAGAAGGTGACCGACGCCTCGGCGGTGAACGGCAGGGCGTAGGTCTTGCCGTCGTAGACCGCGAGCTTCCTGTGCGCCTGGCTGAGCCCGTCCTTCCAGGTCAGCGAGTTCAGCACGGGGGTGAGGTCCTCGAACACGCCCTTGGACGCGAAGTACGGCGCGTACACCAGGTCGATCGAGGTGATGTCCGGTCCCGCCCCGGAGGCCGCCGCGGTGCCGAACTTCTGCACGAAGCTGCCGGACGGCACGATCGTGACCGTCACCTTGCCCTCGTGCGTCTTGTTGTACTGGTCGGTGAGGAGACTGATGAAGCCCTTGGCGCTGTCGCGCACCCACAAGGTGGCGGTGCCGGTCGGCTTGTCGCTCGCGGCCGACGTCTGACCTCCGTCGCCACCCCCACAGGCCGAGACGGCGATCGCGAGAGCGGCCACCACGGCCGCGAGCCTCGTAGTTCTCATGGTGACTTCGCTTTCTGCCCGCGCCGCGTGCGGGCGGTGAGCCGGGCCGCCTCCGGGCGGCCCGGCGGGGGGTGGGAGGAAGCCGGTCAGGCGGTCGGGATCCACACGCGCATGGCTCCAGGGCCGCGGTTGGCCCAGGCGTGGTACGGGATGGCGGTGAAGGTGATCGGCGTACGGGCCGCGGGAGCCGGGCCGTACGGGCGGTACAGTTCCGCCTCCGGCGGCTGGATCGTGCCGGACAGGCGCAGCCGGACGGGTGTGACGTCGCCTGGCGTGCGCTCCTCGACGACAGGGGACGAGGGGTCGAGGCGGAGCTGCTCGACCAGGACGTCCTCGGGCAGGTCGGCCTGCTCGACGCAGTACACCAGCGGCCCGCGCATGACGGTCACGCAGCCGCGCACGGCATCGACGCGCTCGTCGGCGCGCACCAGGCGCGGCGTCATCGGCAGCGTCAGGCGCACCGTGGCGCCGTCCTCGCACGCCACGCGCAGGTAGTCGCCGGGGACGGGGCCGGCGAGCACGCGCCCCCCGCTCACCGCGACGGTGGCGCCGGTGGCCCAGGCCGGTACCCGGACGGCCAGTTCGCCGCCGCCGCTGACGGTCACCAGCACGTCGCCGTCCCAGGGGTAGCCGGTCTCGACGACGGCGGTCAGCCTCTCCCCGGTGAACGTGCCCGCCGTGAGCAGGTGCAGGTGCACCCCCTCTGGGCCGGACGTGGCCGCGTAGCCGTTCATCGAGGCCAGCAGGCGGGCCAGGTTCGGCGGGCAACAGGCGCAGTTGTACCAGGGCAGGCGCTCGCTCGGCGCGTCCTCGTGCGAGCCGTCGTGGCCGGTGCGCAACTGGAGGGGATTGGAGTAGAAGAAGGCGGTGCCGGTGTCGTCCATGGAGGCGGCGATCGCGTTCAGCAGCGCGCGCTCCATCTCCTCGGCGTAGCGGGCCCTGCCCGTCGCCAGCAGCATCCGCCAGCACCACTGCAGGGCCGCGATGGACGCGCAGGTCTCGGCGTAGGCGCGGTCCGGGGGCAGCTCGTACGGGTCGCCGTAGGATTCGTCGCGGTGCCGCGAGCCGTGCCCGCCGATGATGTACATCTTGGTGCCGAAGGCGCTGTCCCACAGCCGCTCCATCGCCTCCAGCAGTGTCTCGTCGCCGTTCTCCAGGTAGACGTCCGTGACCCCGGCGGCCTGATAGAGCTGCCGCACCGAGTGTCCGATGGCCTCGGTCGCCTCCCGTACCGGCAGGTGGTCCTGGTAATACTGCGAACCGAAGCGGCCGACGTGCAGCGAGCGATGCCCGCGGCGTTCGACCTGCAGCTCGGCGGCGCGCAGGTAGGACTCGTCGCCGGTCTCGCGGTAGAGCTCGACCAGGGCCGTCTCCACCTCGGGATGGCCGTCGACGACCGGCCGGCCGTCCGCCCCGAACTCGCGCACGATCTGGTCGGCCACGCGCCGGGCGACCGCGAGGAAACGCCCGTCGCCGCCGCCGCGATGCAGCGCCACGGCCGCCTGCATGAGGTGGCCCGCGCAGTAGAGCTCATGGGTCCACTCGGGGTCGGCGAACGGCTCCCTGCCCGGGGTGCCCTGGACGTAGGTGTTGAGGTAGCCGTCCGGGGTCTGCACCTGTTCGAACAGGTCCGCCACTTCCGACAGCAGGTCGGCCCACCGGTCGGTGCCGCTGCGCCCGGCTTCCCAGCCGATGGCCTCCAGCGTCTTGTACAGGTCGGAGTCGGCGAACCAGGGGCCCCTGAACGTGCCCTGCGGGCCGTCCGGGCCGGCCGTGGCCAGGCGCCGGAAGTTGTCGATGGCGGCGGTCCGCTCCACGTTGTCGACGCAGTGCGCAATGGTGGCCGCGGCGTTGAGCTCCTGCCAGCCGCCGAGCAGGGAGGCGGGGTCCAGCCGCGCCGCGTCCAGCGGCATCGGTGCAAGTCGCGCCGGCCTTCGCGGTACGGCTGGGCCCATGATCCGGGTTCGGGGCGGCGCGTCTTGAATGTGCACGTTCTGCTGTTGCCTCTCGTGGAGATCGCGGAGCGGTCGGCAGGGTCGCTGAAGACGCCGTCCCACCGCTGCGCGGGTGACATCGGGATCGATCGCAGGTGGACGGGGGAGTGAGGGCGGCATGGCCACGTCAGGAAACAGGAATGAAACGTTTTCCCGTCCGTCAACATAGGACTGTGTCGCTGAACCGGTCAAGACCCCTGCCCGCCGGGCAGCACGAAAACCAAGCTCAGAACGTCGCCATGAAGAGCTGGTGGCCCGCGATGGCCCCGGCCGCCTATCGGCGTCAGCTCTCGCTGATGTAGCGTGTAGGAAAATTTTCCTCAGCGGGACCGCATGATTTCCGGCTTACTCTTGTGATCGAGCAGCCCCCGTCACCTATCACGAAGAACAGCACATGACCGAGGATCTTTCTCCCCAGGCCGCAGGCCGTCGCGTCGGCATCGCGGACGTGGCCGCCAGGGCCGGCGTGTCCTTGGGCACCGCGTCCAAGGCGCTCAACGGCCGTGGCAATCTCCGCGAGGAGACCCGTGCCCGCGTGCGCGCCGCGGCCGAGGAACTGGGCTTCGCCCCGAACACCATCGCGCGCAGCCTGCTGTCCGGGCGCACGTTCACCGTCGGCGTCATCACCACCGACAGCTACGGCCGGTTCAGCATCCCCGTAATGCGCGGCGCCGAGGACTCCCTGGCCGCCGGCGAGATGATCGCCTTCCTGTGCGACAGCCGCGACGACCCCATCCGCGAGCAGCACCACCTGCGCAAGCTGCTCGAACGCAGGGTCGACGGCATCATCGTCGCCGGGCGCCGCACCGACGCGCGCCGCCCCCTGGGCCACGACCTGCCCGTCCCCGTCGTGTACGCCTTCGCGCCCAGCAGCGACCCCCACGACTGCAACGTCGTCAGCGACGAGCGCGGCGCCGCCCGCCTGGCCGCGGAGCACCTGGTCAAGACGGGCCGCCGGCGCATCGCCCACATCACCGGCCCGCACTCCCACGCCTCGGCCCGCGAACGCGCCGACGGCATGATCGAGGCGCTGGCCGGTCACGGCCTGGACCTCGTCGGCGAGCCCTTCTTCGGCAACTGGACCGAGGCATGGGGGCGCTTCGCCGCTGCCCAACTGCTGCGAGCCCACCCCGATGTGGACGGCATCTTCTGCGGCAACGACGTGGTGGCCCGCGGCGTGACCGACGGGCTGCGTGAGGCCGGGATCGCTCTTCCCATGCAGGTCGGCGTCGTCGGCGTCGACAACTGGGACCTGGTAGCGGAGGCTGCCCGGCCGCCGTTGACGACAGTCGACCTGGGGTTGGAGGAGATCGGCCGCCGCGCCGCCGAACTCCTGCTGGCCGCCATCGACGGCCACCCGGAGCCAGGCCACCACGTCGTGGCGGGCCACCTCGTCGTACGCGAATCCTGAACCCGGCATAGCGGCCGGACCTCACACCCCTCCGCTGCCCCCCGCTGACGGTGCGCGTCGGCGCGTCAGGAGCGCCATGCCCTCATTCCGTGGGCGTCACGGTGATGGTGTGGGTCACCGTCGGGACGGGGTCGGTCGCGTCCGCCCGGTCGTAGACGCCGACCGCCCATGCCCCCGGACGCGACCTGATCTCCGCGACCAGCTTCTCCAGGGCACCGGGTTGCCGTACGAGCGGCATCGGAAGGTACTCGCCATCGCACCAGCCCACGTCCTTCCTGGCCACCGTGCATCCCGCGTACGGGTCGGGACCGGTGCCCCGCCTCGGGCTGAGGATCGGGGCGTCGGCGGGCAGAACCCAGACCTCGAACTCCTGTGTGCGCTTCAACCACCCGGACGGTGCCGACTCCTTGTTCTCGCTCATGGTCATGCCCTTCGGCCCGCACCGGCTCACGGTGCCGCCCTGCCTCCTCGTCCGGACGATCACCCACGCGTCCGGGTCGGCGCAGACGATCCGGTAGGAGGTGAAGAAGCTCAACGGCCGAAACTTCACCGTCTTCTCGGCGGGCACCCTGGCGGACGACTCACTCGCGATCAACGGAGCGGGAGGCAGAGCCTGCTTGTTCTCGGGCGGCAGACCGGGTGCCGCCGAGACCGTCACCGTCGTCGGCGGCCGTTCCACCACCTGGGCCGTTCCCACCAAGACGCCCTGAACGCCCAAGGAAGCGGTGGCGGCCACGGCCAGGCCCGCGAGCGTGAGACCCGCCCTCCTGCGCCGTCTGATGCGGCGGCCCCGTCGGACGATCTGCTGGACGTCAGGAGAGCCCGGAGCGACGCCTTCGGCCAGAGCCGCGCGCAACTGCTCTTCGGTGTAGCTCATCGTTCCACCTCCGCAGGCTGGATTTCCGGATCGACGCGGAGCCGTTTCAGTGCGCGGCCGAGCTGCGTCTTGACCGTCCCGAGCGAGCATCCGAGCACCTCGGCGCACTGGGTGAGCGTCAACTGCTCGAAGTAGTGCAGCACGACGATGGCCCGCTGACTCCTCGACAGGCCGGCGATCGCCATCAGGAGCGCCTGCCGCCGGACCACCTCGGTGGTGAAGTCGTGGGGGTCGGGACGCTCGGGCACGTCCACGGACGGCACCTCATCCCGCCATTTCCTGCGCCACCAGGAGATATGGGTGTTCACCACGATCCGGTACACGTAGGAATCGGGGTTGGTCCTGATCCGTCCCCACGCCACCCATGCCTTCGCCAGTGCCGTCTGCACCACGTCTTCAGCGGTCGCGAGGTCTCCCGTAAGCAGGAAGGCCGTATGTCGTAACCGGTCGTAGCGTTGCACTACGAAGCTGTCGAAACCATCGTCCATCCACGAAGCTCCCTTTCTCACGGTGTCATAGGTATCGACGCGATGGAGGACCGGTTCCGGATGACAGCGCGTCCCGGGTTTCGTGAGGACTTCGGAGGATTCAGCGGCGGGGGCCTTTTAGCGCCGGCGATCGTGACCCGCCCCCCAGGGGTGCCCGATGATCTCGATCGCGGAGGCAGGGCTAAACTGTCCGGGATCATCGGGAAAGGATCATCATGTTGCGCATTGTTCGGCGTTCCGCCATCACCGGCGCGTTCGCGATGGGCGTCGCCATGGCCGCCGTCGGGATCGCGCCCTCCCCGGCCTCGGCGACGCCGCCGTACGCACTCGTCAAGCTGGTCTTCAACTGCTCGCGCGTGGGCCCGGTGTCTGTCACCGTCGAGGGGCCGGGCGTCGCCGCCAGCGCCCGAAACAACAAGGGTACGAGCCGCTTCCGCGGCCGGCCCGGCGTCTTCAAGGTGAAGCGGCTCAGCAACGGCCGGATCGCACCGAAGAGCGCGTCCATCAGGATCGGGAACTTCTCCACCCGCACCATCAAGGTCTGCTCCAGCAAATGGTGATCCCTGGAGCCGGGCGGATCGACGAGGACGGGAAGTAGCCCGTCAGCCAACCGGCGGTCCTCGAGACCCTGTCGTGAGGTCGCCGACCGGTGCTCCCACGACGGCGCGACCGCGGCGCCGTGGCTGCGGCCGACCAGGCTGATCCGTACGGCCGGCGGCAGCGCGGAGACCAAGAACCTCAGCCGCTCCGCCGGCCGGATGGTGGCGATCTCCAGGTTGGCCAGGTCGGGTGTGCCGTAGCCCAGCAGGCCGATCATCGCAGTCCCCGGCCCAAAACGTGGCTGCTCTTGACCGAGCGGGCGGCCATGCCGTGTTCCAGCCGGTTGAGAATGGCCTCCGCCGACGCTGTCGGGGAGGCCATTCTCATGCGTCCGGAGGATCTGTGCGGGAATCAGCAGACGAAGGTCTGCACCATCCATCCTGACACGCTCTGTCCGGTCGGGGGGACGTACCACGTTCCGGCGCCGACCGTAGCGGAGTACACCCAGTTGGAACCGCCCCAGTACCAGGTGTTGGCGCAGCGCTCATTGCCGATGTAGAAGGCCTCGGCTTGCTGCCAGCCGAATGCGACGTTCGTGCGCCAACCGCGTGCCAGCACCGCGTCGAACCCTCGAGGGTCATCGTAGTCGCCGTCGAGCCAGCGAATCGTCCCGACGCCGCCGTTGCTGTCGCTCCTGTTGTGGATGTAGCTCACCAGTGCCGCGGCTGCTCGAGACTCGCTGTCCGGGGACGATATCTTGTTCTCCTCTCCCGGCGCGACTAACTGCGGAGCAGGACTCGGCGTGGCGCTTACGGGGGAGCCCAGCGAAATCGCGGCGAGTAATGGCAGAGCCAGTACCACCAATCTTTTCAGATACTTCATCGCACCCCTTCTCGTGGAGTCGGATACCAGCGATGTGCCAGTAGGCGACATCGCTGAATAACCATCACATCCTTCTCAGGGAACTGGTGAGGTCATTCAACAGCCATTTGTCGGCCATTTATCGGCCGCTTCGCACCTGGGCCCATTTCCTCAATCCGGCCGAGCCGAAGACCTTGGCCGCATTGATCAAGAACGGGACGACGAAGGGGACAGGCAAGGAGTACGACGGCGTCAAGATCGCTTACACCCTCACTCTGTCCTCAGCGGGCCTGGTGAGCAGGGTGCAGACGTCGTACACCGTGTCGCGCGACGGGGAACTCGACGAGGTCACCGTCGACAGCCGCTACACCGGGTGGGGCAGCAAGGTGTCGATCAAGGCGCCGGACCCCGACACGGTGACCAGCAAGTTCCGCTGACCCTCACCTTCCGCCGGCACCCAGGGCGGCCAAGCCTCCTCAAGGCCCGGGCGCTCGGAGCAGCGCCCGGTGCTGGGTAGACGGACATGTGGTCGTTCGTCGGCGTGGCGATGATCGTGAGCGCATCGCGGGAAAGTCCGGTGCATCGATGATCTGCCGGCCCCTAGCATGCGTGGGTGAATCTTTCGCATCTCGGCGCGCCGGTCGGGCCGATGATCCGCGTCCACGGCGGGTTCGCCAACCGGATGTACCGGCTCGACACCGACCAAGGATCGTTCGCGGTGAAGGAGTTGAACCTCGTCGACCGCCGCTGGACCTATCGCGTCGAGGACGTGTTCAGGTTCGAGCGGGCGGCCTTCGCCGCCGGCATCCCGATGCCAGAGCCGATCTCGGCCGGCCACGACACGCTCGTTCACCGATGGGTCGAGGGAGAAAAGGTGCCCGAAGCACCGGTGTCGGCGGCGTACGCGTATGAGATCGGTGAGATCCTCGCGCGCATCCACGCGCTCGACGTCGCGTGGACCCATGTGCCGATCGAGGACCCGACGCCACGGGACTGGCCCGAACTCGCCGCGCGGGCGGCGGCGACCGGACAGCCGTGGGCCGACGAACTCGCCTCTCACGTCGAGACGTTCCTCGCGATCGCCCACTTCGTCGACACCTGTGAACGGCCAGGCCCCGTCGTGCTGACCCATCAGGACATCCAGTCGTGGAACCTGCTCGCTCGAGAGGGTCGGCCGGTGGTGCTCGACTGGGAGCTCTCGGGGATGCTCGACCTGTCCAGTGAGCTCGGCTCGACCGCGCTGAGCCTCGCGAAGGGACCTGGCTTCGACGACATCGAGCCCGCCATCTTCCGCTCGGTCCTCGACGGTTATGTCGCGGGGGGCGGGGTGCTGCCACCGTCAGGTCCGAGCTGGTTCGTGTTCATGATCGGCGGCTGGCTGGGGCACACGAGGTGGAACATCCTCCGGTGCCTCGACGGTGTTGAGGCGAGCACCGGCCCTGACCTCGCGCTGTCGCACGAGTCCGTGCGCAACGGCGTGCGCGGCCTCCCCGACCTGTTCGGCCGACTTCCGGAGCTCGAGGCGCTGCTCGTGTGACATGCCGCTGTCCACGATGCCGGGCGCACGATGCAAGGAGCGACTTGCTTCCACCATGACGTCGCGGGGGAGCCCCCGGCAGGGCATGAGTCCGGTACGGTGTCCAGAACACAGGAGGAGCTCCCACCGGGAGGCAACTTGGGCCCCGCTGGGGGAGTGCTCGCCCGCGCCGCCCGGTCCGTGGCAGCTCTGTCGCGCGCCGACATCGGGCGCGACAGTTCAGCGCCTGAGTTCCTCGTCGGAGTCGAAGAACTCCCAGGAACTTACTTTGTAAAGGCGGTCGGGATCGTACAATCCATTTCTGAAATCCCCACAACGGCACGGGCTTCGCCCGTACGTCCTCTAAGACCAAGGCCTCGCAGGTCAGCGGCGGATTGGATGCAGGGCAAAGTCGGGTGTGGCCAAGTCGACGTCGCATCCGCACCGGGCCACGCCCAGCAGGTGTCCCACCGCCCACGGGTCATGGGCCGCAGCCCTGCCTTCGTCACGCCGTAGGCCGGCATGTCCGGGTCGCCGACCGGCGGGCGTCGGCGCGGATGCGCGCCGGTCGGCGATCCTTGTCGATGGGCCTCAGCCGGAGACGTCGGGGGTGGCCCAGGAGTCGCGGAAGGCGTAACGGGCCGGGGCGCTCTTGTAGCGCAGGAACGCCGACCCCGTGGTCGTGCTCACGGCGGTGCTGGTGTGGTAGAAACGGCAGCCCTCGTAGATCATCTTTCCGTTGGTGAGGGACGAGCCCGCCGCGTCGACGAGGTGGTAGCCGCCCAGGATGCAGTCCTGATAGCGGACGATCGGCAGCCGGCCCGAGTCGGCGGCGTACCGGTGGAGGTTGAAGTCCGCGGCGGTGGACCGCTGGATGGCGGCCATGTCGGAGCAGGAGGTGAAGGTCACGCTGCCGTTGTTCCAGTTGCAGTCGATGATCTTGTGTTTCTCGCCCTTCGGCTCGAACCTGACGCCGTTGACGTGCAGCCTGGTCGCGGTCATCTCACCGTTGGGCAGCGGCATGTAGAAGTATCTGATGTCCTGCGGCCCCAGTTCGGCGTCGTTGACCGTCGACCAGGAGCCGCCGAGCACGTTGATCGAGCCGCCCCGGTCGAACCTGAAGAAGTCGCCCTTCGCCACCGCGAAATTGCAGGAGAGCATGAAGTAGTTGAGGAACTGGTTCTGCTGGTTGCGGTCGGCCGGGCTGGAGATGCCGCAGTGCAGGAACGCGTCGGTGTAGGCCGACTTGGTGTCGGTGGAGCACAGGATGAAGTGGTGCTCGCTGTTGTTGTTGGCCTCGTGGTCGCCGTCGATGCCGATGACCCGGTCCCACGTTCCCTTCCACTCGATGTTGCGGTAGACGAAATACTGGTTCTGGCCGAATCCGTACTCGGGGAACTGGGGCTGGCCGGTGAGGGCGTCGACCGACCAGAAGTAGGCGAAGCGGTTGTTCGGGTTCGTCGAGCTGAAGCTCATGTCTTCGAAATAGGTGTAGCGCAGGCGTACGGCCGCGGTGATCAGGTTGTTCTCCCGCGGGTCGGCGGTGGCGGCGAAGTCGGTGTCGAAGAAGACGTTCGTCACGCGCGGGCCGCAGCCGCGAAAGCGCAGACCGAAGATCTGGTCGGCCTTGCCGTTCGTCGGCGACCACATCAGGGTGTCCTTCTTGGTCACCCGGTAGTTGCCCGGCGGGAAGAAGATCTCCTTCTTGACCACGCCGCCCGAACGACCGGCGATCGCCGCCGTCACCGCGGCTCTGATCGCGTCGGAGTCGTCGCTCACCCCGTCGCCCTTGGCGCCGTGGTCGGTGACGTCGATGGTGTGGGCCGTGGGGTCGGCGGCGGCGGACGCGGGCTGCGCGCCCCACACCGCCATGGCGCCTAGGCCCGTCGCCGCCATCCCCAGACCCAGCGCCCTTCTGCTTAACGGCTCGTTGTCCTGCTCGTTGCTCATCGGCATGAAACCACTTTCTCTCCATCGTTGATCGTGCAATGGACGATCAAGCGAGGTGGTGCGATCGAGGCATGATAGCGACGTTCTTCCTCAGCGGCCCGCGGCTTCTTCTCGGGCTCTGGAGGACGTGCCACCTCGGTGAAGGACCGCGGTCTGTGGACACGTCGGAGAGTGAGTGCGGTGGCCGGGCACGCGGCCGGGCATGAACTTGGTGAGCGCGGCGTCGCGCTGATCCACCCGCGAAGGCCGGGGCTGCCAGCCGAGGCGGGCAGCGCGGCCGCACGACACGATCCCGGCGTCACGTCCGGTCACGGCCGGGCTCACGGGCCTCGCTGTAGTCCTGGGGGAATTTCCAGTTGATCAACTTTGCTCTGGCCGACCGGACGGACCAGGCGTGGTGTTTGACCGTTTTGACCAACGCCGTCATCACTTGGACGACCGAGTACTACTCCCTTTCGTCGGCGTACACAGTGCCATGGCTGAGGAGGAGAACGGCCGGAAGTCGCCGCTTTGCCAGCCCCTTTCGATGCCCAAGACGATGGTCATGTCGTGCCGGTTCTCACCGATGAAGGCGAGATTGCCCCGGATGAAGGCTTCAAGTTTGGCAGGGGCGTATCGGCTTCGGCGATGATGGCCGTCATGTATTCGGCCGCGGGGGTGGAGACCGCTGTGGGTACCTCGGCGACGAGCTCGCCGTGGCCGGCGAAGTGGTAGGAGATGAGGCGACGCTTTGCCGTACCCGATGTCGGCGATTGTCTCGATCGCGCACCGCACGATCTGGGCCCGGCGGGCCGTCTCGGTGAAGGTGCGCCCCCTTCTGAACAGCCTGTCGGCCCTTTGACGGCATGGTCAAAAACATGAGCAAGGGTGCCAGTATGGGGTCCATGGAGTTGGCACTGGAGCTCACCGGGTTATCGATGACATTCGCCGGTCGCACCGTGGTGCACGGCATCGGGCTGCAGGTGCCGAGCGGCACGTTCTTCGGTTTGGTGGGGCCGAACGGTGCGGGGAAGACGACGTCGCTCTCCATGGCGACCGGGCTGCTTCGGCCGCTGGCGGGCACCGTGCGGGTCTTCGGAGTGGATCTTTGGCGCGATCCCGCGCGCGCCAAGGCGATGCTCGGGGTGCTGCCCGACGATCTGGCGCTGCCCGAGCGTCTGACCGGGCGTGAGGTGCTGACCTATCTGGGGCTGCTGTACGGGCTGGACAAGCAGGTCGTGGCGGAGCGGGCTCAGGAGTTGCTGGCGCTGCTGGGCTTGCTGGAGGCTGAACGCACGCCGGTGGCCGGCTACTCGGCGGGGATGCGCAAGAAGATCGGGCTGGCCACGGCGCTGCTGCACGCGCCGCGGCTCCTCGTGCTCGACGAGCCGTTCGAGGCCGTGGACCCGGTGTCCGCCGCCACGATCAGGGCGATCCTGCAGCGGTTCGTCGGCTCCGGCGGCTCGGTGGTGGTGTCGAGCCACGAGATGGCGCTGGTCGAGCGGTTGTGCGAGCACGTTGCGGTCATCGTCGACGGGAAGATCGCCGCCGCGGGTCCGTTGCATCAGGTACGCGGAGCGGGCAGCCTCGAGGACGCGTTCATCCGCCTGGCCGGCGCCGAGAACACGGTGGCGGAAGGGTTGTCGTGGCTGTCGTCCTGATCCGCATGCGGCTGCAGTTGCTGTGGCGTGTCACGAACGGCATGCTGATCGCCGGTGTGCCGGCGGGTCTTCTCCTCGCCGTGGCCACCTTGATCTTCGGGACCTCCGCGGACGTTCTCGCCGCCGCGTTCGCCGTGTGGGCGCTCGGCTGGCTGATCGGGCCGCTGTTCACCGGCGGCGGCGACGGCGGCCTGCGCCCCGAGTACTTCACCCGGCTGCCGATGACGGCGCGCGGGCTTGCCAGGGGACTGCTGGCCGCCGCGTTCGCGGGTCCAGGACCGGTGATCACCGCGGTGGCGTTCGCCTCATTGGTCGTGTTCGGCGCCCGCCTCGGTGTGCTTCCCGGACTGGTCGCGGTGCCCGCCGCGGCCGCACAACTCGTCCTGGTGATCCTCGCCTCGCGGGTGGTCGTGGGTCTGCTCGGCGAGGTGATGCGCACCCGGCTCGGCGCCGCGCTCGTCGCGCTGCCGTGGGCGGCGGCCATCGCCGCAGCGTCCAACATCGGCATCGTCGCGCTCGCGCTCGCGCGCCATGACGTGGACGTCAGCCGCTGGCTGCTGGTCCTGCCCCCCAACTGGGGGATCGTCGCAGTGCAGGCGGCGGCGAGGGCCGACTGGCTTGTGTGCGTCAGCGCGTTGACCGGGCTCACGCTCCTGATCGTCATGCTGCTGGCCGCCTGGGTCCGGCTGCTCGATCGGCGCATGAGCGGTGTTCTCGCCCGCCGGACCCGGCACCCGGCCGGCGACGGGCTCCTGGTGCGGCACCTTCCCGCGACCCCGCTCGGCGCGGTCGCGACCAAGGAACTGCGCGAGTGGTCGCGGGACACGCTGCGCTCCTACCACTGGTACTTCGCGATCGCGTTCGGCCTGTCCCTGTGCCTGATGCCGCTGGCCATCGATCTCACCTGGTACCTGCCGTGGACCGGCGCCGCGATCACCTGGATGGCGGCGGCCGCAGCCTCGACACTCTTCAGCACCGACGGCACCGCTCTGTGGCTGACCCTGATGCGACCGGGCGCGGAGCGGACGGACGTGCGTGGCCGGCAACTCGCCTGGCTGCTGAAGGTGGCTCCGCTGAGCGTCATGGCCACCGTCGCCGGAACCGCCCTGTCGGGGCTCCCTTGGGCCTGGCCGCCCGCACTGGCTCTGCAGGCCGTCGCGCTCGGCGCCGGCGCCGGCCTCGTGGTCCTGCTGTCGGTGATGGCACCGGTCCGGATGCCGGACGTGCATCGCCGTACCGGAAACGCCGCCGCCGACGGCCCGAACATCGTCGGGCTGGTCTGGGCGATGATCGGCCTCATCGCCGCGTGCGCGCTGCCGTCGGCCGCCGCCATCACCGCCGGCCACCTCATGAACCTGATCGTGTTGCAGTGGGCCGGCGTGGCACTCGCCGTCGTGACCGGAGCCGGCTACGCGTGGCTGTTCGGCCGGATCGCCTATCGCCGGCTGCAGACAGCGGGCCCGGAACTGCTGTTCCGGCTGCGCACCGGGCGATCCGCCACAACGGGGCGAGTCGCGGCCCCCCTGCCGGGCCACGGCCGGCGTACGTTCCTGATCGGCCTGTGCCTGGGGACTGCTTGGACTCCGCTGTTGTCGGCGGTGCTGTCCCTCGTCAACCTGGCGACCCGCACGCCGAGCCGTACCTTCTGGACCTTCCCCCTCGGCCTCCCGCCCGCGCTGCAGGTCCCGGCCATTGTCGTTCTCGCCGCGACCTCGCTCGTGCTGTACGTGCTCGCGTTCCGCACGCTGCTGACCCTCCGGCATGCGCGCGCCCAGCCGGCGAGCACGCCCCACTAACCTTCATCATCGGCTACAGCCGGTGACGTACGTGGGTTGCTGGAATCGGTGATCAGATCACGCGAATCATGAATCGCGGCCAAACGTGGGCAGCCAGGAGGGTGCTCCTGACCGCACGCTTCTATGACTTATCTGTCACATCCGGCCGCCGGCCCGCCCGCTGGAGCGTCGCAAGAGCGCCCGCCGCGGCGGCCGCTCCATCCCCCGCACCCGGCTGGAGACGCTGTTCACCGACGCTTCGCACGCCCTGCGAGAACGGCTGCTCTGGCGGCTGCTGAATGAGACGGCCGCCCGCTCCGAGGAGATCCTCACCCTGAACATCGAAGACCTCGATCCCGAGTTCCGCCGGGCCCGCGTCACCTCCAAGGGCGGCGCGATCGAGTACGTACATTGGGCCACCCCCACGGCCCGACTGCTGGCCGGCCGCACGAGCGGGCCGGTGTTCCTGGCCGACCGCCGCGCTCCCACCTCCGGCCCCAGAGTGCCCGTGGACGGCGACATCGACCCCACCACCCGGCGCGGCCGGCTGTCCTACCCGTCATGGCGTTCGCCTTCACCGAAAGCGAATCGACACCACAGTCACAGAGCCGTGCATCGTCGCAGCTCAGGCAGACCCCGTTGGAAATTTCCCCAGGACTACAGCAAGGCCTCACGGAGCCGCATCGGCCGGTTCGTGCGGCGCGGGCCGGGCGGACCAGCGGCCGGCGGTCTTGGCGGTCTCGATCGCGGCGCGGCCCGCCGGGCGCATCCGGCCGGCGGCCGTCAGCGCTTCGGCCTTGGCGACGTTGATGGCGGACCACGGGCTCCGGCGGGTGCGCGGCGAGTAGCGCTGCAGGTAGTAGTCGCCGTCGTACGCCCTGCGGTGGCTGTCGATCCAGCCGTGGCACAGCGCCTCGTCCAGGGCCTCGTCGAGGGTGACGGTCGTCGCGTCGCCGCTCTTCTTGGCGATCAGCAGCCAGACGTCGCGGGCGGTCTCGTGGTGCTCGGCGAGCCAGGCTCTCCAGGCGGCGGCGTCGTGCAGGATCAGGGCGTTGCCGGTCAACTCGCCGGTCATCGTGCCGGTCATCGTGGTCAGCCCTTCCGGCCCGCGAGGACGTCCATGTAGTGGTGGTTGACCATGAGGCCGAGGATGTTGCCGAACGGGTCGCGCACTGAGGCGGTGACGAACCCGGGGCCGCGCTCGGTCGGCTTCTCGAACGGGGTGGCCCCCATCTCCAGCAGCCGCTCCCAAGTCGCCTCCAGGTCGTCGACGGCCCAGTAGACGATCGCCCCGCGGTCCTCGGTGCTCCAGCCGTCCGGGGCGTACCGCGTGTCGATGATGCCGAGTTCGTGCTGGTAGTCGCCGACGCGGAACTCCACGTAGGCAGGGTCGCCCTGCTCGGGCCGCTGGAAGTAGGCCGGTACGCCGAGGAACTCGGCGTACCAGTCGCGGGCGGCGGCGACGTCTTGGGCGTGGAAGCTGATGGTGGTGAGTCCGCGGAGCATGTCCTGCTGCCTTCCGTTCGGTGGCTTGTGAGATCGATCCTTCCAGGCAAAGCGCTCATCTCATGAGCACTTTCAGCAGCCGGGAATGTCGACCTCACGCACGGGTGCCAGCGCGGCCGGTGGGAAGTCCGGCCACTGCTGCCCGTAGTGTTCCTCGCCCTGCAGGTACTTGTCGGCGAAGGCTTGGGCAGCGGCCAGGATGTGCGCGACCTGCCGCGTGGTGAGTTCTCCCGACGTCAGCGCCTCGCCCAGCTCGTGCAGATCCAGTACCCGGTAAGGACGTCCGGGCGGACCGACGATGAAGTCGACGTAGTGGTCGGTCACGCGGATCATGTCGCCGCTCTCCCGGATCTCGACCAGGTCGATGTACCACCAGCCAGCGCGTTCCGGCTTGAACACCACGGGCTGGTTGAGCTGTACCGATTCATCCAGGAGCAGGAAGGCACGTTGCCGGCGCCCTGCGTCCGGGCGAACGTAGATCCCTTCCGGGATGTCGAACTCGTACGCTGCGACCCGGCCAACCCGGACACCCGGGCACGGCACATCGCCGCGCAGCACCGTGACCCGCTCTGGGGTCACTTCCATGTGACGGTGTCCGGCTGTGCCGTGCTGGTGGTCACGATGGGCGGCCGTCAGCCGTCGAGTGCGGTGCTGGTCCTTTCGCGGCGGTCATGGGACTGTTCCAGGTCTTCATGAGTTCGACCAGGCGCCCGCTGTAGCTACGTTCGGCTTTGGTGTAGTCCTGGCCGCCGGGGCCGAAGGACCAGGCGATGGCGTTCATCTCCTCCTCGTCTCTGGAGGGGGCGGTTCGGAAGAAGGTGGTCAGGCGTTCGTCGATGGTGGGGAACCGGTTGGCGGGCAGTTTGAGGGCGTAGAACCCGACGCGGTGGATCTGTCCGTCGGGCACGCTCATGGTCACGGAGAAGGTGTGTCCGTCGGACGGTGTGAAGGCCGCCATGTCGTCGAGCAGGGTCGGCTCGGGCGGGTTGCCGCCCGCCAGGGCGATCAGCTCTTCGGCCGTGTCGGGGGTGATCTTGCGGGACGTCCGGAAGTAGAGGTTGGCGCTGCCGCCGTGATAGTCGACGGCGACGTGACGCACGGAGGTCAGCCCCAGCGCGCGGAAGCGCGGCTCGTGCAGGCGCAGTGCCCGGGGGACGTGGGACGCGCCGAGCACCTGCTCGACCGGGCGCATCCCACCCAGGTAGACCCAGGTCTTGGCGAGGCCGCGTGCGGCGTCGAAGTCGCAGAGTTCGGTGGCGGCGTCGCCGTACAGCGCGCTCCAGGAGGCGATCAGGTCGATCAGCGGGTGGCCCGGGTCCAGGAGTCCGGCGCGGATCGCGGTGCCGATCGAGTCGGTGCGGCGGCGTTCGTAGAACCGGTAGTTGAGCGGGCCGCCGGGTGCGTCGGTGGTGCGCCACAGGACGGCGCCGTCGCGGAAGCTGCCGGGGTAGGCGTTCAGGACCGTCCGTGTCACCGGTTCGGAGTAGGCCGCACCGATCGCGTCGGCGGTCGTCCTGATGTCGCGCAGGAACCGGTCGGGGGAGAACGCGAGTGAGGTGGTCATGGGCGCTCCGATCGGTGGGGGCCGTCGTTGAGACGGGTCCAGGCCCCGTAGTGGGTGTTACCCAGGACCATGCTGCGGCTCTCCTGCACCGCGCGCTCCAGTGTCGCGACGAGTTGGTCGTCGACGACCAGGCCGTCGGGCAGGGCGATGCCGGCCTGGCGCAGGAGCGGTTCGACGGCTTGGACGGCGCTACCGAGCCAGGTGAAGACGGTCGAGCCGGGTTTCCCGCCCGTCATGGCCCCGGAGTCGACATCCGGCCACGGCAGGCCCGCGTCCAGGAACACCCGGGTGAGGTGGCGGCCGAAGTCCGGGGCGATCCCGTGGGCGCGGAACAGGGCGCCGAGCAGGGCGTAGCAGTCGTTCCAGAGTGCGCAGCGCGGGACGCTGACGTCCGGGTTGGAGACGTCCATGTCGTGCATGACGACGATGCCGCCGGGGCGGACGAACCCGGCCAGGCGGCGCAGCGTGCCGGCCGGGTCCGGCAGGTACTGCAGGACGAACCTGCCGACCAGCGCGTCGAACGGTCGCCACGCGGCGCCGGACCCCACCGGATCGAACTCCGCCAGATCGGCGTTGGTGAAGCTCACGATGTCCGTGAACGCGGCGGACGCGGCGCGCCGGCGTGCCGTGTCCACGGCGGCGGGCTCGCGTTCGACGCCGACCACGCGCCCGCCGGGGCCGACGATCTCCGCGGCGATGAACGCGACGTCGCCCAGCCCCGACCCGACGTCCAGGACGGACATGCCCTCGGTGAGCCCGGCGCGGCGTAGCAGCCGTGCCGTCCAGGGGCGTACGTAGGACGCCTGGATGAGCAGCCTGCGCTGTTCCAGTGCCGCATGACCGAGAAGGTAGCCGGTTGCGTGCTCCGCCGTGTCAGACATGGACCGCCTCCGCGGATGGGGCTGGACGTCATTGAACGGTACGCCGGGCGGGAACCGGTCGGGCGGTGGCATCCAAAACGATCTCAGTCGCGGAGGGAATCGGGTGTGCCTGTCGACGCCGACGGCACGTTTCTGTATCGCGGGGTCTCCCTTCGGGGTCTCAGTTGGTGGACCGCTGCTCTGACGGATCGGGTGGAGCGAAGGCGACCGGTTGGGGTGGTCGATGTCAGCCGGGCGTGCTGCCGAGGGTTCCTGGCGTGGGCTCGGTGTCCCGGTTCGTGGGCCGGGGGCGCAGGAGGAGGACGGCGGTGAGGATCGCGGCCACGTAGAAGCCGCCCGCGCCGAGCAGGCCGGTGGTGTAGCCGCTGGTGAGCGCGTCGGGCAGGGGTGTGCCCGGGGGCCTGCTCGTGGTGGCGGTGACGGCGATGCCGGCCAGGACGGCCAGGCCGAGGGCGCCGCCGATCTGCTGGCTGGTGTTGACCAGGCCGGAGGCGATGCCGGAGTCGCGCGGTGCGACGCCCTTCACGCCGCCGATGGTGGCCGCGACGAAGCCGATGCCCAGTCCGATGCCGCCTGTCAGTTGGGCGGGCAGCAGCACGAGCAGCGGATTCTGGTCCGGGGGCAGTAGGCTGAACCAGCCCATCGCCGCGGCGGCCACCGCCATCCCGATCGTCAGGACGATCCTGGTGGAGGTGCGGGCCTGCAGTCTGGGGCCGATGACGCCGGAGCCGAGGCCGATGCCGATCGCGAACGGCAGGTAGGCCAGGCCGGTGGTCATGGGCGAATACTGCTTGATCGTCTGCATGTAGAGGGTGAGGAAGTAGAACGTGGCCAGCTGACCGGCGCCCATGAGCAGCATGACCAGGTTGGCGCCGAGCCTGCCGCGGTCGGCAAGTACGTCCGGGGGCAGCATCGGGCCGCGCGCCGTGCGCTGGATGAACGCGAACACCACGAACAGGGCCACGGCAAGCGCGCCGAAGGCCAGGGTGAGCCCGTCCCCGACACCGTGCGAGCCGACCAGGTTGATCGCGTACACCAGCGCGCCGAGGGCGAGCGTCACGGTGGCCGCGCCGGGCAGGTCGAGTCCGCCGCGCTCGCGGGTGCCGGGCACCAGGACGGAGGATCCGGTGAGCACCAGGAACGCGATGGGGATGTTGACGAACATGATCCATCGCCAGCCCGCGTATTCGGCGAGCGCGCCGCCCAGAAGCAGGCCGGCGACCGAGCCCAGGCCGCCCATCGCGCCGTACACGCCGAGCGCCTTGTTCCGCTCCGGTCCGGCGGGGAAGGTGTCGGCGAGCAGGGACAGCGCGGCCGGGGTGACGATCGCGGCGCCGACGCCCTGCAACAGCCGGGCGGCGATCAGCACGGCCCCGGTGCCGGCCACGCCGCCCAGCAGGGACGCGGCCAGGAAGACGACCAGCCCGGCGCGAAACAGCCGGCGCCGGCCGAACAGGTCGCCGGCGCGGCCGCCGGCGAGCAGCAGACCGCCGAAGGCCAGGGCGTAGGCGGTGAGCAGCCAGTCCAGGTCGGCCTCGGCGATGCCGAGCCCGGCTCCGATGACGGGCAGGCCCACGGTCACGATGGTGCCGTCCATCACCCGTGGACATCCGTCCTGCTCATCGTTCGGCAACCCTTCGTGAATAGGTGTCGGTCGCCGGCATGACGGACGATCCCGGGGAAAGGTGACCGGGTGCGTCGCCGATGGAGAGGAACGCGATCGTGACGTCCCATGACTTCCTGGCCGACCGGTTCCAGGGGCACCGTCCCCATCTGAAGACGGTCGCCTACCGCATGCTCGGCTCCAGGATCGCCGCCCTCGACATCCTGTCCGGCCCCGACCGGCTGGCCCAGCTCGACCTCACCCGCCTGGAGCCGTGAAACGCCGAGGGATGCCACACCACCTACGCAGTGCCTTGGATGCGCCGGCGTCGAAACGGCAAGCTCGGCTGGGCTGTGCAGTGGGCATGGTGCGCATGCTGGGGGTGTTCTGACCGACGATCCGCTGGCGGTTCCGCCGGACGCGGCGATGGTTGTCCCGGGTTGCGCGCGATGGACAGGCTCACGCTCCAGCGGCGGGAGGGCTTTCTGGACGGGCTGCGCGCGTGGGCGGCCGAGACCGCCGACCGGGAATGAACCCGCCGTCAGTCACGGTCGGGCGCGGCCTTGGCCTTCGTGCCGACGCCGCCGAACAGGGCGAGGCCACTGATGACGATCCGCGGCGTCCCCCGCCTGCTGCGGACGGCGCTCCTGTCGAACGCGCCGAACAGGCCGAAGCCCTTGACCTCGACCTCCACGTCGTCGGGCACGACGACCTCCGTGTACCCCCACAGGGCGAAGGCGCGCACCCGGATCTCCTGACTCGCGAAGCGGGCGTCACGCAGGTCGATCTCACCACCGCCGAACACCGACAACGACGTGAACACGCGCGGGGCGACCCAGCGGCCCTTGCGGCTGAACCAGCCGAACACGCTGATGGCGAAGCGTGAGCCGGGCTCGTCCCGCACCACCAGCGAGTCCGTCCGGGTCGGCCCGGGAAGGCCGCGCCCCGCGTACCCGAGCTCGCCCTGGGTCTTGGCCCCGTAAATCTCCGCCAGCCGCTGGTCCAGTTCGGTCAGCTCGATCCGGCCCGCGGCGGCAGCCTCCTGGAGTCGCTGGGCCACCCGGTCACGGTCCTCGTCGGAGGGGCGCACCTGACGGTCCGCAATGTAATCGGGGTGCTCGGCCATGCTCTCGGTCCTATCTTCGCGATCGACGGGGCGGGACCATCTTATTCTCCAAGTGGAGAACAAGTCAGTCGGCCGACTCCAACCCGGACTCCTCCACCATGTGGGCGCCCATCATCCGCGCGAGCTGGATACGGAACTCCGCCGCGTGCGCCGGCTCGTCCGGATCGTGGTTCATGCCCGCCAGCCACGACCGGCCGCCGATGGCGAACCCGTACGCGGCCGACAACCCGATCAGCGCCACCGCCTCGATGCGCGACCTGCTGGGAACGGGCCGCCCCGCGAGCGCGTCACGGATCCCGGCCTCGATCGTGTCGATCAGCTCCACCAGCTCCGGCCGCGTGGCGCCCCGGTAGTCGGCGTGCATCTCAGCCCAGACGAACAGGCGCAGGTAACGCTCGTCCGCCAGGGTGTCGAACACCACGTCCATGATTCCCGCCGCGGTGGGCACGCCGTCCTCGGCCCGGATGCGTTCACGCACCTGCGCTTCGATGCGATCGTTCTCGACGCGCAGCACCTCCCGCACCAGAGCGGCATAGGTGCCGTAGTAGTGGGACACGAGCCCATGGGCGACACCGGCGGCCTCGGCGATCTGCCTCAGGCTGACGTTGTCCGGGCCCCGTTGCCTGATCAGCTCGGCCGCCGCCGCCAACAGCTCGGCGCGTGATTCCGCGGGGTTGCGCCTGCGTCTGGGTGCCATGTCCGGCAGTTTATTGTCCAATGGACAATAGGGCGTGAAGATCGTTCCGCGACGTCCGACTACGACGACGAGTGCTGCGGGGAGGTGTCGGCCCACTACGGTCTGGAGGGGCACCCTCCCGAACAGGACCTCGTCCGCGGTCATCTCCGGTTCGGTCGCGCTGACAAGCGTGTCCCGCCGAACCCAGCCAGACCATCCGCGGTGGGCCCTGCCGTCGAGACCCGCACCAGGTCCCCGCCCTCCACGCCTATTTTTGGCCGACGACAGCCGACGCCGCTATCGGGCCGATGTCGCCGTGGTCGAGGACGTCTGCGGCGGCCCGCTCGAGGGGCTCTTCGACACTGATCCCACGCGCGCGGCGGCAGCCCTGGGCGAAGTCGCCGGGATGCTCAACGAGATGCACCGCGACCACGCCCCCCGGTATGGCCGGGTAGACCTGCTGGAGCAGGGCCTCGCAGCGAGTGGCGCCTCGTGCGAGGCCCTGGTGCTCGAACGTGCATCGAAGGTCTGATGTACTTCGACGTGGAGTGGGAGCACGTCTTCCTCCGGTTCCGCTTCGGCGAGCACTACGCGGCGCTGTCCCAGCCCGGTCTCGATCCGCAACGCCTCGATCTGTTCATGCTCGCGATGCGCCTGTCTCTGGTGGCCGGTCCGCTGCGACTCCTCGACGGAGACTTCCCCGACCGGTCGTTCATGCAGTCGATCGCCGAGCACAACACCGAAACTGAAGGCGGGCCACCGATCCGGACACGGCAGGGTCGCGGCGGAGCCGAGCCGGGTGGGTGCCATCGCGTCGGCGTGGTGCGCCGGTGGTGTCAGAAGCTACTGCCAGCGCTACTCAGGTGCCGGGCGAAGAATCGGATCGAGCTGTCGATTTCGAAGGACGGGATTCGAAAGTGGCCGCCGGGGTTGGCGTGCAGGGTTTTCTCGGCGGAGCCGAGTGCGTCGAACAGCTTCATGACGGAGTCCCGCGGCTGGCCTTCATCGTCCCACTGCAGGACGAACTCGACCGGAATCGTGATCCGCGCCGCAATGTCGACGAGCCAGTCGCTCCCGATGAGGCCGAGGACCGCAGCGGTGATCCGGGGTTCGGCCGCGACGAGGCGGATGCCCATCTCACCGCCCTGGGACAGGCCGTAGTACCCGACGGGCCGGCTGTCGCCGACGGAGTCCAGCTTCTGGAGCGCGTCCAGGGTGGTCTGCCAGTCGGGTACGAGCTGCGCCGCCACGATTTCGTTGAGGGCGGGCCACGCCGGGCCGAAGGGCTCGCCCGCGGCCTCTCGTTCCTGGATGAGCGCGACGAGCCGCCGGATTTCCGGGTGTTCCGGCCTGTCGCCGGTGCCTGGCGCGTCGATCGCGGCGACCGCGAAACCGCAGGAGGTGACGTACGGGAAGGCCCGGGAGACGACCTCCCATCCCTTCTTGTGCTGGCCGCCGCCATGCCCGATCAGGACCAGCGGGCGGGGACCGGAGCCCTCGGCGGGCGTCCAGAGCACCCCAGGGATGTCTCCAACGGTGAAGAGCTGCTCGCGGACGCCGTCAGCGAACGTTTCCGAGGTGATGCGCATGGCGGTATTACATCGGCATTCCGGCTGACGCGGCGAGTCAATTATCGGCTTGTCCGGACCGGTGTCTGACGGCCTGGTTCACCGCCGACCGCGCCGAGGCCATCGCGGCGTTCCCGGACGAAGCGGCCGGCAGATATCCCGGCGGACCCCACAATGCTGGTCGGCGCCAGTTCTGGACCACCCGCTACATGCGCTTCGGCCACGGCGACGAGTTCAGCGCCCGCGACGCCATGTCCGCCGCACGAGTGGCGATGACCTCGGTCAAGGACATTGCACCGCGCCACCGCCTTCGAGGCCGCCAACCCGCGCTCGATCGCCCGCAACGAGTTCGCCACCTGGCCCCGCACGCCGAACGACCGGCCAGCAGCCCTGTGCTCAAGGAACGCGAGCCATCAGGACTTGGAGCGTCACCGGTTCGACAAAACGCCCGCCCGGTTCGGCTGCCAGCAGCGCGTGGGTGATCTCTCGCTCGAGGTCAGGCTGTCGTCTTCACGCTGTCGCGCCGGCATCGACGGCGATGGAGGCGCCGGTGATGTTCCGTCCTCCCTCTCCCGCAAGGTGCGCGACGATGGAGGCGATGTCGTCGGGGCTGCAATAGCGATTCAGCGCCGTGTACCGGCGTTCCTCGTCTGCGTCGGGGCCGTCCGCGGGATTCATCTCCGTGTCGGTGGAACCGGGATGAACGAGATTGGCCGTGATGCCACGCGGGCCAAGGTCGCGTGCCAGGCCCTTCGTGAGGCCGATCAGCGCCGACTTGCTCATCGCGTAGAGCGTCCAGCCCGGATAGGGGACCCGCTCGGCCAGGCTGCTGCCGATGGTGATGATCCTGCCGCCTTCCTCCATGTGCCGCGCGGCGGCCTGAGCAAGGACGAAGCACGCACGCGGATGCACAGCGAGAACCCGGTCGACTTCCTCCAATGTCATGTCCTCCAGCGCCCCGTGGGGAGCGATACCGGCGTTGTTCACCAGAATGTCCAGACGTCCCAGCTCGGCGACGGTGTTCTCCACCGCGTCGACGAGTGCGACGGCGTCAGCAGCGGGTGCCGCGTAGGCCATGCCCCGTGCTCCCGCAGCCTCGATGCCCTTGACCGTCGCGGCGGCACGCTCCACCGCCCGTTCGTAGGTGATCGCCACATCTACGCCGTTCTCCGCCAGCCGCCTGGCGATCGCGGCTCCGATCCCGCGACTCCCGCCAGTGACCAGAGCGACCTTACCCGCCATGAGATCCTCCATCTCGCATCAACCGGAACCAATTCCGCATAAAGGTAACCGGAATGCATTCCTCTTCGCAAGGGTCCACCCACGCGGCCTCAAGGTCCACCGTGACGGGGGCTGTCGTGGACTGTGAGAAGGAGCCCGAGCACGCTCCGCTAGGCTGACCCGGTGACGAAGGATGCGGTCACGAACGGACGGCATGAACGAGCGGACGCGGCGCGCAATCGTGCCAAGATTCTTGCCGCGGCAGCAGAGATCGTGGCGACCCGCGGCGTCGAGGCGTTGTCGATGGCACATGTGGCCGCCACAGCAGGAGTAG
Source organism: Nonomuraea sp. MG754425 (assembly GCF_021699195.1). Classification (GTDB taxonomy): domain Bacteria; phylum Actinomycetota; class Actinomycetes; order Streptosporangiales; family Streptosporangiaceae; genus Nonomuraea. The sequence continues at coordinate 171,318 of NZ_SSXE01000017.1, read as the reverse complement.
GAGTCGGCACGCTTTATCGCCGATTCGGCGATCGATCAGGGCTGGCATACGCACTCATCAACGAACGAGAGCGGAAGTTTCAGGCGGCGTTCATCGAGGGTCCGCCCCCACTCGGGCCGGGTGCCCCTGCTCTCGACCGGATCCGCGCCTTCCTGCACACCCTGGTCGACCGAACCGTGGAACAGCTCGATCTCCTCGTCATGGCCGAGACGGCGGGCCCTTTCGCGCGCTTCGGCGACGCCTACGACCTCTACCACCGGCATCTCGCGATGCTCATCGCGCAGATCCGGCCCGACCGCGCCACCTCCTACCTGGCCGACATCCTCCTCGCCCCCCTGGCCGCTCCACTCCTGGCACATCGGCTTCACACCGGCAAGCTGACCCCTGAGTGTGTCAAGGCGGGGCTCGACGACATCATCACCGCGTTTGGCACCGACTACGTGGGCTGAAGCAGCTTGACTTTCGGCGGTGCGCCGGTCGTTGCCGGTGATCATGTGGCGTACTGCCAGGTCAGCGCAGTGGAGCAACCAAGGGAGCCATTCCGGCCCCACGCTGGACACGGTCACCCACAGCCGAAACCCCGGCACCCGGCCCCATCGCTTGACCTGCGGATTTCGGTGAACGCAGCCATTTTCAGCGGTATTTCGGTGGCACGCGATACGATCTTGCCCACCCAAAGGGGGCGGACATGACCAAGGCGGGCGCCTGGATGCTGGCCATCGGGGCAGTTGTCATGCTGGTCTGGCTCGTGGTGGCCAAGGACACCGAAGAGCCCCGGTGCGGTTTCGACCGGATGAGCCCAGGTGACCACTGCTCAAGCAGAAAGTCGGGGCCGAGAAGCTATGAGGAGTCCAAGAGCGACTCCGCGGCCGTAGCGTCGGGAATGCTGCTGGTCGGCGGGACCCTCACCGGGGGCGGCGTGCTCCTGCTGGCCGGCGGCCTGTTGCGCGACAGGCTGGACGTCCCGATGACGCGCCTGCGCGCATGGCGCCGGATCAGAGGCGCGGCGCACACCCCTCGAGCGAGGCTCGTACGAAAGATCCGCGGCACCCACGTTCCTGTCGTGCCCCAGGGCTACAGCGCGCGACAGGTCGACGCCCTGATCAACCAGATCATCGCGGGCCTGGAGGGGCGGGGGCCCGCTGTCCGTGCGGGGACCTCCTCGAACGGGATCAAGATCTTCCCCAGCTTCTCGATCACCTCTCCAGGCCTGGATACGAGCGCCGTCGACAAGTTCTTGGGTGAACTGGACGACGCGATGGACCGGCTCTGAGCCGTGCGTGACAGCAGGCGGCCAACATCCGCCGCAGCTACGCCCCGGTAACGGAGGCGCTCGGCGTACTGGCCATCGCGACCGAACTCCGCCAGCCCCGCCGCCTCATGACAATCGCACCCAGAACGAGCCAGAACCCGTGCCGCGCGGGCTCTGGCCGCATTCGGGGCACGAACGGCGTGCGACGCGTCACCAATCCCCAGTTGCTCGGCCAGATAGTCCACCACCGACCATGACTGGAGATCGGCGCCTTCAACACGCCCCACATGATCCGCTGGCCCGCCGGGTACGCGTCAATACCGAAGGAGCTCCACAATGACCCAGCCCGAGCAGGCGAAGATCGCCGTAACGGGAGCGACCGGCCGCATCGGCGGCCGGGTCGCCCGCAGAGTCGCCGCGGCCGGGGTGCCGCACCGCATGGCGGTGCGCCATCCCGAGCGCGCCCCGGAGTTGCCCGGTGCGACGGCGGTGCGCTGTGCCTACGGTGAGCCCGGCGCGGCCGCGGCTCTGGAAGGCGTCGAGGTGCTCTTCATGGTCTCGGCCTCCGAGTCGCCCGACCGCCTGGACCAGCAGCGGGCATTCGTGGACGCCGCCGCGCGGGCAGGAGTCCGGCACGTGGTGTATCTGTCGTTCTTCGGCGCCGCCCCGGACGCCGTCTTCACCCTGGCACGCGATCACTGGGCCACCGAGCAGCACCTGCGCGCCAGCGGACTGTCCTACACGTTCCTACGTGACAACTTCTACGCCGACTTCATGCCCGCGCTGGTGGGCGACGACGGCGTCATCCGTGGCCCGGCAGGGGCGGGCCGGGCCGCGGTCGTGGCCCAGGACGACATCGCCGACGCCGCCACCGCCGTGCTGTTGCGGCCGGGCGAGCATGCGAACCGCACGTACGATCTGACCGGCCCGCGGTCGCTCACCATGACGGAGGTCGCCGCGATCTTGTCGCGGACGACCGGCCGCACGATCACCTACCGGGCCGAGACGGAGGAGGCGGCTTATCGCTCCCGCGCCTCCTACGGCGCGCCGGACTGGCAGGTCGAGGCGTGGGTGTCCACCTACACGGCCATCGCAGCCGGGCAGCTCGACGGGGTGAGCGGCGACATACCCCGTCTGACAGGCCACGCCGCCACTCCGCTTGCCGACGTCGTGGGCGCGCCTCAGAAGGGGTAGTGGGCGTGCTGGGTCGCCAGGGTGATCCAGCGGGTGTTGGTGAAGGCCTCGATGCCCCAGCGGCCTCCGAACCGCCCGTAGCCGGAGGACTTGAACCCGCCGAAGGGGGCCTGCGGCTCGTCGGCGACCGACTGGTCGTTGACGTGCACGATGCCGGTCTGCAGGCGGCGGGCCACGCGCAGGCCGTGGGTGCCGTTCTCGGTGATGATGCCCGCGGTCAGGCCGTGGGCGGTGTCGTTGGCCTTGGTGATGGCCTCCTCGTCGGTGGCGAAGGTGTCGATCACGCAGATCGGGCCGAAGCCCTCGCCGTAGTACAGGTCGGCGTCGGCGGGCACCCCGGTCAGGACGGTCGCCGGATGGACCGCCCCTTCCGGATCGCCGCCGCCGGTCACGACGGTGGCGCCCTTGGCGACGGCATCGTTGACGAGGGCGGCGACGCGCTGCGCCGCGGTGGCGGAGACCAGCGGCCCGATGACGGTAGTGGGCTCGGCCGGGTCGCCGGCGGGCAGGCCGGCGACCTTGGCGGCGAACCTGGCCGTGAATTCCCCGGCCAGCGACTCGTGCACCAGGACCCGGTCGCCGGACATGCAGATCTGCCCGGCGTTCATGAATACGCCGAACGTGGCGGCGTCCACCGCGTAGTCCAGGTCCGCGTCGTGGAGAACGATGATCGCGTTCTTGCCGCCGAGCTCCAGCATGGCCGGCTTGAGGTGCCGGGCGGCATGGGTGCCGATGATGCGGCCGACCTCGGTCGAGCCGGTGAAGTTGACCGCGCGCACCCGGGGGTCGCCGATGAGCGTCTCGGCGATCAGCGCGGCGTCGGCCGGGTCGTTGGTGACGACGTTGAGCACACCGTCCGGGAGCCCGGCCTCGGCCAGTACGTCGGCGACGAACAGGCCGCAGGCGATCGGCGCGTCCTCGCTGGGCTTCATCACCACCGTGTTCCCGGCGGCGAGCGCGGCGGCCACCGCGCGCACCCCCAGGATGAGGGGCGCGTTCCACGGGGAGAAGGCGGCGACCACGCCGACGGGCTCGCGCACGGCCAGGCCGAGCGCGCCCTCCTCCTGCGCGGCGAGCACGTCGCCGCGCGGCGCGGTGATCGCGGCGGCCACCTCGCGCAGCATGTTCGCGGCCAGGCCGACGTTGAACAGGGCCCACGGCCGGGTGCCGCCGACCTCGCCCGCCATGAGGGCGGCGGCCTGCTCGCCGCGCTCCTGCAGCAGGTCGGCCGCCTTGAGGAAGATGGCGCGGCGGGCGAACGGGCTCAGCGCCGCCCAGTCGTCGAAGGCGGCCTGCGCGGCGTCCGCCGCGAGGGCCACGTCCTCGGGTCCGGCGGCGGCCACGGTGGCGTAGGTCTGCCCGGTGTAGGGGTTGAGGTCGGCGGTGGTACGGCCGGATCGTGCCGGTACGCTCTTGCCGCCGATGAGCAGTTCGCGGGTGATGGTCATGAGTGTTCCTTCATACGGAGGACGGGCTTGAGGACCTCGCCCCGGTGGCTGTCTTCCAGCGCGGTCTCGAGGTCGGCCAGGTCGTAGAAGCGCACCAGCCGGTCGAAGGGGAAGCGTCCCTGCTGGTACAGCTCGATCAGGGTGGTGATGAGCGGCCGGCTGCGGCCGCTGCCGCCCAGGGTGCCGACGATGCGCTTGCCCCACAGCGTGGTCAGATGATCGAGGCCGAACTCGGCTCCCGCCGGGGCGCCGCCGATGAGCACGCAGGTGCCCAGCATGCCGACGCTGTCGGCGGCCTGGCGGACGACGGGGATGACACCGGTGCACTCCAGGGCGTAGTCGGCCGGGCCGTCGCAGATGCGGTGCACCTCGGCGACGGGGTCGGCCTGGGAGGCGTCGATGGTGTGAGTGGCGCCGAACTCGGTGGCCAGCTCCAGCCGGGACCGGTGCCGATCCACTGCGATGATCGTGGTGGCGGGTGAGAGCCGGGCGGCCAGCACGGCGGCCAGACCGACCGCGCCGGCCCCGTAGATCACCAGGCTCGATCCGAGGCCGGGTTTGAGGGTGTTCAGCACCGCCCCCGCTCCGGTGGCGATGCCGCAGCCGAGCGGGCCCAGCAGTTCCAGCGGCGCGTCGGCGGGCACGACCACGAGGGCGTCCGCCCAGGTCAGCGCATAGGTGGAGAACGACGACTGGCCGAAGAAATGGCTGTGTACCGGCGAGCCGTCCGGCCGGCGCAGCGCGCTCTGCCCGGCCTGCGGGCCGAGCAGGCGCCCGCCGCCGCACAGTGCTTCGCCGAGGCGGGCGCAGTAGCGGGGTTCGCCGTCGCGGCAGTTGCGGCAGGTGCCGCAGGAGGGCCAGCCGATGACGACGTGGTCGCCCGGCCGCACCGAGGTGACGCCGTCGCCCACCGCCACCACTTCGCCGGCGCCCTCGTGGCCGAGTACGGCGGGCAACGGCATCGGCAGGTCGCCGTGCCGGGTGATCGTGTCGGTGTGGCAGACGCCCGAGGCGACGATCCGTATGAGGGCCTCGCCCGGTCCCGGCTCGTCGAGGTCGAGTTCCTCGACGTGGAAGCGTCCGCCGAGCTTGTCGACGACCGCGGCCGTCACTCTCATCGCTGAATTCCTTCGCTCGAGATGGTGGGGCGCGGCAGTGGCGGGGTGAGCCGCTCGACGAGGCGTGCCGCCGCCAGCACGGTCGGGTCGCGCAGGGGAGCGCCGGCGAGCTGCAGCCCGATCGGCAGCCCGCCGGCCAGGGCCACGGGCACCGAGACGGCGGGTAGACCGGCCGCGTTGAACGGTGCGGTCAGCCGGGTCAGCACCAGCTCGACGGGCCACGCGCGGCCGTCCACCGTCACGGTGGCCGCGCCGATGGGCGGCGCCGTCACCGGCACGGTGGCGCAGGCCAGCACGTCACAGCCGGTCAGCGCGGACCGCAGCGCGGCGACCACCCGCCCCAGCGCGGCCTCCTGCCGCTCGACCTGCTCGGCGGACGGCGGCGGGAGCCGCATCAGCTCGGCGATGTCCGGCCCGAACAGCTCCGGATCCTCGCCGAACGCGGCCCGGTGGCGGGCGCCGGCCTCGCGCACGATCCTGGCCAGCGGCGCCTCGGGCATCAGCGGCTCGCCGGGGACGAGCACGTCCACGACGGTCACCCCGGCGTCCTCCAGCCGGGCCCGGACGGTGTCGAGCGCCGCGCGTGCCTCCGGGGCGAGCACCGCGCCGAACCAGCCGCCCAGCCAGCCCACCCGTGGCCGCCGCGGCGGCTCTCCCGCGACGGGAGCGGCGAGCCCGCCCATGAGCAGCGCGGCGTCGTCCACGGTACGGGCCAGCACCCCGAGATGGTCCAGCGACGGGGCCAGCGGCAGCACGCCGTCCAGCGGGATCCGGCCCCGGGTCGGCTTGAACCCGACGCAGCCGCTCAGCGCGGCGGGGATGCGCACGCTGCCGGCCGTGTCGGAGCCGAGCGCGCCGAGCGCGCTGCCGGCGGCGACCGAGGCCGCCGACCCGCCGGACGACCCGCCGGGGATGTGGCCGCGCCGGTACGGGTTGTGCGTGGGACCGAAGAACGCGCTGTCGGTACGGCCGCCCCAGGCCAGCTCGTGCGTGGTGTGCTTACCGAGGATCACCGCCCCGGCGGCCAGCAGCCCGGCCACCGCCGTCGCGTCCCGCTCCGGCACGTGACCGACGAACCGGGGCGAGCCGTAGCAGGTCCGTACGCCGGCCGTGTCGATCAGATCCTTGATCCCGATCGGAATGCCGTGCAGCGGCCCGCGCGCCGGTTCGCCGGCGAGGGCCTTGGCGCGGGCGAGCGCGGCCTCGGCGGTGATGGTGGCGTAGGCGTGCAGGGCGGGCTCGGTCGCGGCGATCCGGGCCAGCAGCCACCCGGTCAGCTCGACCGGCGACAGCTCGCCGCGAGCGATGGCCGCCGCGGCCCCGGCGATCGTCTCAGCGGACATCGCCGGTCCGTACGTGATAGCCGACCGGGAACAGGCTCAGCCCGGTCCGGTCCCGCACCAGCCCCCACAGCCCGCCCGGCAGCCACCGCGCGGCCGCGATGCCGACGACACCCAGGATCACCAGATACCACGAGCCGAAGTCGGCCAGCAGTTGTTGCAGCGCGAAGAACACCACCGCGCCGATCAGCGGCCCCTCGATGAAGCCGATCCCGCCGATCACCACGATGAAGATCATGTACGCCGACCACTGCACGTTGAAGATCGCGTCCGGATTGACGCTGAGCGAGCTGACCGTGATCACCCCGCCCGCCGCACCGCACCCGGCGGCCGAGACCAGGTACACGATCCGCTTGGCCCTGGTCACGTCGATGCCGGCGGCGCTCGCGGCGGTCTCCTCGTCGCGCACCGCCATCAGCGACAGCCCCACCCGGCCGCGCAGCAGCAGGTAGCAGCCGCCGACGGTGGCCAGCGTCAGTGTCAGCGCCACCCAGTAGGTCAGCGCGCCACGCAGCGCGGGGTCCAGGCCGGACAGCCCGGACAGCCCCTTGCCGCTGGCCCCGCCCAGAGCGTCGATCCGGACCACCAGCAGCCGGTACACCTCGGCGATCACCCACGTGCCGACCGCGAAATAGTCGCCGCGCAGCCGGAACGCCAGCCACGACGTGGGCACCGCGAACACCACGCAGGTGAGCGCGGCCAGCGGCACCGCCAGATACGGCTGCACCCCCAGATCGGCCAGCGCGATCACGCTGTAGGCGCCGATCCCGATGAAGGCCTGCTGGCCCACCGAGACCAGGCCGCCGAACCCGGCCAGCAGATTCCACATGCCCGCCAGCGCGACCAGCACGAAGAAGTTGACGAGCGTGTCGGTGACGTCGCTGAACACCACGTACGGCAGCGCCGCCAGCAGCACCACGAGGGCGAGGAGCACCCCGCCCGACACCTTGGAGGTACGGGCGGCGCGGCGCACGTCCACGGCGGCCGCCGCCCGCTCGCTCAGCAGATGGGAAAGGGTCATGCGGTCCGTCCGGCGAGCAGGCCCTGCGGCCGGAAGGCCAGCACGGCGAGGAAGACGAGGTGGCCGGCGAGCAGCGTCATCGCCGGATCGATCTGCGAGCCGATCGACTGGGTGACCCCCAGCACGATGCCGCCCAGCAGGGTGCCCCACAGCGAGCCGAGCCCGCCGATGACGACCGCCTCGAAGGCGAAGATCAGCCGCGACGGGCCGGTGGCCGGGTCGAACGACGAGCGCACCGCGAACATCAGCCCGGCCAGCGCCACGGTGGCGAACGCGATGGCGGTGGCCACCCCGTACACGTGCCGGCTGTCCGCGCCCACCAGGCTCGCGGTCTCCCGGTCGTCGGAGGAGGCGCGCAGCATCCGGCCGAGGCCGGTGCGCGACAGGAACACCCCGATGCCCGCCAGCACCGCGCCGGCCAGCAGGAACGTGACCAGCGGCAGCCAGCCGACCGTGATCGGGCCCAGGTGGAAGGAGGAGGTGGCGAACGAGCCGCTGTCCAGCGTCCGCGTGTCGGCCGAGAAGATCTCCAGCAGCACGTTCTGCAGCACGATCGACAGCCCGAACGTCACCAGCAGGGTGGCCATCGGCCCCGACGAGAGGCTGCCCTGGAGCAGCACCCGCTGGGTCAGGTAACCGAGCAGCGCGAACAGCGGCACGGTCACCACGATCACCACCCACAGCGGCAGCCCGGTGCCGCCGACCAGGGCGAGGGCCAGGAACGAGGCGACGACGGCCAGATCGCCGTGGGCGAGGTTGACGATCCGCATCACGCCGAACATCAGTGACAGGCCGGTCGCGAACAGCGCGTACAGGCCGCCGAGCAGCAGCCCCTGGACGAGCGCGTTGATCCATTGCATGTCAGTCTCCGATGCCGAAGTACGCGTGCTCGACCTGCTCCGAGGTGAGCTCCGCGGGCCGTCCCGCCAGCACCGAACGCCCTTCCAGCAGGCAGTGCACCCGGTCGGCGACCCGCATGGCCTGCGAGACGTCCTGCTCGACGATGAGCGCGGTGGTGCCGGCGGCGACGATCTCCGGCAGTGCCTCGTAGATGCGGCGCACGATCACCGGCGCCAGGCCCAGCGACAGCTCGTCCACGAGCAGCAGGTCGGGGTTGGACAGCAGCGCCCGGCCGATGGCCACCGCCTGCTGCTCGCCGCCGGAGAGCTGCGCGGCGTTCTGCCGCCGCCGCTCGGTCATCCACGGGAACAGCTCGTAGATCCGCTCCAGCGACCAGGGGCCGGGCCGCCTGCGGTAGGTGCCGGTGAGCAGGTTCTCCTCGACGGTGAGCGAGCGGAACAGCCGCCGGCCCTCCGGCACCAGCGCGATCCCGGCCGAGACCCGCCTGTGCGCGGGGTGGCGGGTGATGTCGCGGTCCGCGAGGTGGACGGTCCCCGACGTGGGGGAGTCGAGCCCGGCCAGGGCGCGCAGCAGCGTGGACTTGCCCGCGCCGTTGGCGCCGATGATCGCCAGCACCTCGCCGCGCTCCAGGTCCAGGCTGAGCCCGTCCACGGCGCGGAGCAGGCCGTGGTGCACGGTGAGGTCGCGGATCGACAGGAGGGTCATGAGCCCTCCTCGTCCGTCAGGCCCGTCTCCGGCCCGGCGCCCAAGTACAGCTCGCGCACCTTCGCGTCGGCGAGCACCGCGACCGGCTCGCCGTCGGCGACCACGTCGCCGCCCGCCAGGCAGATCATCCGGGCGACGGTCTTGACCAGCGCGTGGACCACGTGCTCGATCCACACGATGCCGAGCCCCTCGGCGTGCAGCCGCCTGATCACCTCGACCAGCTCGGCCACCTCGGGCTCGGTGAGCCCGCCGGCGACCTCGTCGAGCAGCAGCAGCCGGGGCCCGGTGCCGAGGGCGCGGGCCACCTCCAGGCGTTTGCGCTGCAGCAGGGTGAGCCGTCCCGCCGCGGTGTTGGCCAGGTCGGCCAGACCGGTGCGTTCCAGCACGTCCATGGCCTGCGACCAGGCCTGTTTGCCGTGCAGCCCGGCGCCCTGGTGCGCGCACACGAGCACGTTCTCGAACACGGAGAGGTGGGTGAACGGCCGGGGCACCTGGTAGGTGCGGCCGATGCCGGCCCGGGTGCGGGCGTGCGGCGGCACGCCGGTGACGTCGCGCCCGTCCAGCCAGACCGTGCCGGCGTCCGGGCGCAGGTCGCCGGAGATCATCGCGAACAGGCTGGTCTTGCCCGCCCCGTTCGGCCCGACGATCCCCAGCGCCTCGCCCGGATCCAGCGAGAGCGCCAGGTCCTTGGCGACGGTCACCTGGCCGAAGCTCTTGGACAGGCTCTCCAGGCGCAGCAGCGGTTCGGCCATCACGCGTTGGTCGGCAGCAGGTCGCCCCCGACGGGGACGGCCGGGTTCGCCGTGTTGTCCACGATGACCACGTCCCAGGGGAACCTGGTGCCCTTGCGCCACTGGCCGCCGACCGGGTGCTGGAGGGCGATGCCGGGCTTGGGGCCGGTGGTGAAGTCCAGGTCGCCGCTCATGCAGTTGATCTTCATCGCCTTCAGCTTGGACGCCACCTCGTCGCGGTCCTTGGGATCGCTCGCCTGCTTGAACGCCTGCACGGCGATCTCGAACAGCGAGTAGATCGAGCCGAGCGCCTGGGTCCACTGCTTGCCCGAGGACGCGGCGAAGTCGTCGGCGAGTTGCCGGGCGGTCTTGCCGTCCAGCGTGGACTTGTACGGGTGGGCCGGGCTCCACCAGAAGTCGGTGGCGATGTTGTCGGCGAGCCCGCCGAGCGCCTCCGCCTCGGACGGGAAGAGCATGACCTTGGCGACCGTGGCCAGCTTCGGCTTGAAGCCCTGCTGCTGGGCCTGCTTCCAGAAGGTCTGGAAGTCGGGCGGGATCGGGGTGCAGGTGAACAACTCGGCGTCGGAGGCCTTGAACTTCGCGATCTGGGAGCTGAAGTCGGTGATGCCGTTCTGGTACGCGCCGCCGTCCACCACCTGGTGACCGGCCTTGGTGATCATCGGGCCGAGGCCCTGCCGGAAGGCGTTGGCGTCGGTGTCGTTGGGCCACAGCGCCGCGACGTTCTTGTTGTCCACCTCCATCCGCTGCCACATCGGGAAGAAGCAGTCGGCGAACTCCTGCATGCCGAAGAAGAACAGCGTCGTGTACGTGAAGCCTTCGCCGTCCTTGCCGCCCCGGCCGTTCCACCACGCCTCCCAGGGGGCGATCGTGGTGACGTTCGGGATGCCGTTGGCCTCGCACTGGTCGGCCACCGGGTTGGTGGTGTCCGGGGTGGAGGAGCCGACGATCAGGTCCACCTTGTCGCTGTTGATGAGCTGACGGGTGACCTCGGTGGCCCGGTTGGGGTTGGACTGGGTGTCCTTGACGATGATCTCGACGGTGCGCTTCTTGCCGCCGGCGGTGAAGCCGCCCCGCAGCGCTTCGGTGATCTGCTTGACCACGAAGGTGTCGGCGGTGGCGAAGCCGGCCAGCGCGCCGGTCTGCGGGCTGACGTAGCCGATCTTGAGAACGTCGGAGGACGAGGTGCCGGTGCCCTTGAGGCCACCGCAGGCGCTCAGCAGCGGGGCTGCGCCGATCGCGGCGGCGCCGAGGCCGGCCGCGCCGAGGAAGGACCGGCGGTTCATGCCGCCGGGGGAAGCGTCGCTCACGCGAGGACTCCTTATGCCGAACCGTGTCCCGCGCGCATGGCGAAGCGCCCTGCCGGGACACAGAGGGGTGCTCTTGAGGAGGGTGGCCGGGCACGCTCGGTTCGTCACCGTTATGCGCTCCGACCTGCGGAATGCCGTGAAGGTGCCCCGACGGTACGACCTAGTTAACGCCGGTGCAACAGGTTGTTTCAGGGATTGGAACGCGAATTCACCACGTCGAACACCGCTAGGGTCGGGGCCGGTAACCGAGGCGCCGGGAGATCTCCGCCGCGGTGCGCCGCAGCGGCGCCTCCAGCCGCCCGGCCAGCGCCTCGACGGTGGTCGGAGCCACCGTCAGGTACACCGCGATGTTGATCGCGGCCACCACCTCGCCGGACCGGTCGCGCACCGGCGCGGAGAACGATCGCAGGCCCGGGGCCAGTTCCTCGTCGTTGACGGCCATCCCGTTCTGGCGCACCTTGGCCAGCGCGGCGAGCAACTGCTCCCGGTTGGTGATCGTCTTGGGCCCCCGGCGGGCCATGTCGGTGTGGTCCAGGATCTGCCGCAGCGTCGCCGGGTCCTGGTAGGCGAGCAGCACCTTGCCCATCGAGGTGCAGTAGGCCGGCAGGCGCGAGCCGACGTGCAGGTTGAGGTCCATGGCCAGGGAACTGCGCCTGCTGCTGCGCCGCCGGTCGACGTAGACGACGTCCGGCCCGTCGCACACCGCCACGCTGACGGTGAACCCGGTCTCGTCGGCCAGCGCCTGCAGCAGCGGCCCGGTGACGCGGGTGAGCTCCATCGAGTCGATCGCGGCGAACCCCAGGTCCACGGCGCGCGGGCCGAGGAAGTATTTCTTCGTCTCCGGGTCCTGCTGGAGGTATCTCAGTGCGGTCAGCGTGGCGACGTACCGGTGCGTGGTGCTCTTGTTCAGGCCCACCGCCCGCGCCAGGTCGGCGATCCCCAGCACCGAGCGGTTGCCGGTGAACACGTCCAGGATGCTCAGGCCCCGCTCCAGGGACACCGAGTGCGACGCCGGGGTGTCGGCTGGGGCTCGGTCGGGCCGCCGGGTGGGCTCCTCATCGGTCACAGTGGTCAGCATATGGTTTTACAGTTCTAGTCATCCGAATACTTCGGCCGAGAGGATCGAGGCACATGGCCCGAGCGGGGGGCGGCTGGCGCAAGTCGCGAATCGGGCACTTCATCGACGGCGAGTGGGTGGCCGCGGGCTCGGGCCGTACCTATCCCGACCACTCACCCTGGTCCGGTGAGGTGCTGGCCGAGGTGGCCGCCGGCGATGCCGACGACGCGGAGCGGGCGATCGCCGCCGCGCACGCGGCGTTCCCCGGCTGGTCCACGCTGCCGCCCTGGCGGCGTCAGCAGGTCTTCCTGCGCGCGGCCGATCTCCTGCAGGCCCGGCACGGTGAGGTCCTCGACGCCCTCGCCGCCGAGACCGGGTGCGGCCGTTACTTCGGCGAGGTCCAGGTGGACTTCGCGCTCAAGCTGCTGCGCCAGGCCGCCCAGCTCGCCTACCAGCCCAGCGGCAGCCTGCTGCCGTCCGACGTCGAGGGCACGCAGGCGATGGCGGTACGCCGCCCGGTGGGCGTGGTCGGCGCGATCGCGCCGTGGAACGCCTCGCTCACCCTGGCAGGACGGGCCATCGTCGGCCCGCTCGCCCTCGGCAACACCGTGGTGCTCAAACCCTCCGAAGAGGCCCCCTGCACCGGCGGCGCCCTGTGGGCGGAGATCCTGCACGAGGCCGGGCTGCCGGCCGGCGCGCTCAACGTGGTCACCCACGCGCCCGGCGAGGCCGGTGGGCCGGCCGACGCGATGCTGGCGAGCCCGGTGGTCAAGCGGATCAACTTCACCGGCTCCACCCCGACCGGCCGGCGCCTGGCCGAGAAGGCGGGCCGCCACCTCAAGCGGGTCGTGCTCCAGCTCAGCGGCCAGAACCCGCTCATCGTCACCCGGGACGCCGACCTCACCTACGCGGTGAACGCCGCCGCCTACGGCGCCTTCATCCACCAGGGCCAGGTGTGCATGTGCGCCCGGCGCATCTACGTGGAACGCCCCCTGGCCGCCGAGTTCACCGAGCGGTTCGCGGCCAAGGTGGCGACGCTGCCCACCGGTGATCCGCACGACCCGGCCACCGTGGTCGGCCCCGTCATCAATGAGTGGGCCTTGGCGCTGCTGGACCGCCGGGTCAAGGAGGCCGTCGAGCTCGGTGCCCGCGTCCTGGCCGGCGGCGTGCCCCAGCCGCCGTGTTATCCGGCCACCGTGCTGACCGACGTGCCGGACGAGGCGGAGATCGCGCAGAGCGAGACGTTCGGACCGGTCGTGGTGGTGGAGGCCGTCGACTCGGCCGAGGCGGCGGTCACCCGCGCCAACGCCTCCGACCTGGGCCTGGCCGCATCGGTCATCACCGGTGACCCTCGTCTCGGGCTCAAGCTGGCCTCCCGGCTGGACGTCGGCATCGTGCACGTCAACGACCAGCCGGTCAACGACGAGCCGCACATGCCGTTCGGCGGCGTCAAGGACAGCGGCTGGGGCCGGTTCGGGCTCGGATTCGCCGCCGAGGAATTCAGCGAGCTGCAATGGATCACCGTCCGCGACCAGGACCGCGGCTTCCCGTTCTGAGCGGTGGCGAGGCTGCGACGCCCGGCATCACTTGACGTCCCGCGTCTGAGGCTTGGGCGGCTCGTCGTAGCGGGTATAGGTCGCCGTCATCGTCTCCGACGGGTCCAGTCTGGCCAGGATGGCGTCGCTGATGGCGGCGAGCTGCCTGATCTGCTCGTCGGTGAGCACGTCGATGACGTGATGGTGGACGATGGCCACGTGGCCCGGAGCCGCCTGCCGGACCTTTTCCCAGCCGTCGTCCGTGAGCCGGACGTGGGTCGTGCGACGGTCCTCCGGACAGGAGAACCGCTCCACCAGCCCACGCTTCTGCAGGCGCGTCACCACATGGGAGAGCCGGGGCAGCGTGGCGTTGGTGCCCCAGGACAACTCGGTCATGCGCAACGCCCGGCCGGGCGTCTCCGAGAGCGTCGACAGCACGTAGTACTCGAACTCCGTCAGATCGGCGTCACGGCGCAACTGGGCATCGAGCACGCCCGGAAGCAGTTCGAGCACCGCCCGCAACCGAACCCAGGAGCTCAACTGCGGTCGGTCGAGCCAGGGAGTGTCCACGATCCTGCCCTCATCGGGAATGGTTGTCGCGACAAGTTTGCTGGAGCATAGTGTCGCTTGTCGCTACAACCAATCTTCCCTCATGGACGCGCTCCGCCCGTCATGGCACACCGCAGCATCACCAGCACCGAGGAACCCGCATGACCACGCCCCACGCCTCACCGACCGCCGCCGACGCCCGCATCCCGGCCGCACACCCGTTCGCCGCGCATCTGGGGCGAGTCGCCGCCCTAGAGACCACCGACCCGCACCGGCCGTGGACGCCGCAGGACGGGCCGCTGCCCAGCCTCTACCTGTCCCACGGCGGCGGCCCCCTGCCCTTCGAGAGCCCCGAGTGGCTCACCCCGCTGCACGACTGGGCCCGCGCCCTGCCCAAGCCGAAGGCGATCCTGGTCGTCTCCGCGCACTGGGAGTCCGCGCCGCTGTCGGTGAGCGCCGACCGGCCCGACGAGCTGGTCTACGACTTCGGCGGCTTCGACCCGCTGTACCACACCTTCCGCTACGACACCCCCGACGCCGGCGAGCTGTCGCGGCAGGTGACCGGGCTCATGCCGGACTCCGAGCACGTGCACCGGCACGCCCACCGCGGCCTGGACCACGGCGCGTGGGTACCGCTGAAGATCATGTACCCGGCCGCCGACGTCCCGGTGCTGCAGCTCAGCCTGCCCACCGAGGACCCCGACCGGCTGCTGGCCATCGGCGAGCGCCTGCGGCCGCTGCGCGAGCAGGGCGTGCTGGTGATCGGCTCGGGCCATATGACCCACGGCCTGCCGTTCCTGACTCGGGAGATGTTCACCGAGAACAAGGTGCCCGGCTGGTCGGCCGACTTCGACGCCTGGGCCGCCGACGCGCTGGCCCGCGGCGACGTCGCCGAACTGGCCCGTTTCCGCACCGCCGCCCCCGGCATGCCGTACGCGCATCCGACCGTGGAACACTTCACGCCGCTCTTCGTCACCCTCGGCGCGGCCACCGACCCGTCCGCGCCGGTCGTGACCAGGCTCGACGGCTACGGCGTCGGCCTGTCCCGCCGGTCCTTTGAAGCGGCGTAGCAGGAGTCCTGACCCAGCCCGGTTGTGCCGGGCGAGCGACCAGCCGACGAAAAGTCCGCTCGGCCACGAGGCGAAGGCAGCGGAAACATGCTTCGAGGCCAGCAGTTGACCGCGCATTCCCGACGGGAAGATCCATCCGCTGGTGCTTGTCCGGCGCTGGGCATGGCGGGCGTGAAACAAGCCCCATGCTGCAATAACGGCCCGTCCACTGCTGCCCGCCGTGGTCAAACGCGCTTCGCCCGGACTGGTCACCGGCTACCACACCGCCGGACACGGCCTGGCACATCACCATGTTGTCGGCCGGCTACTCCGCCCTGTACTACTGCGAGCCGGCCTGGGTGACGCCGCCGTTGCACGATGACGCCGGTCGCGACGCGGCGACCGCCGGTATCATGCTGACCGTGATGATCCCCAGTCAGGTCGTGGCGATGCCGGCCGTACCGGCGCTGCCGGGAGAACGCCGAGGCACGTGGGCGCGTCTGGCAGTCATCTCGTCTGCGCAGCACCATCCTCCGTCCGGTCATGGAACGCTGACGTGCACCTCGAGCATCGGAAAGGTGCGGGTGCCCGCGTGAACCTCGAACGTCTCACCGGTCAGGAGATCCTGCCCCGCACCTCTCACCTGGTGAAGCTCTACCGTGCCGCGTTCGGCGGCCCGCCATGGCACGAGGACGAGCGCGCCGCCGACGCCTTCGCCGAACGCCTGACCGCGGACGCGCGACGCCCCGGATTCACGGCGGTGCTGGCCAGCGACAACGGCGAACCCGCTGGTTTCGGTACGGCATGGCGCACCCCAAGACCTTTCCCCACGGGCCGCGCCTACGACCTCGTCCGTGCCGAACTCGGTGACGCGGTGGAAACGCGGCTGGTTGGAGCGCTGGAGGTGGACGAACTGGCAGTGAGCCCACACGCGCGCGGACAGGGCCTCGCGGGACGAATCCTCGACCTCCTGTGCGGCCGCACCGACCCCTGCTGGCTGCTGACCGCCCCGCAAGCGGCCGACGCGATCAGGCTCTACGAACGACTCGGCTGGCGGCGCCTGACCGGGCCGACGGCGAACATCGTGGTGTTCTTGCGTTCGCCGTGAACTTCTCGATCAGCCGACGGGCCGGCATCATCATCCTCTGCTCACCGAACCAGCGGCGGGCTGACCAGGGCAGCCTTCACGTGCGCCTGCGCCCGCGGCCTCACGATGACCAGATTTGACCTCAACTTTGATTGAGGTTGCAGACTGCTCGGTGAAGGCGCCGAGACAGTCGGCGCAGGAGGAGTGATGGTCATGCGGGAGCGTGCACGCGCGGTGGACACTGTGCCGTCGATGATTCCGTGTACTGGGCGGCAAAGCCGATCAGCTCATCGAGGCGGTCGCGTGCCCGGGTCAGATCGTGCAGTCGGGCCTGGATGCGGTCCCGTTCCTTCGTGAGCCGCTGCGTCATCTCCAGTGTCGCCACGAGGGTGTCCAGGAACGGCAGGATGTGCAGGATCGCCTTGCTGGGCAGCCCGGCCGCGTAGAGGAGCTGGATGAACTTCACCCGCTCGACGTCCGAATCGGAGTAGTCCCGCTGGCCCCCGGCGCCGCGGGCGGCGACGACGAGTCCTTGCTCCTCGTAGTAGCGCAGCGCGCGGACGCTGACCCCCGCGCGTTCGGCGACCTCTCCGATACGCATCGTCCCTCCTGGCTGTTCCCGATTTGCACCTCACGCCGACGTGAGGTTCTAGCGTACGGGCATGAACATCAACGGAGCGACCGCGCTCGTCACCGGAGCCAACCGCGGCATCGGCCGCCACCTCGCAGCCCAGCTCGCCGAGCGGGGCGCGAAGGTCTACGCAACGGCCCGCCGGCCCGAGTCCATCGATCTCGACGGCGTGGAGGTTCTCGCCCTCGACATCACCGATCCCGATTCCGTCGCAGCCGTCACCCACGAGGCTCGTGACGTTGACCTGCTGGTCAACAATGCCGGCATCGGGGGTGGAACCCTGCTCGGCGATCTCGACAGCGTCCGCGCCACGATGGACGTGAACTTCTGGGGCACCTTGTCCATGATCCGGTCCTTCGCGCCGGTCCTGGCTGACAACGGTGGAGGCGCGATCCTCAACATCGCCTCGTCCGCCTCATGGTTCGTCTTCCCCGGGGCCAGCGCGTACGCAGTCTCCAAGGCCGCCGTGTGGAGCATGGGCAACGCGCTGCGCCAGGAATTGGCCGGACAGGGAACCCGTCTCACCTCGGTGCACCTCGGGGCTGCCGACACCGACATGACCAAGGGCCTCGATGTACCGAAGATGACCGCGGCGGATGTCGCGCGTGCCGCTCTCGATGGCGTCGAGGCCGAGGCGTTCGAGGTCGTTGTCGATGAGTTCACCGAAATGGTCAAGGCTTCACTGAGCAAGGACCCGCGGGAGTTCGCCATCCGGTTCCGGTCCACCGCACGGGTTGATGCCACCAGAGGAACTCACTGCAGCTCCTGCACGTCGATGTGACACATAATGCGGCCGAGTCGCGTCCCGGCCGGCTCGCCGCGAGCTGGGCGTAGTCCCGGCCGCGAGGGTCAGTGTGACAGGTAGTACATATTCTGTGTCACAGTCTGGGATGGGCCGAAGGCTCTGCCACGTGCACGTGTTCCGCGCTCATGTGTGGAGTGACGCACGTCACGTCGCCTCCGGTCACGTCGCTGCGGTCCCCGGTGTCTTGAGGGCGTGACTGTACACAACACTTCACACAAGATCGTGGTCATCGGCGGCGGATACGCGGGAACGGCCGCGGCCAACCACCTCCAGTTGCGCGACGACGTCGACATCACCCTGGTCAACTCCCGCCCGACGTTCGTCGAACGGATCCGGCTGCACCAGTTCGTCGCCGGCAATTACGACCCCTCGGTCGACTACGGCACGATGCTCGGCGACGGAATCAAGCTGGTGGTCGACAACGCCACCCGGATCGACACCGCCTCCCGCACAGTGGAGCTGGCGTCGGGCGCTGCGCTGGACTACGACTACGTCATCTACGCGGTCGGCAGCACCGGCGCGGTCCCCTCCTCCGTGCCGGGCGCGGCCGAATTCGCCTACTCGCTCGCCGACCTCGAATCCGCCGAGCGGCTGCGCGTCAGGCTGGCGGAGCTGCCTGCGGATGCCGTGGTCACCGTGGTCGGCGGCGGGTTGACCGGCATCGAGACCGCCGCGGAGCTCGCCGAACAAGGGCGCAGGGTCACTCTGGTCGACGGGAGAACCCTGGCCCCCACCCTCAGCGCTCCTGGCCGCCGATCCGTCGCGACGTGGCTGTCCGAGAACGCTGTCACGGTGCTGGAGGGCAGCGCGGTGGCTGAGGTCCGGCGGGACGCGGTCGTCCTCACCGATGGTGCGGTACGGCAGAGCGAACTCACCATCTGGACGGCGGGCTTCGGCGTGCCGGGCTTGGCGGCGGTCAGCGGGTTGCGCGTGGACGAGCTGGGTCGGCTGCTCACGGACGAAACGCTGGTCAGCGTCGATGACGACCGCATCGTCGCGGCGGGTGACGCCGGTTCACCGTCGGGCCGGCCGCTGCGGATGAGCTGCCAGTCCGCGATACCGCTCGGAGTGCAGGCCGCCGACGCCGTGCTGAGCCGCATCGCGGGAACCGCGCCGGCGGTGATCGATCAGGGTTTCAAGGGGGTGTGCATCAGTCTGGGCAGGCATGCCGGTATAAAGCAGCTCGTCCGCGCGGACGACACTCCCTTGGACACCTACTTCGACGGGCAGGAGGGCGCGCAGATGAAGGAGGAGCAGTGCCGCCAGACGATGATGGGCATCGGCATGGAAGGCCGCAACCCGGGCACCATCGTGTGGTCCAAGCCGGGACCGCGGCTCGCGCAGGTGGCGGCCGCCCGCTGACCACCGACGAGCATGCCGAGCGGTTCACCGTACTGCGGCCACTGCTGTTCACGATCGTCTACGAGATCCTCGGTTCGGCGACAGAATCCGACGACGTGCTGCAGGACAGCTATCTGCGGTGGGCCAAGGTGGATCTCGCGGCGGTGCGCGACACCAAGTCGTATCTGGCGCGGCTGGTGACCCGTCAGGCGCTCAACGCCCTGCGGGCGAGTAAGCGCCGCCGCGAGGAGTACGTCGGTTCCTGGCTGCCCGAGCCGCTGCTGCTCAGCGAGGACGACGCGTCGGCCGATGTGGTGCTCGCCGAGTCGGTGTCGATGGCGATGCTGGTGCTGCTCGAAACGCTCACCCCCGACGAGCGCGCGGTGTTCGTGCTGCGCGAGGTGTTCGAGTTCGACTACGACGAGATCGCCGCAGTGGTGGACAGATCCGTGGTGACGGTGCGCCAGATGGCGCACCGCGCCCGCGGGCACGTACAGGCGC
Source organism: Nonomuraea sp. MG754425 (assembly GCF_021699195.1). Classification (GTDB taxonomy): domain Bacteria; phylum Actinomycetota; class Actinomycetes; order Streptosporangiales; family Streptosporangiaceae; genus Nonomuraea. Next base: position 151,765 of record NZ_SSXE01000017.1, on the reverse strand, counting down.
GGCGCAGGCGTTTCGACCCCGTCGACGCCGGGACGTGCACGCGGATCACCGAGCAGTTCATGTCCGCGGCGGCGACCGGTGACATGGGAGAGCTACTCTCGCTGCTCGCGCCGGACGCCACGTATACCGCCGACGGCGGCGGCAAGGTCACCGCGACGCGCCGGCCGGTGGTGGGCGCGGAGAAAGTGGCCGCGCTCGTCATGGAACTGGTCCGCCCGGGGCGGTCGCCTGAATTGCGTATCGAGATCGTCAACTGCAACAACACGCCCGCGATGGCCGCCTACAGCGGCGACCACCTGGAGGGTGTCGTCCTGGCCGATGTCGTCGACGGGAAGATCACCCACCTCTACTCCATCCGCAACCCGGACAAACTCCTCGCACTGACGGTTCCGCGTCAGATCAGCCGGTAGGAGTCGGCAGCCGCAGCGCAGTAAGTCGCGATCGCGCATGTCTGGTGCAAGCGAAGGTGCCGCCGGAGAAGCGGGGCGACAGGCGATCGACGAACGCTTCTCCGTCTCCTCTGCGCGTGTTGACCCGTTCGACTGAAAGATGACCAAGGAGTTGACCATGACCGATACCCAGGTAGTGATCGCCGGAGCAGGGCCGGCCGGGCTGACGCTCGCGTGCGAGCTGGGGCTCGCCGGGATCGATGTGCTCGTCCTCGAGCGGGCCGCGGAGCCTCGAACGGTGGAATCGCGGGCCGGAGCCCTGCACATCCGCACGATGGAGGTGCTCGACCAGCGGGGTCTGCTCGACGGGTTCCTCGAGCGCGGACGGCCGCGACAGGAGGTGCATTTCTCCGGACTCGGTCTCGACCTATCCGATATGGCGACGAGATATCCGTACACTCTGCTCATCTTGCAGGCCGAGGTGGAACGGCTGCTGGAGGAGCGCGCGGCGCAGTTGGGGGTACGGCTGAGCCGCGACGCCGAGGTGACGGGGTTCACCCAGGACGAGACGGGCGCCACGGTGGAGCTCGCGGACGGGTCGCGCGTCCGGGCGGACTACCTTGTCGGCTGCGACGGGGGCCGCAGCACCGTGCGCGCGCTCGCCGGCATCGCCTTCCCCGGCACGCCGGCCACGATGACCGCGATGCTCGGCGACGTCGAGCTCGCCGAGCCGCCCGCCGCCGACATCTTCCAGGAGGGACGCGAGCACGGCAGATTCTCGGTGCTGTCCTACGGTCCGGACTGGTACCGGGTGCTGACCAACGAGTTCGATCACGTGGCCGGCCGGGACGAACCGGTGACCCTGGAGACCCTCCGCAAGACCGTGCTCAAGATCGCCGGGACGGATTACGGGATGCACTCGCCGCGCTGGCTCTCCCGGCACGGCGACGCGGCACGCCAGGCCGACCGCTACCGCGAAGGCCGCGTCCTCCTGGCCGGCGACGCCGCGCACATCCACTTCCCGGCAGGCGGGCAGGGCCTGAACACCGGCGTGCAGGACGCGGTCAACCTCGGCTGGAAGCTCGCCGCCGTCGTCCGCGGCCAGGCCCCGGCCCTGTTGCTCGACACCTACCAGGCAGAACGCCACCCGGTCGCCGCCCGCGTCCTGCAGAACACCCGCGCCCAGACCGCCCTCTGGCGGGTGGACGATCACACCTCCGCTCTGCGCGAGGTGCTGGGTGATCTCATCGGCATCGACGAGGTACGGCTGCGCCTGGCCGGGATGATCACGGCGACCGACATCAGGTATCCGATGGCGGGGACGGACGACCTCCTCGGCATGCGGATGCCGGATCTCGACCTCGAACACGGTCGCGTCTACGAACTGCTGCACCGCGCTCGCGCGGTTCTGCTGGATCTCGGCGCTCTCCCGCCGCTCGACGCCGTCGTGACCGGCTGGGCGGACCGAGTCGATCTCGTCCGCGCCCATCCTGCGAAGGGCTCCGACCTCGGCGCGGACGCCGTACTCATCCGTCCCGACGGACACGTCGCCTGGGTCACCCGCGCCGGCGAGCAGCCAGACCTGGACGCTTTCCGGACCGCCCTCACGACGTGGCTCGGCCCCGCTGGTCTTCACGGTGCGCACGATGGGTAGCCGCAGCAGATCCCGGCCGGCGGCCGCATCATCAACCGGCTGGGCACAAGCCGCACTCGCGACGTGATGGCCTAGGCGTTCGACCCCGCCCGCACCGACGTCACCACCCGCCTCGGCGACATCGAGGTCTGGCGGCTGATCGCCGACATCCACCACCCCGTCCACCTGCACCTGGTCGGCTTCCGGGTGCTCGCACGCGGCGGCAGGGCCCCGCTGTCCCACGATGCGGGTCTCAAGGACATCATCTCGCTACGGCCAGGCGAAGCAGCCGAGATCATCACTCGCTTCGACGGCTACCGCGGCCGCTACCTCTTTCACTGCCACAACGCCGAACACGAGGACATGGGAATGATGGCCAACCCTGAGGTCATCTGACCCACAACGAATGAAGGGAACCAGGCAAGTGAGCGAAACCGAACTCAGAAATCACATCGACAAGCTAGCCGAAGGCGTCCGAAACAAAGACATCGCAGGCTTGAAGCAGCTCTACGCCACGGACATCGTCTCCTTCGACATCGAGCCGCCACTCCAGCATGTAGGGAGAGACGCGAAGCTGAAGAACTGGGCGAACGTGTTCGCGGTCTTCGAGGAAGTGACCTATGAGGTTCGCGACCTGAAGCTCACCGTGGGCGAGGGTGTGGCGTTCGGGCACTGCTTCGCCCGACTCGCCGGCACCTTGAAAGGCGGGACCTCGACGGACGGAATGTGGGTCCGATGGACATTCTGCTTCCGAGAAATCGCCGGCACCTGGCTGATCACGCACGACCAGATCTCCGTTCCGCTCGACATGCCGAGCGGCCAGGGAGCGACCGACCTCGAACCCTGACAGAGATGATGTCGGTGAGCACCTCCCACCGGGTCTGACTCAGCCCTGACTGACTTCGGGTCTTCAACGGGATCTGTCGGCCCTGGCTGGGAGGTTGCTCGTATGCACGCACCGTGCGTGGCGTTGTGACGTCAGGAGGTTCGTCGCGAGAGCCGCCGCTGGTCGCCGCGACACTGATCCGGCTCAACGACCCCGGGTCAGAGCCTCGGCCGGGGGGCCTTCCTCGAGCAGAACAGACAGTTGATGGCCTCACGACTCCGGCCTACTCGTCGACGTCGTCGGGCTCGGCTCGGGCTGGATCGCGCAGGGCCGCAGCCCGTCGGCGGGCTGGGAGGCGGTGAAGCCGTACCGGCGACCGGCGTTGAGATCCTCACCGGGACTGGACAGGGAGCCGATGACGCTGCTCGGTGACGCGACCACGGCCTGCTCCACCTGCACAACCCCTCCGGCCACCCCGAAGCCGCCCGCCGCGCGGTCTTGCCCATCGAGACGTTCGCCACCTTCTTCGGCGGCCGCGGCATCGCCGTCGCCCTGCCGTAGCTCACGCAGGTCCTCGCCCCGCGCCTGCCCCTCCAGGTCCAGGTCCAGCTTGCCGTACAGGTTCGGGTGGGTCCAAAACAGTGCGGACAAGCCGCGCAGATCGACCGGAGTCAGCTTCTTGCGCCACCTCGCATCGCGTACGACGGCCTGGATCAGGATTGTGTTCAGGTAGGTGATCGAGGCCTGGACCAGGTGCAGCGCGAGCGCGGACACCTCGACGCTCTCGCGGTCGTCTCCGGTCAGGTCGCCCGCCTTGCCGTAGAAGATGTCCTTGTTGGCCGAATGCCAGTTCTCCACCACGTTCAGGCCCTCGTGGATCTCCTGGCGCAGCGCCTCATCAGCGAGATACTCGCAGATAAAGATCGTCCTGATCACACGGCCCAGCTCTTCGAGAGCCTGGTAGGTCGGGTGTTTGGGGCCGCCGCGGGTGAAGCGGCGCAGCATCTGGTGGGCCTCGGCGGTCTTGAGCCGCAACGCGGTCGCGTACTTGATCATCTGGTCGTAGTGGCGGCCGATCACATCCCAGTCGATCGTCTTGTTCGACAGCACCTCCTCCAGCTCCGGCCACGCCTCGTCCTCGCCGAGCCGGCCTTCGGAGCGTGGGGAACGGAAACGTACGCTAAGGCTCGTTCGCACGGCTCGCTGATAGTGCGCGATCTTCGTTGAGCGGGCGCACTCGTGTGGGTTTCCGTTCCACCGCCCGAGCCGCCTTCGGCGGCACGTTCACGAGCTGAAGGACGATGTCTGTCGCGACTGCCGCGGGCGGGGTCGGTCAGAATCGGTAGCGGAGAATGCGGGCCCCTTGCCGCGACAAGGCTGTACTGCGGGCGGTGAGACGGGTGAGCGCGCGCAGGGGTTGCGGGAACCGGGCTGTTTCCGGTGCGCGGGTGAGGATCTGCTCCTCGATCAGTTCGAGGCCGGCGTCCCAGGACTCTGGTTCGTGTGGGTCGTCGAAGCCCTGGGCGGCTTTGATGCCGAGCGCCTTGATGGTCGGGTGGTACTTCATGGACCAGGCGGCGAAGCGGGTGTAGCCGTTGAGCGCGAGTTCGCCCGAAGGGAAATGGCCGGTCAGCGCGCAGGTCATCGTCTGGAAGGAGTCGCCGGGCATGAAGGGGAGCAGCCCTTCGGCGACGATCATCGCCGGCCGGTCGCCGGGGATGGCTGTGAGCCAGTCGGAGCCGGTGAGGTCGGCTCCGACCAGGTGAGAACGGCCGGGCAGGCATTCGGCCCGCAGGTCCACCACTTCCGGGAAGTCGATGTCGTACCAGTCGACGCCGGGCGGGGGATCACAGCGGAACATCCTGGTGTCCAGGCCGCAGCCCAGGTCGAGCACCACACATCCGGGATGAGCGGCGACGTAGGCGCGGACGACGCCGTCGAGCTTCTTGGCGCGCAGTGCCGTGGTGAGGACGAGGTTGGGCTTGACCTTCAGCTTGCCGAAGTCGTAATCGATTCTGCCGGCCAGGTCGGCGGAGAGCGTGTCGCCGAGGATGGGGCTGGGCCGCCCGGCGTCCAGGGCTCTGGCGTGCAGAGTGAGCAGCAGCGTTTCCTGGATCAGCCCGAGCTTGGGTTGCCAGCGGTGCATGGGGGTTCCTTAACGGCGTAGCGGATGACGGGCCGCGAGGTTCTGCAGCCACGTCAGGGAGTCGTGGGCGGCTTTGATGCGCTCGGTGCGGTGTCCCTCGCCGCCCGTGATGTCGAGCCCTTCGTCGGCGATGTCGCCGAACGCGCTCAGGCTTTCGAGCTTGCGCTGGATGACCTTCTGCCAGGCGTCGTCTTCGATGCGGTAGTAGGAGACGCGATCGCCGGGCCTTCTCACCTTCTTGACCAGGTCGATGGCCGTGAGGAAGCGCATGTTCGAGGTGAGTGAGGCCCGGCTGGCCTGGATCACGTCCGCGATCTGGCCGGCGGACTGCTCGGCCGGATCGCAGATCATGAGCCAGCCGAGGATGCGTCCGGTGATGGGCGGCAGCCCCCACTCCTCGACGCAGAAGGCGGCCACCCGTTCCACCCAGCGGAGCAGCCGGTCCTGCTGTTCCTCAGTGCTCATGGTCGCGTCCTCCGTTGTTGATCGTGTGCCGGTTCACTCTGTCATGGCGGCCACCGACTCGTAGGTGGGTGTCGGGGTGATGTCCGCGAGCCGGGTCCTGCGCAGGTAGAGGTCGAACCAGTCGATCGCGAGCGCCATCGCCTCTTCCAGGCCAGGGCCGGTGTAGAGGCCGAGCACGTCGTAGGGCAGCACCGCGAGCCGCTTGGGCTCGCCCGCCTTGGCGAAGGCGCTTTGCGCCTCCTCGAGCATGTGGTACGGGTCCCAGCCGCCGTTGGCGATCATCAGCAGCGGCGTCGGCGCGAGCCGGTGGATGAGGTTCTCCGGTGCGAAGGTGAGCAGGTGCTCGGCTGAGTCGAGGGTCTTCTCGTTGCGGTAGGTGGGAAACAGGCGCATCGACATGTCCGGGGTGTCCTTCACGCTGTCGCCCTCCAGCGTCAGGTGCGGCACGCGAGCGCTCTGCCCGCCTTCGTAGCGCCGTTGCCAGTCCTGCTGCAGTTGGTCGCGCAGCGCGTGGGCACCGGCACGGCCCAGGAGGCGCTCCAGGTACCGCCATCCGTTCCACACGCTGGGGCTCTGCACGACGACGCACTTGATGCGCTGATCGAGCACGGCGGCTTGGGCCGCCACCGAGCCGCCGATGCTCACCCCCCACACCCCGATCCGCTCCGGCTGTACTTCGGGGCGGGTCTGCAGGTAGGACACGGCGCTGCGGAAGTCCTCCACCTGCCGCTCCGGGTAGTCCAGGCCGCGCGGCTCGCCTTCGCTGGAGCCGACCGTGCGGTAGTCGATGGCCAGCACCGCGAAGCCGGCCTTGACGAAGTGCGGCGCGAAGAACGCCAGCGCCTCTTTGACCATCACCCCGCTGTGCCCGAGCACCAGTCCGGGGACCGGGTCGCTCGTCTCGGGCAGGTAGAGATCGCCCGCGCAGCGGGTGCCGAGGCTGTTGAAGGTCACGTGTTCCATGGCTTGCTCCACACTTGTTGGCTAGTGATTTCAAACATGACTGAAATAGCTAGCAATGTCAATCTGGAAGGCTGTATCCGCGGAAGAAGGGTTGCGCACCGCTGGTCACCTCGGCACATTGGCGGCATCCACGAGTGATGGGGAGTTTGGATTACCCGTCACACTGACCTCGCGGGCTGGACGAACGCCCAGCTTCAGATGACGAGTCTCACACCGCGGGAAGGGAGGGGGCTTGATGCGTTCATCGTTACTTGCGGGAATCTTTCCTTCTCGCAAGTTGGCGGAGGTTCCCATCGCGCAACAGATCGGCTTTTCTGATTTTGATTTTCTGGAAAATCAAAAATGGTAGGCTGATCGCGTGACGGTGGAGATCCGCTCGGTACGCGCGATCTGCCGAGACCTCGGCGAGGGGTCGCGGGCGCAGGTGCCCTGGCCTGGTATGGATCTGTTCTCGACGCATGGCCCGGAGTTGGACGGCGTTCCGTTTTCTGAGATCCGCTCCTACGAATGAGAAGGCAAGGCCCAGTGACCACCTCGGACACCAATGACGAACCGCAGGTCAGCGACGCCGGCACCCGACAGCTTGAAGGGGAGGTCGCGTCGGTGACCCCTTGCAAGCACTGTGGTGCGCCGATCGAGCAGCGGCGGGGGAGAGGGCGGCCGAAGGCGTACTGTCCTGAGAAGGATTGTCAGGCGGCGGCCAAGCGGGAGCGGGAGATGCGGCGGGCGACCCCCGGGCTGGAAGGCGCGCTGGCCAGGGCGGAGCAACTGTACGACCGCATGGAGAGCGGGCTGGCCTCGGCCATCGAGCCGCTGGCACGGGCGCTGGCGGAGGAGTTGAGTCCCGCCGGGGTCGAGGCCAAGTTGAGTGCCGTCCAGGCCGAGGCGCACACGCGGGTGGCGATCGCGCGTACCGAGCGGGAGCAGGCGTTCGAGCAGGTACGGCTGGCGCGCGAGGCCACCGAGCATGCCCGCAGGCAGACGGCCGAGATGCGTCAGCGGCTCGAGGAGGCCGAGAGCGAGCGCGAGACCGCGTTGGGTGACGCCGAGCGGGCGCGTGAGCAGGCACTGGCCGCGTTGCGCGAGGCCGCGAGCACCGAACGGCAGGCGTTGCAGGCCGCCGAGGACGCCAAGCGTCGAGCGGGGCTGGCCGAACGCCGTGCCACGGAGGCGGACCACCGGGCCGAGCTGTCCGAGCAGGCCAAGGATCAGGCCGTGCGGGAGCTCACCGAGCGAGCGGAACTGGCGGGCCGGCAGGCCGAGGAGGCCGGAGCGCGGGCCGTACAGGCGCAGGAGGACACCGCGCTCGCTCTGGAGGAACGTGATCGCGCCCGGGAGGAGACGGCGAACGCCCTGCGGCGGCGTGAGCAGGCCGAACGCGAGGCGATCGGGGCCCAGGCGCGTGAGGAGGCGGCGGTGCGGGAGCGGGAGCGGGCCGTGGAACGGGCCGTCCAGGCAGAGCGGGCCGCCGCCGACGCCGAACGTGACCGCGCGTTGGCGTTGAACGACGTCGCGCAGGCGGTCTCCGAGACCGAACGGCTGCTGGGGAGGGTGGCGGCGCTGGAGGAGGAAGGGGCCGCGGCGCTGGCCCGCGAGCGTAAGGCGGCTGGGCGGGAGAAGGCGAAGGTCGAGGCGGTGGTCAAGGAGCGCGATCGGCTGGAGGGGGAGTTGCGGTTGGAGCGGACGCGTCTGGAGGACCTCCGGGCCGAACTGGAGGCCACACGGGCCGAGGCGGCCCAGTTGCGGGAACGGGCGGTCGCTGCGGAGATGCGCGGTTCGGCCTGACAACCGGGTCCAGCCGAGATACGGGTAAAACCGGCCATGAGTCGATCTTGATGCCCTTTTCCGCAGGCAGGCATGCGGTCGGCGGTCAACTGTGATCAATTTGAGGGCGTCTTCCTTGCCCTTGTCGGATGGCAAGCTGTAGCGGCGGGTGGTCTCCAGGCGGGCGTGGCCAAGGATCTCGGCGACCAGGACCAGGTCGGTCTTGCCGCGGACCAGCGTGGTGGCGAGCGTGTGGCGCAGGACGTGCGCCGTGGTGGGATCGTCCAGCCCGGCGGTCTGGGCGATCTCGGCGATGATGCCGCCTGCAGCGCGGGCGGTCAGCCGTCCGCCCTTGGCGTTGAGGAAAACAGGGCACGGTTGTCGTCGGCATGAGGCCGGTTGGGGCGTTCGTCGAGCCAGAGCTGCAGTTCGGTGCGGGGTTTGGGGTGGATATCGACCTCGCGGAACTTGTCGCCCTTGCCGTACAGGCGCAACCGGCCCTCGCGGGCCGACATCGACAAGAAGACCGGCGCCTCCGTCGAGCGCGACGGCCTGAAGCGGCTACTCACCTACGCCCGACCCGGCGATGTCATCGTGCTGCACACCCTGGACCGCCTCGGCCGCAACCTGCGCGAGGTCCTCGATCTCGTCCACGAGCTGGCAGGGCGGGGCATCGGCGTGCGCACGCCGGCCGATCCGCTGCCCATCAACACCGCCGAGGAGGGCATGGCGCGCATCGCCTTCCTCCTGCTGGCCTTGTTCGCCGAGATGGAGCGCATCTTCACCGCCGAGCGCGCCGCCCACGCCCGCAGCGTGGCCGAAGCCACGGGCAGACACGTGGGACGCCCCATCGCGCACCCCGCCGAGAAAATCGACTACGCGCGCCTACTCAAGGCCGAAGGCGACTCGCTGGCGCAGATCGCCGCCAAGACCGGCATTCCCAAGACCTCGCTTCACCGGTACCTGTTGACCACGCGCCATTACGGCGGACCTGGGACGTGTCGTCCTTCTGTTACGGCAGCAAAGCCGAGATCACCGATGAGATGGGCGCGATGTCGCCCGGGCACCCCCTGCGTCGAGCCGTTCTGCGGATCTTGGCCATGATGTCAGCCTTGCAGCCCGCCCAGGTTGATAACGGGGCAACGGCCTGGACCGCGACGGCATAGGAGGAGCGCAGGCAGTGGGGTTTGGCCAATCGTGTCGTGAGGTTCGCTGGCACGGAGGCGTATGTTGTCGCTGTTGCTCCTCGGTCTTGCCGACTCCGCCATGTTCCCGCGCTGCCGGTCTCGCAAAGCTCAGCGGGTCACGGCGGTCTCCCGCTCCACACGCGACAACTTCTCGGGATTACGCACGTGGTAGGCGCCGGTGACGTAGCCGTTCTCCACGCGCACCGCCACCACTCCGTCGATCTCCCCGTCGACCCGTACGAGCAGCCCGGGGCCGCCATTGATCTGAACCAGCTCGACCGACCGTTCCGCATCGCGTCTCCACCAGCCGACGGCCAGCAGGCGAGCGACTTTGTCGATCCCCACGACGGGGTGCAGCAGGGCGTGCCTGACTCCGCCGCCGTCGCTCAGGGCGACGACATCCGGCGCGAGGACGTCCAGCAAGCTCTGCAACTCCCCGGTTTCGACCGCCCGCTGGAACGCTTGGAGCGCGGCTTGGGTCTCGGCCGGGGAGGCGATGCCGCGGGGTCGGCGGGCGGCGACATGTGCCCGCGCCCGGTAGGCGATCTGGCGTACCGCGTTCGGGGTCTTGTCGACGGCTTCGGCGATCTCGTCGTAGTCCAGATCGAACACCTCGCGCAGCACGAACACCGCCCGCTCGGTCGGCGTGAGCGTCTCCAGCACCAGCAGCATCGCCATCGAGACGCTCTCGGCGAGCTCGATGTCCTCGGCCACATCCGGCGCGGTGAGCAACGGCTCGGGCAGCCACGGCCCGACGTAGGACTCCTTGCGCCGGCCGAGCGCGCGTAGCCGGTCCAGCGCCTGCCGGGTGACGATCCGCACCAGGTAGGCGCGCTCCTCCCGCACGGTGCCGAGATCGACGTCCACCCATCGCAGCCAGGTCTCCTGCAGGACGTCCTCGGCGTCGGCGGCCGAGCCGAGCATCTCGTAGGCGACGGTGAACAGCAGGTTGCGGTGGGCGACGAATGCCTGGGTGGCGGAGTCCACGGAGTCAACGTGGTCGGCACGATCGAGCGGCTCGGCTGGGTCCGCACTTCGTTCGTTCGGCTCGGTCATGCCCCGCTCCTGCCTGTTCGTTCTCAGCACTGCCACACGCACAAGACGTGGGTCCCCACCGCTTTGTAACACCCACGGTAGGTGGCCTATGTCACATGGCCGCGCTGTTACGGGGATCGGGGCGCCGGCGTCTCGTGGTCGTCAGGACGCCGCGCGAACGATCCGTACGGCACTACGACGAGTTGAGAGTGAGAAGGGAAGTCTTTCCCATGTCCACGCCCACGACGACCGACCAGCGGTCGCGCATGCCCAACCCCCTCCCTTTCCTCCCCGAGATGGCGGAAATCGGCGCAGGTCTGCACAAAGCCCTCCAGAACGGCGCGATTCCGCAGACCACCATCCACCTGCTGCAGCTGCGCGCCGGACAGCTCCTCGGCAGCACGTACTTCACCATCCGGGAAACCGGCAATCTCCACAGGATCGGGGAATCAGAGGAGCGCATCACCGCCGTAGCCACCTGGCGGGACGCCGCCTACTTCACCGCCGCCGAACGGGTCGCGCTGGAGCTGGTGGAGGCAGTCCTCACCCCGAACCCGTCCGGGGAACGCGTCCCCGATGAGCTGTACGCCAGGGCGTCGACGCACTACGACGACCAGGCGATGTGGTCGCTCATCATGGCGATCGCCCACATCGGCTTCTTCACCCCAGCCGCTCTCATCGCCAAGCCGATCCCCGGCATGCCCCCCGGCCAGAACTACAGCGAGTAAGGAAGGCACCCAGCATGAGCATCACCACGTTCGCGGTGGCGGGAGCGACCGGGCGGCTGGGCCGCCACGTCGTCGACGTCCTGACCGAGAGGGGACACCAGGTCGTGCCGATGTCGCGAGCCACCGGCGTGGACATCATCACCGGCCAGGGCCTCGCCGAGGCCCTCACCGGGATCGAGGTCATCATCGACGTCGCCTCCTGGCACTCCTCCGACCAGGACGCCGCGACGGAGTTCTTCCGTACGTCGGCCCGCAATCTGCACGAGGCCAGCCGGAAGGCGGGGGTCGCCCAGATCGCCATGGCGTCGATCATCGGCGCCGACAAGGCCACCGCCGGTTTCCTCGCCGCCAAGAAGGTGCACGAGGAACTCCTCCTGTCCGGCCCGATCCCCGTCCGCATCCTGCGTGCCGCGCAGTTCCACGAGTTCGTCGGCCAGCTCCTGGACTGGCAGCAGGGCGACGTCGCCTACCTCCCGGCAGTGCCCACCCAGCTCGTGGCCTGCCGCACCGTGGCGGAGGAACTGGTCGACCTGGCCACCGCCCCCGCCGCCCCGGGAACACCGATCCCCGAGATCGCCGGACCCCGCAAGGAGTTCATGGCGGAGGCGGCCCAGCTCCTCGGTGCCCGCCGAGGCATCAAGGTCGTCGGCGTCGAGGGCTCCGGCATGCCCGATGCCGAGATCGCCGCCAACGGCGGGTTCCTGCCCAGCCCGCACGCCAAGCTCGCCGGACCCACCTTCGAGGAGTGGCTCGACACCCAGCCCTGAGCCGGCCTTGCCCTTGTTCTCGGAACTCCACCACCCGGGGCCCGAGAGCAAGGGTTCCCCCGAGCCTCACCCTCGGAGACTCAGTGGCTGCCTCTTCGGACACATCCTCAGAAAGGGCGCTCACTCATGCCCGTCACCACGATCGACACAACGACCGCACTCGTCCTCGTCGATCTGCAGAACCTCGTCGTCGGCCTCCCCACCACTCCCTACGCCGGCTCTGAGGTGGTGGCCCGTGCGGTCGAGCCGGCTGACGCCTTTCACCACCACGGTGCGCCGGTTGTCCTGGTCCGGCTCACGGCCAGGGCGGACGGATCAGATGCTGCGCCAGGACGCACCGAGATCCCGCGCCCGCCTGGCCCTCTGCCGGCGGGCTGGGACGACATCGTCGATGATCTGACCGGCCACCTCGGCGACATCATCGTGACCAAGCTGGTCGCTTTCGCCTACGGCTGCAACCTGGGCGCCGGCCAGCTTGAGCGCCTCGGGGCTGTGCCCGGCGGACTTGCGGGCCTTGAGCGAGGGCCGGCCCTGTTCGTCGATGAGAAGGCCGGCGTTGTCCGGGTAGCCCGCGTCCACGGTCGCGGCCACGTTCTTGATGCGGGTCTTCAATTGCGCAGCGAACTCCGAGGCCGTGGTGGGCAGGCCGATCTCGGCGCAGTAGGTGGCCAGGTGCGGCTGGCAGTCCTGCCAGCTCAGCGGTTGGGATTGCCAGTTGGCGTAGGCCTCTGAGCCGACCGCCGTCACATCGCCGCGCACCAGTTCGTCCGCCAGGCAGGTGAAGACGCAGATTTCGAAGTGCCGGCGCACCAGCTTGCCAGGGCGCCGCTTGTCGGCGATCACCTTCTGCCATGCCTCCGGGACCACCCGGCCGATCTGATCAACGTGGCGCTGGAGGATCCGGCCAAGAACATCTGCGAGTTCCCGGCCTTCTCCACCCTGGATGACCTGGCCTCTCAGGTGCGCGCGGAGGTCAACGGCGCCATCTTCACCCTCGCCTACTGCCACGGTGACCAGGTTGCGTCAGAAACTGGACCATCTGGCCTGGCTGGATGGCATGGCCGGGGCCAGCGACGCGTGGCTCAAGGGGGTCCCCGCTTCAAAGATCGCACATTTCGCGGCCGAAGCGCGGGCGCTGGACGCCCCCGAATGCGCGATTGCGGCGAGGCTAAGCGGATCGTGCTGGAGGCGTGCCTGCTGCACGAGGCGCGGGTAAGGGCCCGTGATGGACCTGGTGACCATGCTGTGCAAGCGCATGAACACCTTGCACAACAGGGCCCGCGAGCTGCTGGAGACCATCCGCGCCGAGCAGCGCCAGCGCAACGAGGAGGTCGTCGATGAGTCGACCGGCGAGGTCTCCACCGTGACGGTGCGCAGGTACGTGGACATCTTCCCGCAGCGTCCGAGGTGCGCGGGTCGCGCTCCAGAACGTCTGCTGCGCGGCCTCCGGTGGGCATCGTCGCAGGTGGCGTCGAGGGCATGGGTGATCTTTCAGCGTGGCCACGCTCGCGTCAGGGTGTCGCGAAGCTCCGCCACGGTCGCGGGTCCCAGCCGGCTGCTGAGCTCGTCCTCCAGGTCGCGAAGAATTCCCAGGGCGACGTCACGGCGCCGGCGGCCCGCGTCGGTCAGACGGATGAGGGTGCTGCGCGGAAACCCGGGCCCCGGCGTGCTGGTCAGGAGGCCTTCGTCGATGAGCTGCGTGATGGCGCGGTGCATCGTCTGGCGGGTGACGCCGGCACGGCGGGCCAACTCGGCAATGCTCAGGGACGCGTCGTGGTTCAGGTGCGCGAGCACGGTCGTGTGCGCCGGCGTCACGGGGGCCACGTCCGCGGCCTCCAGGCGCGCCACGAGCTCATCGGAGAACCATCGGGCACCTCGTTGCAGGAGTAGAGGCAGCGGCAGATATGCGTCCGAGTAGTCCTCAGCAGTCATGGTTCGCGGGTCTCCAGGCTCGTGAGCTATCGTCCCTGTGTCAGCAAAGCTAACTCAGGGAGCGTGGTTGCATGACAGGCTATGACGTCGATGTCCTCGTGGCAGGGGCCGGTCCAGTGGGGCTGATGGCGGCCTCACGGCTGGCACGGTCGGGGGTATCGGTTCGCCTGGTGGATGCCGCGACTGGTCCGGCGACGACCAGCCGCGCGCTGGGTTGCCACGCCCGGAGCCTGGAGATCTACGACCAGCTCGGGGTTCTCGGCGAGATCGCGCCGCACGGAACGCGGATCAACACCTTCGTCATCCATCAGGACGGCCGTCCGAACCGGCTCGATTTCGACTTCGCCGGTCTGCCGACGCGCTTCCCGTACATGTTCAACGTCGATCAGGTGATCATCGAACGCGTCCTTCGTGGAGATGCCGCGGCAGCCGGGGTCGCGGTGGAGTGGAACACGAGGCTGGAGTCGTTCCAGTACGACGATGCCGCCGTCACGGCCGTGCTGCGCAGCGGCGACGGTGCCGGAGCGGCCGAAGAGACCGTGCGCGCACGGTACCTGTGGGGCTGTGACGGCGGGCACTCGACCGTCCGCAAGACCCTCCAGCTCCCCCTGACGGGCGAACCCGCCCACACATGGCTGATCGCCGATGCGATCGTGCACACCGACGTGGACATCGATGGCGTGCACTGGCTGTTCCCGCCGGGCGGCACGCTGATGCTGTTCCCGTTCCCGGAGCCGGGCAAATGGCGGCTGCTGGACACGACCGGTGAAGGGCAGCCGGACAACCCCGAGCAGATCGCCCGGCAGCTCAGCACCAAGCTGTCACAGGCCCTGGGGCGCGACACCGTCGTGGACCGTCCTAGCTGGGCGTCGAAGTTCACCATCCAGCAGCGCGCGGTCCCCGCGATGCACGTCGGGCGGTGCTTCGTCTCGGGGGACGCGGCCCATGTCCACTCCCCGGCGTCCGGGCAGGGCCTGAACACCGGCATCCAGGATGCGTACAACCTGGCGTGGAAGCTGACCATGGTCATTCACGGCCACGCCGACGCCACACTGCTCGACACCTACGACGCCGAGCGCGTGCCCATCGGCCAAGCCCTGCTCGCCTCCACCGGCGAGGTCATGAACACCGTCATGGTCGGCGCGACGCACCACGCCCAAAGCTCCACGGGCTCCGTGGACTCTGCTCGCAATTTCCAGCACCAGCTCATCCGGAACATGTCGGGTCTGGCCATCGCCTACCCCGATAGCCCGCTGACGGTGCCCTGCGACAAACCGGGTGAGGGCCCGCGACCCGGCGAGCGACTCACGCAGCTCTCGGCTGCCGACGCGCAGTCACCCGGTTGGACGATCCTGCGGGCGGAGCTCAGGTCGCCTGCCTGGCACCTGCTCGTCTTCACCGGGAGCGAGGACGCCACCGGGCAGGATCACCTCACCGCCCAGAGCGGGTCGCTACCGGCCTGGGTGGACACCGTGACGATCAACCGGCGCCGCCCGGACAACGACCACGGCGTGTGGGACCCCGACAGCCGGGTCCACGACACCCTGGCCGCGACCGACGGGGACTGGATCCTCGTCCGCCCCGACGGCTACGTCAGCGCCCGTGGCACTGGAGACGCCGGCCTCCGCGCCGCCCTGAACCGGCTGACGAGCCTCCATACGCCGGAGTAGGCACGCGCGTGAGCAACGGATACCGCCCTCCGGGTCACAGGGAGCACGCAGGGCGGGTGGATTCGGTGAGGCTTCGCCGCGGCGAAACCCCAGGACACGAGGAAAGAGATGCGGATGACCGAGAACGAGCTGCCCCTCAACTGGGGACGCTGGGGTGACACCGACGAGATCGGTGCGCTGAACCTCATTGACGACGCGGCACGGTCACGCGCCGCGGCCGAAGTACACGACGCGACCTCGGTGAGCCTTGCGCGTCTCACTACCCCCATACCGCTCACCACCGGCCTCGCGCCCGTCGGGAGTCCCGCCACGATGCCCGCACCCGTCATGCAGGTCGTGAACTTCACCGGAGCCCGGCCCATGGCGCTCACCGACTCCCTGCTCATCAACACGCACAACGCCGGGCTGACGCACTTCGACGCGCTCTCTCACATTCCTGTCGGCGACAAGGTCTATCCCAGCGTCCCGCTGCAGGACGCCGTCACACCGACCGGAGTACGCCACGCCTCCGCTGACCACGCCGGTCGGGGCATCGTCACGCGGGGCGTCCTCCTGGACCTGGCCCCCGACCGCGGCAGTCTCGACGCGGCCCACCGTGTCAGCGGAACAGACCTCGACGCGGCGCTCGACCGAGCCGGTACGTCGGTGCACCCGGGCGACGCGATCGTCGTTCGCGCCGGCTGGAACGTGAACCAGCCCATGACGCAGCCCGTCCCGGGACTGGACCTCAGCGCCGTCGCCTGGCTGGACGAGCACGGTGCGGCCCTCTATATCGGCGATATCAGCGACGCCCGCCCACCGAGCTTCCCGATGCCGATGCATCAGGTCGCACTGGCACGGCTCGGTCTCCCGCTGGTGGACGCCGCCCACCTCGACGACCTCGCCGACCGGTGTGCCTCCCTGCAGCGGTGGAGCTTCATGCTCGTTCTCGCGCCACCGCGCATCACGGGCACCACGGGGCTCGCGGTCAATCCGATCGCGATCTTCTGATCGCAAATCGAGCTCAGGTCCACCGGACGCGTCGCCGGTGCGGGTCAGCCGGCGGCGTAGTGGCGGGCCACCTCGGCGGACGCCGCCTTGACGATCATGAATGCGCCCGGCCCCCGCCGGTCGGCTCCGACGTGCGTCCCGCAGCCGAACTCTGTGATGACCACCGGCTTGCCGGCCGCACGCAGCAGCGCGAGCAGCCTGGCCTCGTACGCCGCCGGGCCCGGGGACCATGACCGCCGTGGTGACCGAGAACTCCGTGCCGAGCACGAACGTCACCCGGTCGGGATGCCGCCTCCGCCGCGCTCGACGTACGGGCCAGGCCGGCGAGGGGTTCGGCTCTCGCCGTAGGCCCGCACCGGGCACGCCGTCGCACGCGTACGAGATCCCACGTCATCGGCCCTACCGACCGGGAGCAGCCCGCGGCGCTCTCGCGCGGCGCAGCCGGCATGAGCTGCTGGTCCGGTGAACGCGATGGGCCGCCGCGGGTGAAGCTGCTCGTCTAGTGGCCGGGTCCGAACGGTCGGGACTGTGCGGCGAGTTGGCCGACGGGCACCTCGCCCGCCTGCCCGCCGTCACGCAACCGCACCGCCGCCCGCCCGCTCGCCACCTCGCGCGGCCCCACCACGAGCTGGTACGGCACCAGCCGGTACGCCCTGATCCTGGCCCCCAGACTGCCCCGGTCGGAGGGCGCCAGCTCGGCCCGCAACCCGGCCTCCAGACACTGCCGCAGCACGTCGGAGGCGGCGGGCAACTCGGCGTCCGACAGCGGCAGCACGACGGCCTGCACCGGCGCGAGCCAGGCGGGGAAGGCGCCGCCGTACAGGTCGAGCAGGTGGGCGACCAGCCGCTCGATGCCGCCGACGACGCTGCGGTGCACCATGACGGGTCGTTCGCCGCCCACGTAGCGCAGGTCGAAGCGCTCGGGCTGGAAGGAGTCGACCTGGACGGTGGACAGGGTGCTCTCGCGGCCCGCCGGGTCGGCGATCTGGATGTCGATCTTCGGGCCGTAGAACGCGCCCTCGCCGCGTTCCTCGTCGTAGGCGTGGCCGTGCTGTTCCAGCGCGTCGCCCAGGACGGCCTCCGAGCGCTCCCACATGGCCGGGTCGTCCACGAACTTGGCGCCCTCGCCGCGCAGCGACAGCCGGTAGCGGGCGACCCGGACGCCGAGTCGCCGGTGCGCGGCCTCGATCAGGCCGAGCGCGGCCGACACCTCCCCGGCGGCCTGCTCCGGCGCGCAGAACACGTGACCGTCGTTGAGCTGAATGGCTCGCACCCTGCTCAGCCCGCCCAGCACGCCCGACAGTTCGGAGCGGTACATGCCGCCCAGCTCCGCCAGCCGCAACGGCAGCTCACGGTGGCTGCGCTGCCGCGAGCGGTAGATGAGCGCGTGATGCGGGCACAGGCTGGGCCGCAGCACGAACTCCTCGCCGCCCACCCGCATGGGCGGGAACATGTCCTCGGCGTAGTGGGCCCAGTGGCCCGACCGTTCGTACAACTCGCGTTTGCCCAGGACCGGCGAGTTGACGTGCTGGTAGCCGTTGCGGCGTTCGAGCTCGTACACGTAGTCCTCGACGGCCTTGCGCACGGCCGCTCCGGCGGGCAGCCAGTAGGGCAAGCCGGAGCCGATCAGCGGATCGGTGTCGAAGATGCCCAGCTCGCGGCCGAGCCTGCGGTGGTCGTTCATGATCATCCTTTTCGAGGAAAGGGCGAACGACCAGGCTCCCGGGCGTCCGCCCGGGAAGCAGGAAATCAGCGCGCCGGGACGGTGTCCGGCGTCGTCGTGACGAAAGCGCGCTGCATGATCCCGACCGTAGCACGCGCCGCGCCGGCAAGCCGCTGACTTGTCCGGTGTCGAAGCATTCGTTCGCCGAACTGCCCGGAGAGGTTCGAAGGCGACGGTGAATAGCGGAAACCGCTCCGTCGTGCTCGATCTCGTGCCTACGCTGGTCTCGACGATCGGTCGTGGAGGAATGCGTCCCCATGGGCAGAGCACGTCGGAACAAGAGCACCGCGGCTCAACGGCAGGAGGGCACCGAGGCGTCCGGCCCCGCCTGGTCGAAGAGGCTTCTGGCGTGGGTGGCGGGGATCGCCGGCGCCGTGGCCCTGGCCGCGTTCGGCGTCGTGTTCACCGACTGGTACGGCACGCACGGCTCCGACACGGTCGCCCGGGTACGCGGCGTCGCCCCGATCACCGTCGGCCACGTCGCCGTCGACTACTCCGAGCGCGACACCGTCCTGCGCGAACCGGTGACCGACCCGGAGGACCGGGCGGTCATGCTGGCCGCCCACGCGGATCAGCAGCGTGACGCGATGCTGGCGCGCCACCGAATCGCGCTGATCGGCAGCATGGACGTCACGGTCGTGCTGACCGGCAACCGCGGCAGCCTGCGGATCGTGGACATCCGGCCGCAGGTCCTGGCCCGCCGGCCGGTGTCACGGGGGGCCCGCCTGATCGCCACCAAGGCCGGCGGCGAGGCGGGAACCGTCGAGATGGCCGCCGACCTCGACCGTCCCGCGCCTCGGTTCACGACCGGCGGGGACAGCGCGTACTTCCGGAAGAAGCAGATCGATCTGAAACGGGACGAGCCGGTCACGCTCAGCCTGAGCTTCACCGGCAAGAAGGCGTACTACGAGTTCGAGTTGCGGGTCACGGTGCTCGCGGACGGCCGTACCGAAGAGGTCGTGGTCAAGGGGCCGGACGGAGGGCCGTTCCGGTTGACCGGTGAGGCCGCCCGGTACCGGTCCTACTACCGGCAGGCGCCGCAGGGCGGCTGGCGGCCGGTCTCCTGTGCGGGACGGACGTGCTGATCATCCGCTGCCTCCGGGTGCTGACGGCACTCTCGGTGGCCATCGCGTTCACGGCCGCCGACGACGGGCGGCCCCCACTGGAACACGTCGGGTGGAAGGCGGCCTGGTCGGCCCCCGCCGATGACACGGCCTCGCTCTCCTTCCTGTCCGGCGAGAATCTGATCATGGCGGCCCCGGACGGGACGGTGACCGTGCGCGAGCCGGACACCGGCGCGGTCCGGCTCACCATTCGCACCCCGCTCGGCTCCCTCAGCGACGCGTGGGCAAGGGCCGGCACCATCGTCGTGGCCGGGAGCCGGAAAAAATCGTGGGACCGGATCCTGTACGGCTACGACCTCGCCTCCGGCGTCCCGCTGTGGCGGCACACGCTGCCCCCGTCACCACAGTGGGACGACGTTCCGGAGATCCGGGTGTCCGAGTACGGCGTCGTCGTCTTCCATCGGGAGTCCGGGCTGTTCTCGCTCGACGTGCGAACCGGCGGCGTCCGGGCGCGGGCCGCCGAGGCGGTGGGCTGCGAGGGAGGGATCGGCTCCACCTCCCGGGCTCTGCTGCTGCTGAGCCGCTGCGGGCAGGGCCGCGTGCGGCTCGACTCCTTCGATCCGCGTACGCTACGGCGGACCTGGACCCGTCCGGTGACCACGTGGGACGTCGCGCCGGGTGTCGGCGTCCGGCTCTGGTTCAAGGAGGCGTCGGAGGGCTTCGTCATCGCGGCGGTGAACGGCGACGAGTTCCTTTTCACGCAGGACGGCACACCGCTGCCCCGCTCCCGCCTGGACGAGGCCGCCGCCGGGAGTCCGTCGCCGGAGGTCGGCCGGCATCCCGACGCCGAGGACCGCCCCGGGTTCGACTGGAACAGCGCCTGGCCGCTGCCCGGATACCTCAATGCGCGAGAGCGGGACGCCGGTCCTCCCGTCGCGCTGCCCCTCGACAGGCCGCTCACCCACGCCACCGTCTTCGTGGGGGCGACCTCCCACATGGTCTTCCTCCACGGTGACGCCCGGATCACCGCCCTGCGTCCCGTCTACGGGCATCCCACCGGCCCCGTCGCGCTCGGCGGCGTCCCGCCGGGGGACTGGCCGGACGCCTGCTCCCTGCTCACCTCACGCGACCTCGGCCCGGACGTCCGCCGCATCCCGGGAACCAGGTCCCTGGGCCGTCTCACCCTGCCCAGGCCCGTGACCTGCGACTGGGTGCCGCCCGAGGACGACGGCGGGGTCGTCTCGCTCTCGGTGAGCTGGGTGTCCCCGGACGCGGGCGCCCTCTTCGCCACCGCCGCCGGGCTGACCAGGCGTCACGAGAGCTTCGACCACGACCCCACGGTCGAGGGCGAGGGCATCTTCTCTTACACCGCCCACGGCCCCGGGGGGACCTTCGGCGCGACGCTGGTCAACGTGGGCCCGGTCATCGTCCATCTGACGTCGCCGTCGCGGCTGGTGCAGCGCTTGGCCGCGTTCCGGGTGCGTGACAACCTGATGGCCCGCTACCGGCCGGGGGAGCGCGTCCCGCCTCTGGCGCGGACGGGCGGGTGGACCCATCTCGCCGACGCGGGCGTTCGCGCCGACCCGGTGGTGGACGGCGGTGTCGTGTACGCCGGCGCCGACGACGGCCTGTACGCCCTGGACGCCGTCACCGGACAGGAGCGGTGGAGGTCCCGGCCGGCCACACCCATGCTCGTGGACGGCACGCTCTTCGGCGCGAGGGACGACGGGGTGGCGGCCATCGACACCGCCACCGGCCGGATGCGGTGGAACCGCCGCTTCGACACCCGGTCCTTCGGGATCCAGGACCTCGTCATCCAGGACGGCGGCGTGTACGCGGGCGTCGGACTCACCCACGTCGTGGCGCTGGCGGCCGCCACCGGCGCGCGGCGGTGGCGCTTCCGCGTCCCCGGCACCCTGGGCCGGGTGGCCGTGGCCGCCGGCACCGTCCACGTGAGCAGCCGGGAGGGCCTGCTGTACGCCCTCGACGCCAGGACGGGCGCGCTTCGCCGGCGTTCCCGCATAGGTACCGGCAACCTCAACCCGGCCGGTCACCTGGCCGCGACCGGGGAGGCGATCTTCGTGATCACCGGCGCGAAGGCGTCCGCGCTGGACCCCGCCACCGGGAAGGCACGGTGGCGGGCCCGCGTCAGCGCCGCCCTCCGGTACGACCCCGTCGTGATCGGCGGCACCGTCTACCTCGGTGATGTCGCCGGGCGCACGTACGCGCTGGACGCCGCCTCCGGCCAGGAACGATGGAGGCTCACCACCGAGGGCGACAGCGGTCTGTGGAACGTCACCGCGTCACGGGGGAAGGTCTTCGTCGCCGGCCGGAGCCTGCACGTCCTCGACCCCGAAACCGGGACGGAACAGTGGAGCAGGCCGCTCACCGGACAAGTGTCGGTCCACGGGGACACCGTCTTCGCCCAGGACGAGGGCGGCAACCTGCATGCGCTGGACGCGGCCACCGGCGCGACCCGCTGGCGCTTCCAGACCGGCGGCCGTTTCCAGACCCGGCCGGTCGTGGCCGGCGACCTCGTCTACGTCGGCAGCTCCAACGGGAACCTGTACGCCCTGCGCGCCACGGACGGACTCCCCGGTCCGCCGCCCGAACTCGGCCGCGCGGCCCGGGACGGGGCGCTGCTGGAAGACGATTAGCACCGGGTAAGTCATTGAGGTCGCTACCTTAAACCGCGATCCGCGTATCCTATTTTTTGCGGGAGTATCGCAATTTTCGCCCTTCTGCGCAATATGTGTGACAAAGAATGCCCGAGGCGGCGGTGTCGGCGACAACGCCGTGTCGATCCGCAAGCTCTGAGCCCGAACGATCACCGAGCCTGACACCCCGACCGAGGAGGTGTCAGGCTCTGATAGCCGGTCAGGCTGAGCCGGCGTCCGCTGCCGGCACATGGTTCGCCGTCAACTGCCGGCTCCTGGTTGGCTGGGACGCATGCGAACCCAGCGGCGTGCAAGGCCATACCCGACGACGCGATCGCCGCGCCTGACTACCGGAACGAGGCGGTGGTCGTCACCGCGCTGCCCCGGGCGGTGCCTCAAGCCCTTGTCAAGTCCGGCGTCCTGACCGCCACCACCGGCCCGCGCGGCGGGTTCCGCCTCGCCCGGCAGGCGTCGGAGATCACCCTCCTGCACATCGTCGAGGCGGTCGACGGCGCGTCCTCCCCGTACGAGTGCCGCGAGATCCGGCAGCGGGGCCGTGGCGCGCTATCCCCCGAGGAGTGCGCGTCCGTCTGCGTGCTGGCCCAGAAGATGCACGAGGCGCACCAGGCGTGGCGGAGCAGCCTGTCCCGCGTCTCACTCGCCGACGTCATCGACACCCTGCCCGCCACGGCCCCGTCCCGTACCCGCCGCCTCCTCGGCGGCTCCTGAACGCGTTACCGCAGCGAGGTCGTCGCCATCTGCGGATACGCCGTGATCTCGGCCTCGGTGAACCGCTCGGTCACCCACTGGCCGCGCGAGAACAGCTCGGTCTGGTCGGCATGATGCGGCGAGGCCGCATTGGCCGACAGCGAGTACGTCAGCAGCGTGCGGGTACGCGGCCCGGCCGGCGTCAGCTCCACGGCCATCAGGAAGCTGGAGCCGGTGTTGACGTCCGGATAGCGGCCGTTCTCGTCCAGCGGGCCACCGGTGCGGATCCGGTCGAAGCAGCCCTCTCCCTCGGTGCAGCCCGGCACCGGGACGGCTCCGTACCACTGCGCCTGCCCCGGTGTGAGAGTCAGCGGGATGTCGTTGGTGGTGAAGAACCGCACCGTGTCGGCCAGCGCGGTCGCCACCGCCGGGTTGGCGATGTCGAGCCCGCGCGGCGTGGTGAGCGGACGCTCGGGATCGAACGGCACCTTCCACCAGCTCTCCGGCGGGCCGAGCGCGCCATCGGGCTTGCGGTGCGGGCCGTTCAGGTTCAGGAAGAACTCGCGCCACAGGACCGCGCCCCGGCTGCCGAGGCGGGCCCGCCCGTCCCAGGCCGCCAGCGTGGCGCAGGCCCGGCGGACGTCGACCCGCTCGCCGTCGCTCGCCGTCAGCACGGGCCTGGCCCGGCACAACGCGCGCAGATCCGGGCGGAGCAGTTCGGCGCCCAGGTTGCGCTTGCCGGAGGCCGTCTGCTGGAGCGTGTCCAGCGTGAAGCCGGGGGCGCCGAGCCCGTCGTCGCCCGACAGCCGCCGGGCGATCATGTCCAGGCCGACCCGGGTGCGCAGGTCCCGTTCCGTGGCGGTGTCGCCGTAGATGCGGGGATAGTCGGTGAGCGGGGCCTTCGGGTTGGTCAGCCAGGGGCTGGCGTTGGCGTTGGTCACGTAGTCGGCGCGGGTCAGCCGGGGCTGGGCGGCGGGGCCGAAGATGCCCGGCTCGATCGCGTCCGCGTCCCTGCCCCACAGGCAGGCCGACGTGGAGCCGTCCAGGACGAGCATCTCGGGGTCGTCCTCGGCGCGGCAGCGCTCCGCCTGCTCGTCGGTGACGTGCGGGACGACCGAGGCGTCGGCGAAGTACGCCTGGCCGCCCGCGTCGGCGGCGAGCGTGTAGACGAAGGGCATGCCCTGGTAGGTCTCCTGCGCGCGGCGCAGCGCGGCCACGTCGCGGGCGGCGCCCATGGCCAGCCACTCGTCGGCGAAGCGGAGGTTGGCGGCGTTGACGTCGGCCAGGGCGAGCGCCGTCCGCTCCGTCCAGTCCACGGCCAGCACCGGGCCGTACCGGGAGGTGTACAGGGTGCTGGTGACGGGGCGGGCCTCGCCCTTGGCGTCCGAGACGGTGACGGACACCTCCTGCCGGCCCATCGGCTCTGGACGGCCGTCCACCAGGTAGGACGTGCGCCGGCCCGGTACCAGCTTGAGCCGGTACACGGTGAAGCGCTGGGCGTGGGAGACGGTGTGCGTCCAGGCCACGCTGGTGTTGTGGCCGATCTGGACCATCGGGGTGCCGTACAGGCTGCCGCCCGACACGTTGAGCACGCCCGGGATGGTCAGGTGGACCTGGTAGAAGCGGCGGCTGCCGTGCCACGGAAAGTGCGGGTCGGCCAGCAGCATGCCGTGGCCGTCACGGGTGGCCTCGCGCCCGATGGCGTAGGCGTTGCTGCCTGGAGCGGTCGCGACCTTCCTGGTCGGGCCACCCGGCTCCGTCGCGTTCTCCCGGGCCTGCCCCGCGCCGGCGATGGCCTCCTTGAACGAGGAGCTGCCGCCCAGGCGGCCGAGGTCGAGCAGGTTCATCCAGACGTCCGTGGCCGTGATGGGGCCGACCCACGCCTTGACCCGGCACGCCGGGTCGGGCAGCCCGGCCACGCCCGTGTCGCTCAGGTAGCGGTTGAACCCGGCGACGTAGCCGTCCACGAGCGCGCGCAGTTCGGGACTCGGGCCGTGCGGGGCGGGGCGGGCGAGCACCCGGCGCAGCACGCCCGACGCCTGGACGCTCTTGTAGTACACGTCGCTGGCCAGGTTGGGGATCGGATCGACGGCGTCGTCCGACATCGCCTCCGCGCCGAAGTGGCGCGACCGCTCGCCGCGCAGGGTGAGCGCCCACGATGCCAGGACGCACAGATTGTCCTGCGCGAAGGCGTAGCCGTAGCCGTAGCCGAGACCGCCGTGGTCTGCGGCCAGGATGTGCGGGATGCCGTACTCGGTGCGCCGGATGTCGGCGGCGTAGCGGCCCTCGGCGGCCCGCGCCGGCGCGGGGGCCGCCACGAGGAGGGCGGCGACCAGCGCGGTCACCAGCGGTGCGGCCAGCCGCCGCACCCATGTCGTGATCATCAGGAGGTCCTCATTCGAAGCGGGCGTTGTCGGGCGCGGTCACGCGCCTGAGCGGCGGCAGGCCGGCGAGGATCACCAGCAGGGCGACCAGCAGCCCGCCGCCGACGGTCAGGAAGTAGGCGGGGCCCGGCAGCGCCACCGGCGCGCTCTTGATCGCCAGTTGGTCGATCATCGGCTTGGCCACGCCGAACCCGGCAGCCGCCGCCACCAGGGCGGCCAGCACCACGGGGACCGTCGTCTCCAGCAGCACCACCCTGGACAGGATGCGGGTCGGCGTCCCGCACAGCCGCAGCAGCGTGAACGGCTGCCTGCGCTCCACCACGCCGCCGACGACCGCCACCAGCAGGCCGCAGCCCGCCACCAGCAGGGTCAGCGCGACGATGGCCAGCGCGACGCGTTCCATCTGCTCCAGCAGCACCGCGCGGACCCGGGCGACCTCGGCGAACGTCAGCGGCGTCTCGGTGCTGCCGGAACGGGCGACGTACGGGGTGAGCAGGGTACGGATCCGCTCACGGACGGCCGGGTCGTCCGCGCGGATCAGCACCGCCGCCAGCGGCGCGCCGAGGCCGACGGACGCGGCGGGGCTGCCCGCGTCCACGATCGGCAGATTACGGCCTACGGAGAGCATGTTGTCGCTGGTCAGCAGCCGGTTGAAGGTGGCCGTCACCGCGCGGACGCCCGGGGCGCACCGGCCGAGCGCCGGGAAGCCGGCCAGGGCGTCGCAGTCGACCACGTGGCCGAGCATGAAGTCGAGCCGGCATCCGGGGCCCGGGTCGCACGGCAGCGGCCCGTCGGGCCAGGGCGGCGTCCCGGCCCTGCGGTAGATCGGCAGCACGGTGACGCCGGGCTGGGCGCCTACCTCGGCGAGCAGTTCGGCGGCCGTGCCGGGCGGCAGCGGCAGGCCCTCGGTGTCATCGTCGGCGTACCCGAACGAGGCCCGCATGACCGCGTTCAGCGTGCCGTCGCCCGCCGCCTCCTGGCCCGAGACGACCGCAGGGACGATGCCGGCGACGGCCGTGCCGATGAAGACCGCCAGCACGATCCCGTTCACCGACCGGAAGGCGCTCTTCGGGTCGGCCGCCAGCCGCTGCGCGGCCAGCAGGGTCGCCGCACCGGAGGTGACCCGGGCGGCCAGCCGCGCGGCCAGCATCGTCAGCCACGGCCCGGCCACCACGAGACCGACCATGATCAACACCAGGCCGGCGTCGACGAGCACCGCGTTCGGGTCGTCGCCGCCCGCGAACACCGGGCCCGCGAACAGCCCCAGCCCCGCCAGGAGCGGGAGCACCCGCCACCATCCCGGGGCGGAGGCCCGCACCTTGCGCGCGGCGCCGAGCGGTGTGATCCGCACCCGGCGCAGCGACCACAGGGCGGCGCCGGCGGCGGCGAGCGGCACGCCCGCGACCACGGCGGCGTACTGCGGCGCGGTGGGCGCGACCACGTCCGGGAAGAAGCGGGAGCCGGTGATGGCAACCTCGGCCAGGGCGGGCCGCAGTGCCTGGAAGACCGCGACGCCGGCGAGCGCGCCCAGCAGCGCGCCGAGCGCCGCGTCCACCGAGGCGATCGCGTTGATCTGACGCGTGGTGGCGCCCGCCAGCCGGATCGCCGCGAAGCGCGCCTCGCGGCGGGCGGCGGCCAGGCGGGTGGCCGTGCCGACGAGGACGAGCAGCGGGAAGATCAGGCCGAGGGCGGCGATGCCGAAACCGTGCTCGTACAGCGCTGTGGTGTCGTCCGTGGCGGGTGTGGTGATGACGGTGTCGACGGCCACGGTGCCGGCCATGGCGGCCAAGTCGTCGGGGGTCTGGCCGACGACGATGACCAGGTCGTCGGGGCCGGACAGCGCCGCCCGTCCGAGCAGGCCGGCGCGGGTGCCGGGGAAGCGGTCGGCGAGTTGCGCGGGCGGCACGGCGGCCATCAGCTCGGCGAGCGCGGGGGAGACGGCGTACCGTCCCGCGCCGGGCAGCGCGCGGAGGCCCGGCACGGCCGGCGCGGGTGCTTCCGCGTCGAGGACGGCGACGTCGAGCCGCTTGATCGGGCGGCCCGCGTAGGAGTCCTGGCGGTGGTTCCACAACACCGCGCCCGGCGTGGCGCCGAGCGCCCAGCCGCCCGGCGCGGAGCCGGTCGTGCACTCCCAGCACGGACGGCCCGCGGTGACCTGGAAGGCGTTGAACAGCGCCAGCGTGGACAGCAGCACCGCCACCCCCATCGCGACGGCGCAGGTGACGAGCGCCAGCCGGACGGCCGCCTCCCGGCCGCCGCGCAGCGCCAGCCGCAGGCCCAGCCGGAGCGTCATCGGACGGCCTGGCCGGCGTAGGGGTCGGTGACCTTGCCGTCGCGCACCAGGACCTCCCGGTCGGCGCAGGCGGCGACGCGGGCGTCGTGGGTCACCACGATCACGGTCGTGCCCTCCTGGCGGGCCAGGCCGACGAGCAGTTCCATGACCTTCTCACCGGCAAGGGAGTCGAGCGCGCCGGTCGGCTCGTCCGCGAAGATCACCTTGGGACGGGTCACCAGCGCCCTGGCGATCGCCACCCGCTGCGCCTGCCCTCCGGACAGCTCGCCGGTGCGCCGCTCGCCGAGGTCGTCAAGCTCCAGCCGGCGCAGCGAACCGAACGCCCGCTCGTAGGCGTGTTTGCGCCTGGCCTTGCCGAGCAGCAGCGGCAGGGCGATGTTGTCGGCCACCGTGAGCTCCGGCACGAGCTGGCCGAACTGGAAGACGAAGCCGAACGCGGTGCGGCGCAGCTCGGATCGCCTGGCGTCGCTCAGGGTGTCCAGCCGCCGCCCGTCGAACCAGACCTCGCCGGCGTCGGGGGTGAAGATGCCCGCCAGGCAGTGCAGCAGCGTGGATTTTCCTGAGCCGCTCGGGCCCATGATCGCCAGGACCTCTCCCGCCGTCACGGACAGGCTGGCCTCGCGCAGCGCCTGCGTCCGGCCGTAGGAGCGGTCGATGGAACGGGCCTCCAGCAGCGGGCCCGGCACGGGAAGGGCGTCGACGGTCATGCGCCGCGCACCGTCTCCGCCAGCGCGCCCAGCCGGGCCGTGGTCACCTCGATCCAGCGCAGGTCGGCCTCCACGTGGAACAGGGCGTGGTCGGCCAGCAGCGTGTCCACGAGGGCGCCGCCGCGTTTGATCTCCGACAGCTCGCGCATGCGCCGCATGTGCGTGGCGCGCTGGGCGTCGAGGTAACCCTGCGCGTCGTGGCCGAGGATCAGCGCCAGCACGACCTTCGTGAACAGCACCGTCTGCAGGAACGGCTCCGCCGCCACCGGCTCGGTCAGCCACACCTCCACCTCCTGCCTGCCGAGCGGGGTGATGGCGTAGCGCTTGCGGTCGGGGCCGTCGCCGGGCTCGCTCTGGCCGGCCGTGACCTTGCCGTCCCTGGCCAGGCGGCCGAGCGTCGAATAGACCTGGCCGAAGGGCAGCGGCTTGCCCCTGCCGAAGTAGGTGTCGTAGGCGCGCTTCAGGTCGTATCCGTAGCTGGGCTCGCGGTCCAGGAGACCCAGCAGGGCCAGGGGGACTGTCATGGCAGCTCACTATACACCGGAGGTATATACGCGGCGTATACCGAGGCGGACGGCGTGGGTCCGGACGATTCAGCGCTGTTTCCGGAGGCGGGAGGTCACCGACGCCGGCGGCGGAGTGCTCGTTGCTCCGCGGCGTCGAGTGCGGGTGCGAGGGGGGCGAGCGTGGCGCGAAGGAGGTCCGGCAGCGAGCCGGACGGCACGACGAGCCCACCGGCCGTGACGGACGCGGCGGTCGTCCGCAGCCAATGCTCGAGCGCCACGCGGACCGCGGCGGCCACGCTCGCCGCGAGCACCCGCGCGGTGTGCGGATCGCGCTCTCCGTCGCCATCCCCGTCGCCAGCCCCCGCGCCGTCGCCGAGACGCTCGGCGATCGCGTCGGTGAGGGGATGTTCGATCGCGGCGGTGGTGTCGATGAACGCGTCGCGCAGCGCGGGGCGGGTGGTGATCAGCAGCAGCGCGTCCTGGCCGGGTTCGCCCGGGGCGGTGTACTGATCCACGATCGCCTCGATGACGGCGTCGGCGAGCCCGACGCCGCCGGGCCGGTCGGCCACCGCCGCCGCCACCCGCGCCTCTCGTTCGCCGGTGACGGCGGCGACGATCGCCTGCTCGCGGCTGGAGAAGTAGTTGTTGTACGTCCGCGGCGAGACTCCGGCGGCCTCGGCGATGTCATCGACGCGCACGTTGTCCGGCCCGCGCTCAAGAGCCAGCCGCAGGGCCGCCGCGCGCAATGCCTGCCGGGTGGCCTGCTTCTTCTGCTCGCGCAGCCCCGTGCGTCTCGTCGTCACGGTCCCAGCATAGTCCAGATGCGTGCACGCAAATTTGCGCACACGCACAATTCTTGTCTAACCTGACCTGCGCACCCCGTCAGGAAGGAACAGCACGATGAGAGCCAAGGGCATCAGCTACGACACCGGCTTCGTCAAGAACGGAGCCAACTCCCGCAAACGCTTCGACCCGGACGCGGTCGGGCGCGAGCTGCGCATCATCCGCGACGACCTGCACTGCACCGCCGTCCGGATCATGGGCGGCGACCCGGACCGGATCGAGGTGGCGGCGGCGCACGCCGCCGATCTGGGACTGGAGGTCTGGTTCTCGCCCTACCCCCTCGAACTGACCGCCGAGGAGATGCTCGCGTTGTTCGCGGACTGCGCCGAACGCGCGGAGCGGCTGCGGCGGCGGGGAGCCGAGGTGGTGTTCGTCGCCGGCGCCGAGCTGAGCCTGATGAATCCGGGGTTCCTGCCCGGCGACAGCACCGACGAGCGGGTCGCGGCGCTGAGGCGGCCAGGTGGCGTGCGGGAGCAGATCGGCGAGGCAAGCGCACGGGTCAACGAGTTCCTCGGCACGGCCGTGCGACTGGTCCGCGAGAGCTTCGGCGGCAAGGTGACCTACGCCTCCGTGCCGCTCGAGCAGGTCGACTGGACGCCCTTCGACATCGTGTCCATGGACCTCTATCGGTCGGCGGAGATCGCCGACCGATTCGCCGACGGCGTCCGTGGCCTGGTCGCGCAGGGAAAGCCGGTCGCGATCACCGAGTTCGGCGCGGCCGGCTACCAGGGCGCCGGCGAGCGGGGCGCTCGTGGTCTGGAGATCGTCGAGTACGACGACAACGGGCCCGTCCGGCTGAACGGCGTCTATGCCCGGGACGAGCCCGGCCAGGCCGCCTATGTGCGTGAGCTGCTGGAGGCGTTCGACGCGGGCGGCGTCGACAGCACGTTCGTGTTCACCTTCGCGCTGCACGACCACGTGCACCGGCCCGACGGCGATCCCCGCGACGACCTGGACCTGGCCAGTTACGGCATCGTCAAGGTCTACGAGGACCGGCTCGGAGCCACCTACCCCGACCTGCCCTGGGAACCCAAGGCAGCCTTCGCCGCCCTCGCCGCGTACTACCGCGGCTGACCCACGTCAGTACCGAACCAAGGAGAACACGTGATCACCGATGTCGTCATCGCCGGCGGCGGCCCGAACGGGCTGATGCTGGCCTGCGAACTGAGCCTGGCAGGGGTCCGGCCGGTCGTACTGGAACGGCTGGTCGAGCCCAGCACAGAACCGAAGGCGAACGGACTGCTGGGCCAGGTCGTGAAAATGCTCGACCAGCGGGGGCTGCACGAACGTCTCAGTGGTAGCCCGGAACCGCCGCGGCCGAACTCCACGTACTTCATGTTCGGCGCGATGGGCCTGGACCTGAGCCTGCTGGAGGACAGCCCCGTCCATGCCCTGCCGGTGCCGCAGCGACGCATCGAGCAGGTTCTGCAGGAGCGCGCCGTCGAACTGGGCGTGGAGATCCGGCGGGGACATGAGGTCGTCGGCCTGGCACAGGACGACGACGCCGTCACCGTCGAGGTCGCGAGCCCGGATGGGGCGTACCACCTGCGGGCCCGCCACCTTGTCGGCGCGGATGGAGCCCACAGCACCACGCGCAAACTCTCCGGCATCGGGTTCCCCGGCATCACCTACGACCGGATGACGGTGCGCTCAGCGCATGCGACGGTCCCGGCCGACTGGGTCGATCCGTCGACCGGTGCGCTGAACCTGCCCGGCTACGGCACCGTCATGCCGTTCATGCCCCACCGCACCGAGCGCGGAGGGTTCTCCTACGCACCGATGCCTGGCCACCCGCCGCTGGTCAGCACCACAGAGTGGGACCAACCCGCGACCGACGCCCCGATGAGCCTGGAGGAGTTGCGGGGAAGCGTCCGCCGGGTGCTCGGCGTCGACGTGCCGCTCGATCCGCCCAGCGGCGCCGGGCCGCACGCGCTGCGCCGGCTGTCCGGCGGCAACACCCGGGTCGCCGACCGGTTCGCCGACGGCCGGGTGTTCCTGATCGGTGACGCCGCGCACGTGTACGCCGCCACGGGAGGCGGCCCAGGGCTCAACCTCGGCCTGCAGGACGCGGTCAATCTCGGCTGGAAACTCGCCGCCGAGATCCGCGGCGGCGCCCCGTCCGGGCTGCTGGACAGCTACGAGACGGAGCGGCGGTCGGCGGCCCTGCGCATGGTGCTGAACGCGCAGGCGCAGGCGGCCCTGATCGCCCCCGGCAGCGACGTCACCGGACTGCGCGAGGTGTTCACCGAACTGCTCCGCGACCGAAGCACCGTGCATCGCCTGGCCGAACTCACCGCGGGCGCCGACGTCCGCTACGACATGGGCGAACCCGAGGCGCACCCGCTGACCGGCCGCTTCGCCCCGGACCTGGACCTGGGCACCCCGGCCGGACCGGTCCGGCTGGCCGAGCTGACCAGAACCGCACGCCCGCTGCTGCTCGACCTGACCGAGGAAGCAGTACTGGCGGCGACGCCTGCCCTGCGGCACGACCAGGTCGACGTCGTCACGGCGCGCTCCCAGCCCTCCGCGCCCACCGCCCTGCTCATTCGCCCGGACGGCTACGTGGCCTGGGCGTCCGCATCGCCCCGGCCCGATCCCAAGGAGATCGAAACCCTCCGGACGGCCCTGCGGCGGTGGTTCGGCGCCGTCGAACCCGCCCGGGACGGTTCGGCACCTGTCTGACCTGCGGATTTGACCTCAACTTCGGTTGAGGTGGTGCGCTGTTCCCGTCGGCCCCAGGACCAGAGAAGGCGAACAGCATGGACACCACCTCCACAGATCCGTCCCCGCATCCGGCCGCGCTGGATCGGCCCTCCCGGTTGACGCTGCCGGTGGTCCTGGCCGCCGTCGTCGTGGTGGCGATGTCCATCTCGGGGACCGCCGTGGCGCTGCCGAGCATCGGCCGTGATCTCGACGCCTCCGGGTCGCCGCTGAACTGGGTCGTCGCGGGGTACAACCTGGCCTTCGCGGCGCTGACGCTCGTCGCGGGGTCGGCCGCCGACCGGATCGGCCGCCGCCGGGTGTTCATCGTCGCGGCGCTGGTCTTCTCGGCCGGATTCCTCGCGACGGCGCTGAGCCCGTCGATCGTCGTCACCGACGTCGCCCGCGTCGTCTCCGGCGCGGGCAGCGCCGGGATCATGGCCGCCGGTGGCGCCATCCTCGCCTCGAACTACGACGGCGCGGCCCGCAACCGCGCCTTCGCCCTGATGGGGACCATGGCCGGGGTCGGCATCGCCGTCGGCCCCACCCTGTCGGGCCTGCTGATCGCCGCCACCGGATGGCGGGGCGGCTTCGCGGTCTTCACCGTCATCGGCCTGCTGGTCGCCCTGGGCGCGACCCGGGCCCGCGAGTCCCGCGCGGCCGAGGCCGGGCGGGCCGACTGGGCGGGCAGCGCGCTCTTCGTGGCCGCGCTGACCCTGCTGATGTCCGCACTCCTGGAGGCGCCCGCGCTCGGCTGGACCCATCCGGGCATCCTGGTCATGGGCGTCGCCGGGCTGGTCGCGCTGGTGGCCTTCGGCGTCGTCCAGCGACGTGGCGCCGCTCCGGTCCTGGCCCCGTCGCTGGTCGCCAACCGCGCCTTCATGGGCTGGAGCCTCGCGACCCTGACCACCTCGATCGGCTTTCTCGGCGTCCTGGTCTTCCTGCCCACCTACCTTCAGGCGGCGGCCGGACTCTCCCCGGCGGTCGCGGGGACGGCGATGCTCCTGCTGACCGCACCCGTGCTGATCGTGCCCATGGCCGCCGTGGCGCTGGTCAACAGGGGCGTTCCGGCACGCCTGCTGATCATGATCGCGCTGCTCCTGGTCGTGGCCGGGAACCTGTGGCTGACGGCGCTGAACGCCGACGACACGATCGTGGCCGTCGCCGCGCCGCTGGTGCTGATCGGCGTCGGCATGGGGGCGTCCTTCGGCATCACCGACGGCCAGGCCATGGCCCTGGTCCCGGCCGACGCCGTGGGCATGGCGGCCGGATTCCTCAACACCCTGCGCGGGGCGGCCGAGGCGCTCGTGATCGCCGCGTTCAGCGCCTCCCTCATCGGCCTCCTCGCGGCCAGGCTCGGCGACCCGGCCCGTGCCGCCGAGGTCGGCGCCGGACGTCTCACCACCGGAGCCGAGGCCGCCGAACTGGATGCCTTCACCTGGTCCTGGCACCTGACCCAGCTCGGCGTCGGGCTGCTCTGCCTGGTGCTGTCGATCGTCGTGGCAGTCCTGATCCACGGCCGCGCGACGTCCCGCCGCAGCGCCTGACTCCATCACAGCGAGGAGAGACGTCGTGCGGGTCAGCCCAGAGGATCACCTCACGATCGGTGAGATCGTCCGCCGGACCGGCGTGCCCGCCTCCGCCCTGCACTTCTACGAACGCAAGGGCCTGATCTTCAGCGAACGCGACAGCGGCAACCAGCGGGTCTTCTCCCGGCACATGCTCCGCCGGATCTCCCTGATCATCGTGGCCAAACGCCTGCACATCCCGCTGTCGGACGTCGCCGAGGTCTTCGCCACCCTCCCCGCCGACCACGCCCCCACCCACGCGGACTGGCAGCGGGTCTCCCGCGTCTGGAAGCGGCGGCTGGAGGAACGCCGCCGTGCCA
Organism: Nonomuraea sp. MG754425; assembly: GCF_021699195.1. Lineage (GTDB taxonomy): Bacteria > Actinomycetota > Actinomycetes > Streptosporangiales > Streptosporangiaceae > Nonomuraea. The sequence goes on along the minus strand of NZ_SSXE01000017.1, from coordinate 117,797 downwards.
TCGAGACCCTCGAACACGAGCTCACCGGCTGCATCGGCTGCGGCTGCCTGTCGATGAAGGCGTGCCTGCTCCTCAACCCCGACGACGCCCTGCGCGACCACGGTCCCGGGCCGGTACGGCTCCAGCCCGGACGTCCCCCTGCCCGGCGCCGCTCGTCGGCGGGCTGAGTTCCGGGGCGGACGCGGGGGAGCGTGGTCAGCGGAAGTCGGCCACGTGGTCGCGGGCCCACTGGGCGTAGGTGCGCGGCGGGCGGCCGGTGACCTGCTCCGTGTCCGGCCAGACGCGCATCAGCGCCGACCAGTCCTGCTCGGCGTAGCCGTCCTGTTCGGGCCTGCGGCCGTCGTACTCGACGAAGCCGAGCATGAGGTCGGCCGACTCGGCGGCGAACCCGCCCTGCGCCCTCATCAGCTCCCGGGCCCGTTCCCGGGTGACCTCCTCGTAGCGCACCTGCTCGCCCAGCGCCGCGCCGATGGCCGCGACCTGCTCGCGGACCGTCACCAGGCCAGGGCCGGTCACCGTGTACGCCCGCCCGTGGTGACCGTCCGCCAGCAGCGCGGCCACCGCGACGGCGGCGATGTCCGCCTCGTGCACGAGGTTCATCGGCTCGTCGGCGAAGGGGTAGCGCACCACCCGCTCGGCGCGGACGGACGGCGCCCAGATCTGCAGCAGGTTCGCCATGAACCCGCACGGCCGGACGTGCGTCCACTCCATCCCCGACGCCTCGACCGCCTGCTCCACCCGGCTGACGTGCAGGCCCGCCGTCACCGAGGCCGCCGACAGGTCCACCACCCGCCGCACCCCGGCCCGCTCGGCCAGCGCCACGATCTCGCGAGCCGTCTCCTCCACCGGGAACAGGTACAGCCGGTCGATCCCGTCGAGCGCCGCCGCCATGCTCTCCGGCCTGGTCAGGTCGCCCCGCACCACCTCCACCTGCGCCGGCAGGGCGGCGGTCGCCGGGTTCCTGGTCAGCGCCCGCACCCGCACCCCCGCCCGGACGAGCCGCGCCACCACGTCGCGGCCGACGAACCCCGTCGCGCCGGTCACCAGGATCTTCATGAGTGTGCCTTTCGCCGGTTCCGTCCCACGGGGCAGACGCTAGGCTCCGTTCCGGTCACTTTCTGGCCGGAACGGACGGGAGGCTGGAGTCATGGCGAACACGAGCGCGCGCACCCTGCGCCTGCTGTCCCTGTTGCAGACCCACCGCCACTGGCCGGGCGCCGAACTCGCCGGCCGGCTCGAGGTGAGCGAGCGCACCCTGCGCCGCGACATCGACCGGCTGCGCGAGCTGGGCTACCCGGTCCACTCCGGGCGCGGCACGTCCGGCGGCTACCAGCTCCGATCCGGTACGGCCATGCCTCCGCTGCTGCTCGACGACGACGAGGCCGTGGCCATCGCGGTCGGGCTGCGCACCGGGGCGGGCGGCACCGTCGAGGGGGTCGAGGAGAGCGCGCTGCGCGCCCTGGCCAAGGTGGTCCAGGTGATGCCGTCCCGCCTGCGCCGCCGGGTCGAAGCGCTGCGTACCGCCACGATCTCCTCGCCCCTGGACGGTCCCCGGGTCGACGCGACCACCCTGACCGTCATCGCCCAGGCGTGCCGCGACGACGAGCGGCTCGCCTTCACCTACACGGCCCCATCGGGCGAACCGGCCGCGCGGCTGGTCGAGCCGCATCGGCTCGTCGCCCGGCGACGGCGCTGGTACCTGGTCGGATGGGACCTCGACCGGGCCGACTGGCGGGTCTTCCGGCTCGACCGGCTCACCGACGCCGCCGCCACCGGCGCGCGCTTCCGCCGGCGCAGCCTCCCGGCCCCCGACGCCGCGGCCTTCGTCGAGCAGCGCCTCGGCTCCCGTCCGGCCCGGTGGGACATCACCGTACGCGTGCACGCCCCGATCGACGCCGTCCAGGCGATCACGGCGGTCGCGGGAGGGCGGGTGGAGCCGGAGGGCGACGGCTCGTGCCTGCTGCAGGTGCGGGCGGACGACTTCGACTGGCCGGCGTTCATCCTGATCGCCGCGCACGCGGAGTTCGACGTGCTGCAGCCGCCCGAGTTCCACCGGTACGTCCACGACCTCGGCGAACGTCTCGTCCGAACCGGACAGCGGTCGTCGATCGCCTGAGGTGCTCAGCCGGTCTTGCCGGCTTCTCGGAGTCGTTCGATTCGTTTGGCGAGGAAGCCCCAGGTCCGCCAGAACTCCTCGAGGTGCGCGCGGCCCTGCGCGTTGAGGGAGAACACCTTGCGTGGCGGCCCCTTCTCCGACGGGACCTTCTCCACGTCGACCAGGCCGCGCTGCTCGATCCTGACGAGCAGGGCGTAGACGGTGCCTTCGGCGATCTCGGAGAAGCCCTGGCGCCGCAGCCACGCCGTGATCTCGTAGCCGTACGCGGACCGGCCGGACAGGATCGCCAGGACGATGCCCTCCAGCGTCCCCTTGAGCATCTCCGTCAACTGCTTGCCCACGGAACCTCCTCCAGCTAGTCGGTGACGCTGACTACCGGTACAAAGTAACACCGACTACCGGTATCCAGCAACACTGAATAGCTAGGTGCGGATGCCCAGCGACCGGACGAGCTGGACGAGTTCCTCCTCGAAGAGCTTGTCGGGGGAGACCGTCTGGCCGCGCAGGTGCCCGTAGATCTCCAAGGACACCAGCCCGTGCAGACGGGCCCAGATGCGCAGCGCGAGCGCCAGCCCGGCCGGCGGCAGGCCGGGGAAGGCCGGACGGACCTTGCCGAGCAGCCCGTCGTCGAAGTCGGACCACTGGAAGTCGCTGGCGGCGTGCGAGTGCCCGACGTGCGGCCAGGCGGTGTCGGCCAGGGCGGCGATGCCCGTGCACACCCGGTACGCGGCATCCGGCGCGGGGCCGCCCTCGGGGGCCTGGTAACCGGGCACGGGGTCGCCGTAGATGAGGCGGAATCCCTCGGGGTTGGCCAGGGCCCAGACTCGGAAGGCTCGTGCCCACGTCCGGATCCGGTCGGCCGGACCGGCGGCCGACGACTCGGCCCAGGCGGCGTCCACGGCGTCGGCCAGCGCGGTGTACACCTCGTTGATCAGCGTGGTGACCAGCTCGTCGCGGGTGGCGAAATAGCCGTAGATCGCGTTGGCGGTCATGCCCATCTCACGGGCGATGGCCCGCAGGGTGATCGCGTCGGGGCCGCCGGTGGCCATCAGTTTGAGCGCGACCTGCTTGATCTCCGCCGTCGTCTCGGCGCGCAGGCGTTCGCGGCGTCCTTGCGTGCTTCCCACAGCCGACACTCTACAGCGTCACCTTGCTTGGTTGCCGTATAAAAACTTCACGCCGTATAGTCTCCTCACGCCACTCAAACCGGATCACAAGGGGACCCCCATGCACATCGGCATCATCGGAGCCACCGGCGGCATCGGAAGCCGCGTCGTCACCGAAGCCCTCCAGCGCGGGCATCACGTCACGGCGTTCACCCGCGACGCCGGCCGGATCAGCGACGATCGCGAGAACATCACCTGGAAGAGCCTCGACGTCCTCGACGCCGCCGGCATCGCCGCCGTCCTGCCCGGCCTGGACGTCCTGATCAGCGGATACCAGCCCGGCAACGCCGCCCACGACTTCGACGACACCGTGTCACGCTCGATCGCCGACCCCACGGTCTACGTCACCGCCGCCCGAGCGCTGCTCAAGGCCCTGGAGAGCCATCCCCGGACCCGGCTGATCGTGATCGGCGGCGCCGGCAGCCTGGAACTCGAACCCGGCCTCGTACGAGCGGACTCCGACGAACTGCTGCACGCGAGCCTCGACGAACTAGGGCTGCCGAGAGGGTACGCCGCCGCCGTGCGCGGGCACCGGGACGCCCTGAACGTCCTGCGCACGTCCAACCGGCTCTGGACCTACTTCAGCCCGGCCGAGGAGATCGCTCCGGGAGAGCGCACCGGCCGCTTCCGGATCGGCGGCGACCAGGCGATGCTCGACGCCGACGGACGCAGCCGCATCTCCTCCGAGGACGCCGCCGTCGCCCTCGTCGACGAGGCCGAACTGCCCCGCTTCGTCCAGCGACGCTTCACCGTCGGCTACTGAACCGCCGGTCCGCTTCTTGCGCGCTGCTGGCGCTCGATGAGGTCCCGGCCAGGCTCGTCCACGGCGATCTCGGCGGCGGCAACGTCCACTTCGGCGCGGACGGCAAGCTGACCGGCGTCCTCGACTGGGACATGGCGATCCTGTCCGACCCGGCGATCGACGGGGCACTCGTCGCGACCTGGCACGGCTGGCCCGTCCTCCGCGCGGCCACCGACGAGGAGACCTACCGCCGCTCCTGGGCCTGGAACGACGCGGTCGGGGTCGAGCACCTCCACGCGGTGTTCGCCGGCCAACCCCTGTCACACGTCGACGGCTTCGTCAGCTCCGTCCTCGCCTGGCTGGAGAAACGCGACTCCCACTGACCCACCTACACCCACCCGCGAACCACCCGGACCCTCACTCCACCGGAACGAGGCCCGATCCCCTTCGACATGCAACAGGAACTCGGCGACCGGCCCGCGTGGCGAGACCAAATCAAGGCGACGGCGCTCCGCGCCGCCCGGCCAGCGGATCCGGGCATGCGGCCTGGGGGCGGTCCCGGCCCGCGCCGACCGGCACGCCGGGGGCAACCCGCCGCCGACCGACCCCAGCCAGCCACCGCACACACCCGGCCCGCCGCACCAGCACGCACCGCCGCCCCACCCGGCATCCGATCACGATCTCAACCAGTCAAGATCGACAAAGGGCGCCGCAGGAGCAACCAAGATCACCAAACAGCCGTGAAGACGCCGGCCGAACTCGCTCACGCTCGCCCTACGGGTAGCCTCCGGCCAGTCCGCCGGCCTCTCCACTCCGCCCCAGACGACAGCCCAGACGGCAGCCCCGACGACGCAGGCCCGCCAGATGCCTACCGCCTGTGGACAGCGAAGGTTCCGGCGTATAATCCAGTTCGAATTTCCCCTGCTCGCGCTGACGAGGCAGGCAGTACAGCCATGCAGCCACCCCTTTAGGAGAGCATCAGGTGCCTGTCGCGTGTGCGTAACGGTCAAACCAGCCCCTAAGGGCATACGCAGGAACAGCGGAAGGAAAGGCTACATGCCTGCGCAACCGATCTATAAATGCAATACCTGCCACGCTACCGGAACGAATTCCGGAGAGTGCAAGCGACCGGGCTGCGACGGCCAGATGGTAGCGCAACAATGACCTTCAAGCTCATGCGCTCCTGCCCCGGAAACGGATGTGGCCTGCACACATCCGATCCGGAGGCGGAAACATGCCACAAGTGCGGCACGCCACTTCCTCTCATGCCAACGGAGGAGGAATACCACGCTGCCATGAGAGAGTCCGCGCACGCCCAAAACTTCAACCTCGACAGGTTCATCCGAGAATGGCGCGCCGTGCGCGCTCAAGTACAAGACAACGAAATAGCCACCAAGCGAGCTTAAACATAGGCGGCCCCTCCACTACTCCGCCCATTCCGGTCTATAGAGGAGGGGCGGCAACGCGGGCGCTCAACTCCAGGGCCAAGGGGAGCGTCATCCGCGTTGCCGCCATCCGGGGTGAAGCCATCACGGGAGGGCAGCTTGGTGGAAACCACCTGCCCAACTTCACCCCAGCTCCGGGGAACGGCGTAATTGGCGGGCCATCGGAATGCCCCCTTTTCCGATCTTGGCCCCGCAGATTCAGCGCCACCGCATCGACTCTACAAAGCCCTACAACCTGCGGGTTCGTACCCGACGACTCCTGAGCCGCGAGGACCAGTTCCGACACGGTCTGAAACGCGTCCTTGACTGCATCGCCACAGCCCTCCCGTCAACGGCGGAGGAGTGAGCGTAGTTCGGCGGTGTCGATGATGTGGGCCAGTCTTGGGAGGACTCCGGTCATCAGGGTCTGGTGGACGTGCGGGTCCGGGTCGGCGACGCCGTCGGAGAGGACGTAGAGCCGGTAGTCGCGGTCGGCGGCGTCAGCGACGGTGGACAGAACGACGCCGCTGGTCGTGATGCCGGCGATGACCAGGGTGGTGATTCCGCGATCCCGCAGTCGCCGGTCCAGGTCTGTCGTGGACAGCGCGCCGTAGCGGGTCTTGCGGACGGTGATGTCGCCAGGCTCCGGGGCAAGCCGATGGTGAAAGGCGCTGTCGGGCTCCTCGTGGTGCATGAGGTGCTGCCGGCCGAGGAAGAAGAAGGTCCTGTTGGCCGGTGGGATCGCCGCCCAGTCGGCTTCGGTGAATCCGACCCGCACGTGGGCGATGGCGGCGCCGTGCGCTCGCATGTCGGCGATGGCGCCGGCCACCCGTGACAGCAGCCCTCGCGGGTCGTTCAGGCCGGGGAGCGAGGCCAGGATTCCCTGCTGGTAATCCATGACGAGCAGCGCGGACGTCCGAGGGTCCAGCGCCGGGGGCGTGCCGGTCATTCTTCTCTCCTTGGGTGATGAGGGACGCCCTGACACGCGAGATCGCGCGCCGGGGCGGACTACATGTCAGGCGTGGTTCGGCGCCGCCTCGGTGAGGGGCGCCGGGGCGCGGCGGGGGAGCAGCAGCGGGGTCGTCAGCAGGAGCACACCGGCCAGGCCGATGGCCGTGCGCGGGCCGAGCAGACCGCCCAGCACACCCCAGACAGCCGTCAGGAGCGCAGTCGAGGCCCTGGTCGTCACCGTCCAGGCGGACAGCGTGCGGGTGATCCGGTCGGGCGCGGTGCGCTCGAGACGGAAGGTGGCGTGGACGGGGTTGAAGACCCCGCAGCAGAAGATCAGCCCGAGCTCGACGCCCATCACCAGCAGCAGCCCGCCGGTCCCCGGCCCGAGGAGGACCAGGCCGACGGGCCAGATCGCGCGCAGCGTCCCGGCCACGACCAGGACCCGGTGCTGCCCGAACCGGGTGACGAGCGGCCGGGCCAGCCGTGCCCCGAACAGCCCGCCGAGCGCGGGCGCGGCGAAGGCGAGGCCGTACTGCCACGGTGTGAACCCGAGTTGGCCGAGCATCAGGACGGCCAGCAGCGCGTCGGTGGCCATCAGCAGGCCGTTGAACAGGACGGTGTTGAAGAACAGCGGACGCAGCGTCGCGTCGGCGAGGATGTGCCGCCATCCGTCGAGCAGGTCCCGGGCCCGCAGGCGCGCGGCCTTCGGGCGCTCGGGCCGCGGCTCCTGGCCGCCCGCCACGCGGATGCCCAGGGCCGAGAGCAGGTAGCTGACCGCGTCGGCCAGCACCGTCGCCACCGGACCGAGCAGCCCGATCGCGGCACCGCCCAGCGGCGGTCCGATGATGGTGGTCGTCCAGGCCGTGGACTCGAATCGGGCGTTGGCGACGAGCAGGTGCTCGGCCGGCAGCAGCGTCTTCAGGTACGCGCCGGAGGCGGCGCGGAAGGTGATGTCGGCCGCCGCGAGGACGACCGAGACCAGCAGAAGCTGGACGAAGGAGAGCACGCCGAGCGCGAACGCGGCGGGGATCGTCAGCAGCGCCGTGAACCGCACCAGGTCCATGCCGATCAGCACCGGCCGCTTGCGGCGGAACTCCACCCACGGGCCCAGCGGCACCGCCACGGCCGCGCCCGCCAAAGCCCCCACCGAGGACAACGCCGCGACCTCGGCCGGCCCGGCGTGCAACACCTGGATGGCGATCAGCGGGAACGCGCCGAAGGCGAGCCACGTGCCGAGCGCGCTGGTCCCGTACGCTCCCCAGAGCCAGCCGAACCGCCGCCCCAGCCGGTGTCCGCTCCGCATGCCCAACGCTCCTCACCTGCACAACCGATTTGCGATCGCAAGCATCAAAGCGCCCGCCGTACCAGCGGATCAAACAACTGGGCAGCCGTCAGCCACAACGTACGGTTGTATCCGTAGGGTGTGTCCTCATGGACCTCGACACCGTACGGACCTTCGTCGCCGCCGCCGACGCCGGGCAGTTCCAGGAGGCCGCCGCCGACCTGGCGGTCACCCAGCAGGCCGTCTCCAAGCGCATCGCCGCGCTGGAGCGCAACCTCGGCGTGCGGCTGTTCACCCGCACGCCGCGCGGCGCCGAACTCACCATCGACGGGCAGGCGTTCCTGCCCCACGCCCGGGAGTTGCTGCGGGCCGCCGAGCGCGCGGTCGCGTCCGTACGTTCCGGCAGCCGTCCGCTGCGCGTCGACGTGATCGCCTCACGCAGCGTCGGGTCGGGCCTGATGCGCGACTTCCACCGCGCGCACCCCGGCATCGACCTCGACGTGGTCATGTTGTTCGACATCGATGCGGCCGTCGCCGCCATCCGGTCCGGCACGATCGACGCGTCCTTCCGTATCGTCGCCGTGCCGGGCCGGCCCCTTCCCGAGGACGTCGAGTCCGCCTGGGTGGTCGACGAGGCCCTCCAACTCCTCACCGGCCCCGCCCACACGCTGGCGGACGCCCGGTCGGTGACCGTGGCCCAACTCGCCGGGCACCGGATCTGGATGCCCGGCCTCGTCCCCGGAACCGAATGGACCGCCTACTACGACGACCTCGTCGCCGAGTTCGGCCTCACCATCGAGGCGACCGGCCCCAACTTCGGCTCCGACGCGCTCCTCGACACCATCGCCGACACCCCGGCCCTGGCCACCCTCATGGGCGACCGGACCCGTCTCGTCTGGCCCGCCGGCTATGGCCTGCGCCGCATCCCGGTGACCGACCCCACGCCCGTCTACCCGCACTCGCTCCTGTGGCACCGCGACAACCCCCACCCCGCGCTGGCCACCCTGCGCGCCCACCTCGCCGCCACACCGCCCGGCCACGGCGCCGCCGGGACGTGGGCGCCGGGCTGGGCGGATCCGCGCTGAATCCCGGTCAACCGCCGGGCCTGGAGTCAGAAGGCAGGCGTCGTCACCGAATCGTCGTCAAGACCGACCACCGAGCCGCAGGCTCGGGCGACGGCGACGGCGACGGCGGTCGGATCCCAACGGAAGGGACGGCACTCGAGCATGCGGCCGTTCCGCACAGTGATCAACCGCAGGATCAACGTCTCGATCTCCTGGCCTGTGGCCCATCTCCTCGGACTCGGTTGCGCATCAGCGAGTACGCCGGCATCGTGGGGCGGTCTGAGGGCGGGGTAGTAGGGGCCGCAGGAGTCGCGCCCTTGCTGACAACGTCCGCTACCGTACCCCGCTCACTGATGAGGGGGCCAACTCGGTGCCGGCCGGGTGATGGCCTCGGGTAAATCGTTGGCGGCGGCGAAGCCCAGGCAGAAGGCTGGCACCGTGACACTTCATGAGAACGAGATCGGGGTGGATGAGGCGGTCGTCCGGTCGCTGCTGCGGGAGCAGCGACCGGAATGGGCCGCCCTGCCCATCTCGCCGGCGGGTGCGGGCACGGACAACACGATGTACCGGCTCGGTGACCGGCTACTCATCCGGCTGCCGCGCACACCGGACAATGCGCAGGCAGTGCAGAAGGAACAGACATGGCTGCCGCGGCTGGCGCCGCATCTTCCCTGTCGCGTCCCGGAGCCGGTGCACGCCGGTATCCCGAGTTCCGTTTTCCCGCTCGCCTGGTCGGTTTACCGCTGGATCGATGGCGATGAAGCCGGCCCGGGATCGGTCGCCGATTGGCCCGCCTTCGGGGCCGACCTGGCAGCGATCGTGCGGAGGTTGCATTCCGTCCCTCTCATGGGAGCCGCTCGGCAAGGCGAGCTCCGCTGGTATCGCGGAGGTGACCTGCGAGCTTGTGACCGGTGGATCAGCGGGTGCTTCGACGACTGCCGAACGATCCAGGGTCTCGACCTCGACATCGCGCACCTGCGGCACCTGTGGCGGAGCGCGCTCACCCTGCCCGAGCCGTCCGGCCGGCAGGTGTGGCTCCATGGCGACCTCAAACCCACCAACCTGCTGGTTCAGCAGGGGAAGTTGCACGCGGTCATCGACTTCGGATCCCTCTCGGTCGGCTTTCCCGACGCCGAGCACTCGCCGCTGTGGGACCTTCCCCCTGAGGCTCGACAGGCCTATTGGGACGCCATGAGCCTCGCCGACGTGACGTGGTCGCGCGCCCGGGCGTGGGCCATCGCCGTCGGAGTCAGCGGCGTCTCGTACTACTGGGGCACCTATCCCGCCTTCGTCGGCGAATGCCTGTCGCGCCTCCGCGCGATCCTGGAGGCGGCCGGCTCTGGGTAGCGTGATGTCGATTATCCAGCCCCGCGCCGCCGGCACTGATCAGGAGTGAGTTTCAGCCGCAGGGGTTCGACCCATGGCTTGCTGTTGACATACCGCGGATATACCGCCGCTGTTTAGCATCCTGCGCGGTGCTCTGATCGCAGCCGGAGCACCGCGAAATGCTCGCTCACTGACAAGGATCGGATCTTATGCGGAAGCTCTCCCCCTCGAAGATGCTCGCCACCGTTGTCGGGGTGTCTGCTGCCTTCGCCGTACTGACGCCGGCCACAACCGCCACGGCCTCCGCCGCCACCTCGAGCACCGCTGCGGCCTCCTGCAAGGAGAAGTGGAGCAAGCTGAACACGAAGGACGGCTTCGTCAGCTACGTCCTGAAGCTCTGCAGCAACGGCTACGGCGAGGCGCGCGGCAGCGTGACGGACACCAAGAGCGACTCCTGGACGGCCGTGGTCGAGGTCTCCTTCAAGAAGAAGAACGGCAGCGAGATCTACGGCGGGTACAAGGAGGCCGGCCGGAAGAAGGGCCACCAGAGCTTCAAGTGGTCCACGACCCGTACCAACCTCGACCGGATCACGATCAGGGCCAAGCGCTGCCTCCCGGGCACGATCGTGTGCAACAACACCAAGACCTACACGCTCTACCCCTGACCACAGCCCGCCGGCTGCTTGCTCCATGAGGGTACGGCCGCGGAAGATGACGGTTCCAGGAGCGTCCGCCGCAGGCGGATGAAACGATTGACTTGCCGGTGATTCTCCGCAATAACAGACGCGGAGGATCACCGGCATCGTCGTTATACGGCGATCCTGCTGCCGCAGGGGAAGCGACTCTGCGCGCAATGAGGCGTGGTGAGCATTGGGATGGGGGAGGCTGGTTGGTTGGTAGGGGTCCTCGGTCTGACTGGGTGAATCGCCCAGCCAATACGACAGGTGCCGGTAAGTCGTGCAATGCAAGTAAGCAAGATGGGCAACTTGGGGACAATCCAGGTCAGTGGTGACCTCAAGTCTGGCCGCCAGGCGCGTGGTGGCCATTTGGAGGTGCGCCGTGAATCGATATCAAGATGTTCGCGATTTCTACACAAGTAAAATGGGTGAGCCCGTTCGCGAAGCCTTGTTCGTGAAGGACGAATTCAAGATAGGCATCCTCAAGTGGAGCGCTTCCGTGGCCACTGGAGGGGTAACCCTGTACGGTACCCTCGGGTCTAGCGACTACCCATTGCCAGGCAGGCATTGGGGCCATCGCCAGGAGTTCTTCATCGGCTTTGCTCCGGAATGGGATGACATCGCCGAACCTCTGGCTCAACTGGGGAGTTACACGCAATTTCGGAGTGCAAATCTGGAGTCAGGACACACGCTACGCTTGCCTGTCGAACTCGTAGAAGAAACATGGCTACGCGGCTTTCTAGTTGTCGAACCACTCGATGATGTGCTTTCGAGGGTCGCTCTTGGCGACGGTAGGCATGTAGAGTTCCTGATGGCGATTCCTCTCTATTCTAACGAATTGGACTTTGCTGCCAAGCGTGGGGCTGAAGCATTGCGCGACGCTATGTCCGAAAAGAATATTCCCTTCTGGAAAGCCCGCCGTCGTTCTACGTTCATTGACGGGTAGGAAGCCCATCGATGGGCACTGGATAAGCAAGTTGACAATTCCCTTATCTCTGTCTCTGTCGATAACCTCGTCCATGTAAAGGACGGCAAGACCTGCAAGCAGAAGGAGCAGGAGGAGCGCCGGGCCGCGCATGCCGCCGGCGTCGACGGCGCGCTGGACCTGTTCGACGCGGCCGCCGCCCCGGTGCTGGCCGTGACCACCACGCTCGGCGGCGCCTTGGCCGAACTCCAGCGCGCCTTGGAGGGCCGCAGCCTCGCTCTGGGGGCCGTCCGGGATGGGGCGGTGGCCCGCGTCCCTGAGGCAGAGCAGATGGCCGCCGACGCGCTCGCCAAGACCGCCGCCGAAGCCGAGCGCGACCGCGCCCTACGGGCAGCGGCCGCCGCCGAGCGGGAGCGTGAGCAGGCGATCGAGGCCAAGCGCGTCGCCGAGCGGATGGCGCGTGACGCCGAGGCTGAGCGCGAGCGGCAGGTGAATGCCGCCTGGACCCGGGTCGTCGAGCACGAGGCCGCCGAGAGCAAGGCCGCGCAGCAGACGACCGCCGCCACTCGCGCCCTGGCTCAGCGGGAGGAGGAGTGGCAGCGCGCTGAGCAACTGCAGTAACGCGAGCTGGAGAAGGCCAACCGGGAGCTGGGTAAGGAGCTGGCCGTTGCCCGCGCCCAGGGCGAGGCCGCCGACCAGGCCAAGGCCACCGCCGAAGCTGCCGCCGGCTAGGCACGCGCCGAGCTGGACTGCGAGCGTGAGCAGCACGCCGGTGAGGCTGACCGGCTGCGCCGGCTCCTTCCTGCCGATGGTCAAGGACATGGCCGCCATGTTCGCCTGGTTCGACAGCGGCCGGTACGTCGCCGACACCCGCCGGCAGGCCCAACTGTTCGGCCCGCCGCCCAGCGCCGAGGACGCCATCACCCGGCTCGCCGCCGAACTACGCAACCCGCAACACCCATGACAGCGCCGCACCTCAACCCTTCGAGGACCTCATGAACCACGCCCGCACCGCCCTCCGCCTGCCGGCCGCGACAGCCCTCGCGGTCGTCGCCGACCTGCTGGTGTACGCGGCCGCGTCCGCCGCCGGCGCCACCTGGCAGATCGACGCCCCGTACGACGTCAACGCCATGGTCGTGGCCGTCGCCACCGCTGTGCCGCTGCTCGCCGCCGGCACGATCGTGTCCGCGCCGGCCCGCCGGTTGCCCGCCGTGCGCACGTGGGCGGCCTGGGCCGGGTTCGGCCTCGCCCTGGTCTCGGCCGCGATGCCGTTCGTGGTCTCCAGCGACCTGCCGACCGGCCTGGCGCTGGCCGTCATGCATCTCTTCGATCGCCTGCTACAGGCGCTTGCGGCAGGCTGATCCAAACCGCAGACCGGAAGCCTCTCAGCGGTGGGATTGGCTCTGCGCTCCACCCAAGGCGGGCGGTGCCCTCCTAAAAAATCTCGTCGAGAAGCTGTGACGCTGCCTTGGGGTCCATCAGATTTGACCAGACTTGTTCGGCGGGTAGCAAGTCACGTTCGGGCAGAATGTATTCGGGAAACCAAGCATCAAACGCGCAGCCGGGAACACGAGAAAGGATCACCGCGGTGAGGTTTGTCGGGACTGAGCCGGTGATTCGAATGGCGACGTAGGTCTCGTGGCCATCGTCGGCACGGACGACAACGCCAAGACGGAACGTTGGGAAGTCAGCGGCGTGCTCGTGGCCGTCATGTAGTGAGCCTCGGATGAGAGCGTGCAGCTCGGTGTTGAGGCGCAGTGCGAGTCGAGTGCCTGCCTCCAAGAGGTAAGGATCATGATCGTCCTGATTGGGCAGGAGGTGACTCACATAGGTGTCGGTGGTCAACGGTTTGTCGTGCTCGGCGTTGTATCGCTGTCTGGCTGTACGGGCTTCCCTGTGCAGGGAGGTGTAGAAGTCGTCGTTTGATCCGTCCTCGCGGATGCCGGCAGCCACAAGCCAGTCCCGCACCTCCGAGTTGGGTTCGTCGGCGAGGACGGCACCCCGCCATCGGCCGGTCTTGACCTTGAAGAGGACGAGATCGTCGATGGCCCGGATCCGCTCATGCGGGGTGTCAGGGGCGGCGAACTGCTCGCTTGCCTTCTGTAGCAGAGGGTGGTCGATTTGGTCGAGTGTGCTCTGACGGCTTCGGACACGAGGTCCTTCTTGGTCATGCCGAGGAAATGGGCAGCCTGGGAGATCAACTCGTCCGTCGCGGGGTCGATCTTCAGGGGTGCTTGACGTTTCGTGGCAGCAGCCATATCTATCCCTCCCGCGTTCATGGTACCTAAGTACCTCAGGTCCTGCCTGAGTCGACGCAGGTCGCGTCACCGCGACGGGCTCTCTCGGACGTCGGCGACGCGTTCATGAAGCCCGGCGTTCCTCGCAGACGAACCAGACGATCTTGCCGAACGGTGCGGGATCGACGCCCCAACGCTCGGAGTAGGCCGAGACGATGGCCAGTCCGCGTCCGTGCTCCTCGTTCGGTCCCGCCGGTAGCGAGGTCGGTCAGACGGGGCTGTGGTCGGCCACCTCGCCCCGGACGCCACGGCCCTGCCGGTGCAGGGAGGGGATCATCGCAAACTTCGCGTGCACGACCGCGTTGGTCACGACCTCAGAGACCACCACGGCCATGTCGTCGGCCAGGCCGGACAGGTTCCACGTTGCGAGGGCTTCGCGTACAAGCCGGCGCGCGACGCTCGCCGTCTCGGGGGCGGCGGGCAGGTCCCAGTATGCCTCTCCGCCATCTCGTACGAGGGGCTGGGCGAACAGGTCCGCCCATGGAGAGCCGTCGGGCCGGCTCGTGACCGGATGGCGCGTGCCTCGATCGGAAGGAGAGGCATGCCTGTTCACCGTGCCCGTCCCGCCAGCAGTGCTGTCCAGAGCTTGTCCGCCTCTGCTCTTCGCAGCCGGGGGCTCTCGCTGACATGGGTGCCCGCGGACGAGCGCACGGCGCGGCGGATGAAGGCCAGGCCCGCCGCCTCGCACAGCTCGTATGACATAGGGGTGCAGCCGCAGGTGTGGCTTCTGACCCTGATGGAGGCGGCTCTGGCTATGGTCGCCGGCACCGCCTGGCTGACCGGCATGCGCCCCGGCCGCCTCCGGTCCGCGACGCCCGCGGCTCAACGGCGCTGACCGTGGTCACCGGGGGACCGCATGCCGAGCCACTGCTCGGCGCCCCAGGCCACGTACCGCTCTACCTCGGTGAACCCCAGCTTCGCCGCGAGACGCATCGAGCCGAGGTTGGCGGTCTGGGTGGTGAGCACCACCGGCTCGCCGGGAAGCGCACCGGCGAGCCGGCCGAGTGCCGCCGCGCACGCCTCGGCTGCGTAGCCGAATCCCCACGCCCGCGGCAGGAACAGGTAGCCGAGTTCGACCTTCCCCGCGGCAGCCGGCCGATGGTGCTCCGTCGCTCTCCTGAGCAGGACCTGACCGATCATCGACCCGTCGAGATCGACGACGAAGCTCCCTGGCCGCCGTCCGGGCGCCTCGGGCATCTCGCGCTCAAGCTCCTCACGCGGCCGGGGCCCGCCGAGGTAGGTGTGCACCTCTGGCGAGGCGAGCAGTTCGATGAACGCCGCACGGTCGCGGGCTTCGGGCTCACGGAGCACGAGCCGTTCGGTTCTGATCGGCTCGGGCGGCCAGGCCACGGGTCCGAGTTCTTCCATCCGCGGACGCTAACAGACGGTCGGCAGGAGCGAATCCCCTCGACGCGTGGGGGAGACCGGTGCCGAGGTGTGGTCAGACCGTCTTGACTCCTCCGTACGGCTCATGTGACGATCACCCCTGTTCCGCTGTCGATCTTGGGGGGTCGGCGAGACTCGTGACTGACACGCCGGCCTATCCCAGGTTCTCCTGGCGGGATCTGCGCTGGGCCCGGATCCGGGACGTGTTCGACGAGCGAAGACGCCTGCTGGCGTTGTTACGCTTCGGCCATCCTCGTACGCTGGCCGGCCTGTGCGTGACGGTGGTCGCGACGGTCGCCGCGGCGCCCCTGACCGCGATCTTCGCCCACCACGTGGTGGCCGCGATGTCCGCGCCTCCAGACGGCATGGCCCTGGTGTGGCCGGTGGCGGGATTCGCCGCCACGATGCTGGTGCGGCAGGTCGCCGAGATCATCGCACGGGCGCTGAAGGCGTCGGCGAGCCAGCGGATCGACGGCGTGGTGCGGTCCCGGGTCCGGCGGATCGCCCTGAGCCCGGATCGGATCGCCCACCTGGAGGATCCGGAGTTCCACGACGTGGCCGTACGCGCCGGCGATCAGGGCAACACCTGGCGGGTGCGTTCCCCCGGGTCTGCCGCCGTCGGGCAACTGGAGATCACCGCGCGGACGCTGTCGGCGGTGGCGATGACGGTGGTGCTGGCCGCGTACTTCCCCGTCCTGGCGGTGGCGCTGCTGGCGCTGTCGGTGCTGATCCGGTCGATCACCCGGCGGCAGTGGATGCATCTGGAGTCGGTCAAGGACGCGGCGACCCCCGAGCGGCGCAAGGTCGACTTCTGGGCGGACCTGGCGGCGGGGCCCGAGGCGGGCAAGGAGGTGCGGCTGTTCGGTCTCGCGGGGTGGGTGAGCGAGCGGCGGCTGGCCGCGCACCGCGCGTGGGAGGCCCACCACTGGCAGACCCGCCGGCGGGTGCTGCGCAGCCAGAAGGCCACCTTCCTGCTCGCGGCGCTGTGTGCGGGACTGGCCCTGCTGGTCCCGGGGCTGGCCGCGTGGGCCGGGGAGCTGAGCATCGCCGAGTTGTCGGCGTGCCTGGTGGCGGCCTGGGGGATCTTCTCGATCTCCGTGCTGGGCGTGGAGTCGTACGACATCGACTACGGCAAGACCGCGGTGGCGGCCCTGCGCACCCTGGAGGGCCTGACCGGCGCGGATCGGCATGCCCATCAGGAAAGCGCTTACCTTCCGGCGTTCCCGCACGCGCCCCTGGTGCGGTTCGAGGACGTGTCCTTCCACTATCCGGGCGCCGCCGCCCCCGTGCTGCGCGGGCTGAACCTGACCGTCCGGCCGGGCGAACGGCTGGCGATCGTCGGGGGCAGCGGGGCCGGCAAGACCACACTGGTCAAACTCCTGGCCAGCCTGTACGAGCCCACCGCGGGCCGGATCACCGCCGACGGAACGGATCTGCGGTCGCTGGACGCCACGGCATGGCGGCGCGGGATGACGGCGCTGTTCCAGGACTTCATCCACTATCCGCTCACCGCGCGCGACAACATCACGCTGGCCGCTCCCGAGGCCGCCGGGACCGGCGACGAAAAGCTCCTGGAGCTCGTACGGACGGGCGGCGCGCAACCGGTGCTGGACCGGCTGGAATCGGGCCTCGACACCGAACTGTGGCGGACCGGCAGCGACGGCCGTGACCTGTCAGGCGGGCAGTGGCAGAAACTCGCCGTGATCCGGGCCCTCCACGCGGTCCAACACGGACGGCGCCTGGTGATCCTCGACGAACCCACCGCCCACCTGGACGTCAAGGCCGAGGCCCAATTCCATGAGCAGGTGATCGGCTCGGTCGGGGACGCCTCGGTCGTGCTGATCTCGCATCGGCTTTCCACCGTCCGTCCCGCCGACCGGATTGTCCTGCTCCAGGACGGCCGGATCACCGAGGAGGGCTCCCACGACGACCTGATGACGCTCGGCGGCGAGTACGCCCGGCTCTTCCGGCTGCAGGCGTCGAGGTTCCACGAGCCGGGAGACGCCGAGCACGAGGGTATGGAGGACGCGCGATGACGCTGCGGGACAGCGCCCGGATGGCGCGGCACACCCTGGCGCTGAGCCTGCGCGCGGACCGTCGCGTGAGCATCACGGTGGGCGTCCTGGTGGTGCTGCAGGCCGGGCTGGCGGCCGGCATCGCCGCCGCCCAGCGGCACCTGGTCGACGCGGCCGGCGCCCATCTTGTCGGCGGACTGCTGGCCGCGGTCGCGCTGGGGACACTCGTCCACGCGCTGCAACTCATCGGGCAGCGCTTCTCCCACAACCTCCGCAACGATCTGCGCGACCGCATCCAGATGGCGCTGGAGCAGGAGATCACCGAGAGCGCGGCGCGGATCCCGACCATCACCCACCTGGAGCGGGCGGACTTCCTCAACCGGATCACCATGCTGCGCCGCGGGACGCTGGCCCTGTCGAAGACCGGGTGGGCGGCGGCGCACGCGATCTCCGCGCTGGTCGGGATCGGGCTGAGCCTGTGGTTGCTCATCGGAGTGCATCCCGTGCTCGCGCTCCTCCCGGTGGCGGCCGTCCCGATTCTGCCGCTGGCCAACCGGGCCATGCGGATGCGGCGTCAGGCACTCGACGCCACCGCCGAGCCGGTACGCCGGGAGAGCCTGCTCCACGACCTCTGCCTGAACCCCGACCCCGCCAAAGAGGTCTGGATCTCCGGCAACGGCGCGGAGCTGGACCGGCACGCGCGAACGTTGTGGGAGGAGGCGGCCGGCCTGGAGGCCCGCGCCCGGCTGCGCGGGATCGGCGGCGAGATCGGCGCCTGGGCGCTCTACTTCGTCATGCTGGCCGGCGCGTTGCTGGTCGTGGGCCGTCTGCTGGCCGGCGGACAGGCCACCCTCGGCGACGCGGTGCTGGTCATCTCGCTGGCCGGTCAGCTACGGCTGCAGCTTCAGGCCGCGGTCGAGGCCATCGCCCTGGTCGGCGACGGCGGCCGGGTGGCCGAACATCATCGCTGGCTCCTCGACTACGCGGCGGAGAACGGCGTCGCCCACTTCTCGTCGAGCGCACCGCACGGACGCGCCCCCGCTCCTGCGCGCCTGACCGGCGGCATCGAGTTGCGGGAGGTCTGCTTCTCCTACCCGGGCACCGCCACCAGAGTGCTCGACCACGTGAACCTCACCCTCCCGGCGGGCTCCTCGCTCGGCCTGGTCGGCATCAACGGCGCGGGCAAGTCCACCCTGATCAAGCTCCTCACCGGGGTGCACCGCCCCACCTCGGGCGCCATCCTGGTGGACGGCGTGGACCTGCGCGACCTCGACCCGTCCGCCTGGTCGGCCAGGTGCACCGGCACCTTGCAGGACTTCCTCAAGCTCCAGACGCCACTGGCCGAGTCCGTCGGAGCGGGGGACCTGTCCAGGATCGAGGACACCGCCCGGATCCGGCTGGCGCTGCGGCGCGCGGTCGCCGACGGGTTCGTGGACGCCCTCCCCGGGGGCCTGCGCACCCAGCTCGGACGGACCTTCGGCGGGGCCGAACTCTCCCACGGCCAATGGCAGCGCATCGCCCTGGCCCGCGGCCTCATGCGCGAGACGCCGTTGCTGCTCGTCCTGGACGAACCCACCGCGGCGCTCGACCCGCAGGCGGAACACGACCTCTTCGAGCTGTTCGCCGCCCAGACCCGCGACTCCGCGGGGCGGGGCGCGATCAGCGTGCTGGTCTCCCACCGGTTCTCGACCGTGCACATGGCCGACCACATCGTCGTGCTGTCGGAGGGCAGTGTCACCGAACAGGGCAGCCACACCCAGTTGCTCGCCGCGGACGGCGACTACGCCGACCTCTACCGCACCCAGGCACTCGCCTACCGGTAGCGGCGAGAGCGAAAGTTCTTGCGACGAGGACGTCGGCCCGTGCGTCCCTGGGAGGTGGAGTTCGAGGAGTTCGTCCGTGCCAGAGAAGTCATGCGCCGACGACGCGGTCGATCTGGTCCAGGAGGCGCTGCTCAGGCTGAGCTCCTCGTGGCGGCGGGTGCGCAGCAAGGACGACCCCGAGGGCTACGTGCGGACGATCATGGCCCGGCAGCAGGTGGGATCGGGCGCCGATGAGAAATGGCGCCGGCAGTCGTCTAAGTAGACGTCCGGTGAAAACGCGCTGCGCGCATCAAGGGAGAGCAACGGGATGAGACCACTTCGATACTCGATCAACGTCACGCTCGACGGCTGCTGCCATCACGAGGCAGGGCTCCCCCCAGACGAGGAGTCGATGCGTTACTGGACCGCTGAGATGGAGCGAGCCGATGCTCTGCTGTTCGGCCGGGTGACCTACGAGATGATGGAGTCGGCGTGGCGGAAGCCGGCCACGGACACGTGGCCTGACTGGATGGATGAGTGGCAGATCCCGTTCGCCGAGGCCATCGACCGGGCGAAGAAGTACGTCGTGTCGAGCACGCTGAGCGCGGTCGATTGGAATGCCGAGCTGGTGCGCGACGACTTCGGGCAAGCGGTTCAGCGGCTCAAGCAGGAGTCAGGCGAGGGCCTGTGGGTGGGTGGCGTGACGCTCCCCCTGGCGTTGGCAGATCTGGGACTGATCGACGAGTACGAGTTCCTTGTGCAGCCGGTCCTTGCCGGACACGGGCCGACGTTGCTCGCCGGTCTGCGCGAGCGCATCCAGCTCGAGCCCGTGGACCGCCGTGAGTTCCGATCGGGGGCGGTCGCCCAGCGATACCGGCCCACGCGAGTTACGGCTTGACGTGATTTATCCTGGCACGTTGGCCGCTCCCTCGCGACGGAACGACGGCTCGGAGTCGCGTTGGCCGCGCAAGCACACCGACTCTCCGACCGCAAGAACCCACTGCCGTCAAAACTCGGCGACCTCACCCCTCACCACACGAAGCCGCCTTCCCTGCCCCAGCAACAAACGCCTCCGCAACTCACGTACATAGCCAGTGATGCCCAGCGTGACAGCGGATGTCGCGGATCCGTGCCTCTGGAGCGCGAGCGATCGCGATCAGCACTCGGGCGTGGTGGGTGTCGTCTTCTGGACGCAGGACGGGGGTGTCCGCGTGGTGAACCTGGCCGCCGTACCTCAGGCGGCATCGTTCGGTTCCGTCGGCTGTCTACGGCAGGTGCCAGAACGGGCCGGTGAGGGCGCACTGGTCGAGGAGTTTCTGGTTGTGCTCGCGGCTGTGCGGCTGGAAGTCGGGGGCCAGGCGGTCGCCGTACCACGGGCCGGCCAGCCGCCAGACGGTGGGCGCGTCGGCGAGGTAGCCGGTGCCGGGCGCGTGGGCCGCGGTCCACTGCTCGGCGTGATCGCGGTCGCAGAAGGCGCGGATCATCGTGCAGGTGCCGACCACGTCGTCCCACCACTCCTCGGCGGGCCGCGGGAAGCGGACGGTGATGCCCGCCGGAGGCGGCGTGTCCGGGCCGGAGGTGAAACTGAGCGCGGTCCCGCAGTGCGGGCAGGCCGTGTCGATCCGGACGTCCAGGTCGAGGGCGGCGCTGATGCCGAAGGAGTCCCATGCGCAGCCGCCCCACCAGCGGCGGTCGTCGTGGCCGTCCAGCGGTGTCACCACGAACGCCATCGGCGCGGACGTGAACGGGTGCGCCATCCGCACCGCGTCGCCGTCGGGCGTCAGGACCAGGGCGTGGGCCGCCGCCAGGTCGTGCAAGATCCCGTGGACGGTCTCGACCGTGCTTCCGGTCCTGCGGGCCAGTTCGGCCATCGACGGCGCGCGTCCTTCGGAGGCGAACGTCTCATAGACAAGATCGCGGACTTTCCGTGACTCCGGCGTGTTCAAAGGTGTCTCCTGCTCCCGTGATCGACATCTGACTCTATTCCCGCGGGGAGACCCGCGTTGCCGCCGATCACGGTCGCGACCAGCATGTTCGAGGTTTTCGAACAGAACAGATGTTCGGGAATATCGAACATCGTTGGCTACCCTGGTGGCATGGCCAGCCGCACCGCGACGCGTCGCGGCCTTCCGGAGCCCAAAAGCGAGGCCGGCCAGGCGCTGCCGCGCCTCGCCGCCGTGGAGGAGTGAGCCCCCGACTGGGTGATTTGGTCGTTTTGTCGCATTTTGGGGGTATCCCTCTGCCGCCGTTGCCAACGGTCACGAAAACTGGAGGGACCGGAACACGAGGTGAGGGACAGTGCCCGCAGCGGCTGGCTCTCGGGTCTCAACGCTCGGAGGTTCACAGTGCGACGAGTGCTTCTCACCACTGCGCTGGCACTCACGGCCACGGCAGGGTTCACCGTCTCAACAGGCACGGCCACAGCCATCTCACCGGCACCGGAGAGCTCACCGACGTCGAGCGCCAGCCCGTTCGGTCCGGGCTGCGGCGCGCTCAAGGATGAGATGTCCCAGATCGCGAGCGAGCCCGCCGGCACGGCTGTCGGCCGGATCCCCGAACTCTCCGTGCTGGCATCCGGACTGGAGAAGTCGGGGCTGAAGGGGAAGCTGGACTCGGCCAAGGACGTCACCATCTTCGCGCCCAACAACAGCGCGTTCGAGAGCATCCCCGAAGAGGCCCGCAAGAAGCTCATGGAGAACAAGCAGGAGCTCGCCAAGATCATCTCCTACCACGTGGTGGAGGGCAAGGTGACTCCCGCCGAACTCGAGAGCGGCAAGCTCAAGACGATGCAGGGTGGGGAGCTGACCGTCAAGGGCACGGGAGAGAACCTCACCGTCAACGACGCGAAGGTCGTCTGCGGTGACGTGCCGACGAGCAACGCGACCATCTACATCATCGACAAGGTGCTGATGCCGCAGTGACACACCGGTGAACCGTCATCGGAGCCCGCGCACGGCCCGCCCACCGGCGGCCGTGCGCGGTCGTGTGCGCAGGCCGGCCGGACGCGCCAACAACCGGTCAAGACCGTGGCCGGGGCCGGGGGAGTCGTCCGCGCCCGGGTAGGGAGCCCGTTATGGCACTTCACTCGGTCAAAGGCCGGCTCGACCCGCTGGCTGACGTGTTCACGCTGCCGCTGAGTGAACGCGTCCTGCCCAAGCGGCGGCTGCCTGACACGGAGAGCGACCCGCGCGCGGTCTACGAGGCGATCCGCAGCGAACTGCTCCTCGACGGCAACTCCGGGCAGAACCTCGCGACCTTCTGCACCACGTGGAACAGCGAGGAGGCCCATCGGCTGATGGACCAGTGCCTCGACAAGAACATGATCGACAAGGACGAGTACCCGCAGACCGCCGAACTGGAGTCGCGGTGCGTGCAGATCCTGGCCGGTCTGTGGAACAGCACCGCCGACAACGCCATGGGCTGCTCCACCACCGGGTCGAGCGAGGCGGCGATGCTGGGCGGGCTGGCGCTGAAGTGGCGCTGGCGCGAACGGCGGCGGGCGGAGGGCAAGCCGGCCGACCGGCCGAACCTGGTGTGCGGGCCGGTGCAGGTGTGCTGGGAGAAGTTCGCCCGCTACTTCGACGTGGAGCTGCGGCAGGTGCCGCTGGAGCCGGGCGCGACGGGCCTGCGCCCGCACCAGCTCAAGGACCACGTGGACGAGAACACCATCGGGGTGGTGGCGATCCTCGGCGTCACCTTCACCTGCGACTACGAGCCCATCGCGGAGATCGCCGCGGAGCTGGACCGGATCCAGGCCGAGACCGGCCTGGACGTCCCCGTCCACGTGGACGCGGCCAGCGGCGGCTTCGTCGCGCCGTTCATCGAGCGCGACCTGGTGTGGGACTTCCGGATCGGCCGGGTCGCCTCGATCAACACCTCGGGCCACAAGTACGGCCTCGCGCCCCTCGGCTGCGGCTGGATCGTGTGGGCCGACGCCGGCCTCGTCCCCGAGGAGCTGATCTTCAAGGTGAACTACCTGGGCGGAGATCTGCCGACGTTCGCGCTCAACTTCTCCCGTCCCGGCGGGGAGATCATCGTCCAGTACTACGAGCTGATCAGGCTGGGCCGCGAGGGCTATCGCAAGATCCAGCAGGCCAGCGCCGACACCGCCCGGTTCCTCGCCGGCCGGATCGGCGCCATGGGCCCGTTCCGGCTGCTCTACGACGGGCACGGCGCGCTGCCCGCCGTCAGCTACGTCCTGAAGGACGACGTG
Organism: Nonomuraea sp. MG754425; assembly: GCF_021699195.1. Classification (GTDB taxonomy): domain Bacteria; phylum Actinomycetota; class Actinomycetes; order Streptosporangiales; family Streptosporangiaceae; genus Nonomuraea. Next base: position 94,411 of record NZ_SSXE01000017.1, on the reverse strand, counting down.
CCCTTCACCCTGTACGACCTCACCGAGCACCTGCGGTGCAGAGGCTGGCAGGTGCCGTCCTACCCGCTGCCGCCGGACCGGCAGGACGAGACCGTGCAGCGGGTGCTGGTCCGGCACGGCATCGGCAGGGACGAGATCTCCCTGCTCGCCGACGACATCGAGCGCTCCGTCGCGCGGCTGACCGCCAGCGGCGGCATCGGCGCCCCGCACCAGCCGAGCTTCCACCACTGACGACCGGGCCGGCCGGGGCGTCGCACGACGCCTGGGCGATGCGCGGGCGGGCCGCCGAGCAGCGATGAAGCCGGTGTGAAGCCGGAACGCCGCCGCCGCGTGATCGAGTGCGGGAAAGCACCGCACGCCGTCCGAGGAGGCACGTTGCGACGTCTTCTTGCGCTGTCCGCCGCCGCTCTGACCGTTGTCACGGTGGGTGTCGCACCGATCCCGGCGGGCGCCACCACACCCACCGTGTCCGCGCCCGCCGGGCCCGTCGCTCCGCCGCCGTCGCCGGATCCGTCCACCGTGGATCCGGCGGCCCGCGACCGGGTGCTGCCCGGCGGCTGGCGCTCCTCGGCCGACATCGCGTGGACGACCGGCGGCGACGCGACCGGATTCCACGTGCTGGCGGCGGACGCGCGGTCGGGATACACGTGGCGGACGGCGGCGACGCTGGCCGAGCCGGGCTTCGACACGGACCGGTGGATCGGCAACGCCTGCCTGACCGGTTCCGGACGGCGGCCGGTCGTGGTGTACGCGCCGCGGCCGGCACCGGGATCAGCAATTTCTCCCCGCGCATCACCGTCGGACACAACTGTTCGGCGTGGACGGTGATGATGAGCAAGGCCGGCCGGGTCAACCGGGCCTGCGGCGTCGCCCTGGACCAGGAGTACTGCACCCCGCCGAAGTGATCGCGCCCGGTGAGGCGGTGCCGCACCGCCTCACCGGGTCGCCGTGTTACTTCTTCGGGACGTAGAGCCGGATGTCGGTCAGGCTCGCGCTGCCCTCGTAGACGTTGGTGTACAGGTCGCCGATCACGAAGTAGTCGGGATAGGCGGACCCGGCTGGCCACTGGTCGGGCCAGGTCGTGCTGCCGTGGTTGTCGTTCTGCACGAGGTTGCCGTTGAAGCGGCCGTCGTACTCCTCCGCCTTGACGTTGTAGTGCCAGATCGGGTTGTTGCCGACGACGAACGGCCGGTGGAAGCGCACCGTCTTCTTGCCCACCCGGGCGAAGTTGCCGCTGGCCTCCAGCGTGTAGCCGGTCTCGTCACGTTCGATGGCGAAGGTGTAGTACTCGTTGGGCATCAGCTCGGGCTGCAGTTCGGCGGCCGAGGAGAGCTGCTGCTCGGCCACACCGCCCGAGCAGGTGCTCATGAACCACTGGGAGTTGCCCGCCAGGCCGCCCTTGCCCGGCGTCCAGTTGGGCATGCCGCTGATCCACATGTTGACGGTGTTGAAGCTGCTGTCGCGGTAGTTGTAGTACTCGCCGGTGTTGGAGTCGCAGACGCGGCCGCCCGTGCCGGTGCCCACGCGGTCGGGGTGCTGGGAGAAGGAGTCCATCAGCACCTTGCGGCGGTAGTGCCAGAAGTGGTTGTTACGCGGCGCGGGGTCGGCGAAGTCCACGATCGTCATGAAGTGGAAGCCGTTGTAGCCGTAGCGGCCCTCCCGTACGTCCTGCCAGTCGCAGTAGGGAGAGGAGGCGTCGCCGTTCCAGCCCGGGCTGCGCGAGCCCTCGCCCCAGGGGTGCTGGGTCTTGCAGCCCTCGGCCGAGTAGCCGTTGATGCGGCCGTCGTACTCGATGGAGCCGTTGCGCTTGCCGCCGAAGTCGAGCGTCTTGAGCTTGTACTCGACCCGGTACTTGTCCGGCAGGGCGTTCGTCGGGCGGAAGATCGCGCCGCCCGTGTGGTCGGGCACCGTGAGCTCGGCCACGGGGCCGCCCTTGATCACCTTCCTGGTGATGGCGGGCGGGGCCTCGATCACGCCGTCCTTGTTCCAGTCGCGGGCCGACAACGAGGCGGTCAGCCAGCCGTCCTTGCCGACCTTGAACTCCTTGCGGTACGTGTCGAAGGACTCGAAGGCCGTGTTCCACGCCGGGCCGTAGTCGTTCTGGTACCACTGACCCGAGTCGTCCATGATCGTGTCGAACGGCTCGCTGTGGGTCTCCTTGACCCACGGCGCGTCACCGAGCGGCTTGGCGAAGTTCTCCTGGTAGAGCAGCCGCCAGCCCGTTTTGGCCTCGGCGGGCGGGTTGATGGCCAGGGGAGCCAGTGCCACCACTGCCGCCAGAAGACCACGGGTCGCGATTTTTCGGGACATATTTGCCTCCAAAAGGGGGGTTAGAAGCTGCCGTCGGGGTCGTAGTACTGGGCCGCGTTCTCCTTGGTGACCATCGGCGAGGGGACCACGGTGTCCTTCTCCGCCTGCGCGCCGCCCAGGATCTCGACGGCCCGGTCCAGGCCCTTGCTGCCGATCACGTCGGCGTCGTTGAGCCCGGTGACCAGGTAGTTCGTGCCGTCCTGGATCGCCTTGAGCGCCTCGTTCTGGCCGTCGACGCCCGCGATGACGATCTGCTCGGACTTGCCGGCGTCGGCGATGGCCCGCTGCGCGCCCAGGCACATCGCGTCGTTCTCGCAGAAGACCGCCTTGAGGTCGCCGTGCTGGGCGAGCAGGCTCTCCATGACCGACAGGCCGCCGTCCGAGCTCCAGTTGCCGAAGTCCGGTGCCTCGACGAGCGTGATGCCCTGGGCGGTGCCGAGCGCCGACTTCAGTCCTTCGGTGCGGGCCAGGCCGATCGTGTTGTCCGCCGGGCCGCCCTTGATGATGCCGACCTTGCCGCCGTCCGACAGGCGCTGGGCGAGGAACTGGCCGTTCTGCACGCCGATCGCCTTGTTGTCGGGGCCGATCCAGCTCGTGTACTCGCCGGTGGCGAACTTGCGGTCCACCAGGACGACGGGCTTGCCCGCCTGCTTGATCGCGTTCAGGGCGGCGGGCGCCGACTCCAGCGGGCCTCCGGAGATGATGATCGCGTCGACGTTCTTGCTGAGCAGGTCCTCGACGTTCGAGGCCAGCCTGGCGGCGTCGCCGTTGGCGTCGGTGCTGATGACCTCGACGTTCCCCTTCTTCTTCGCCTGGGCGGCGATGGCCTTGTCCATGCCGCTGAAGTAGGGGCCGCTGAGCAGGAAGTTGGCGACGCCGATGGTGTGGGTGCCGTCGTCCTGGCTGCCCGCGGAGGAGCAGGCGGTCAGGCCGAGACAGGCGGCGACGAGGAGGATTCGTAGCTTCATCACTTTCTCCGAACGAGGATGACGACGATGATGATCAAGCCCTTGAGCACCTGTTGCCAGAAGCTCTGCACGCCGTACAGGTTGAGCAGGTTGTTGATGAGGACCAGGACGAGCACGCCGCCGAACGTGGCCCGCACCGAGCCGCGTCCGCCCGACAGGCTGGCGCCGCCGATGACGCAGGCGGCGATCGCGTCGAGCTCGAAGGCCACGCCGACGCTGGGTTGCGCGATGCCGACCCGGCTGGCCAGGACCACCCCGGCCAGCCCGGCGCAGGCGCCGCTGATCGCGTACGCGAGGATCACGTGCTTGCGGACGTCGATGCCGGCCAGCCGCACGGTCTCGGCGTTGCCGCCGATGGCGATGACCGACCGGCCGGCGGGCGTGCGGGACAGGAACACCCCGCCCGCGACGAAGACCGCGGCCATGATGACGGTGATGAGCGGGACGGGACCGATCATGGCCGAGCCGAGCGTGAGGAAGGCCGGGTCACTCGGGGTGACGGGCACCTCGGAGTAGACGAACGCCAGGCCGCGGATCGTGGTGAGCGAGGCCAGCGTCACCACGAACGGCGCGAGCCCGAACCGGGCCACCAGCGTGCCGTTGACCAGCCCGAACGCGATGCCGGCCGCCACGCCCACGACCATCGCGACCGGGATGGGCAGCCCCGCCGACAGCCCCGCGGCGAGGATGCCGGAGAAGGCCACCACGGACCCGACCGACAGGTCGATGCCGCCGGTGAGGATCACCACGAGCATGCCGAAGGCCAGCAGGCCCGTCGTGACCATCTGTTTGAGCAGGTTGGTGAGGTTGACCGAGGTGAGGAAGGTGTCGGAGGTCGTGGCGGCCACCACCACGAGCAGCACGACGACGGCCGCGGAGATCGCCTCGACGGTGACGTCCCGTCCGCGCAGGACGAGGCGGGGGGAGGCGGCGGTCATATGAGGGTTCCCATCGAGTGGGCGAGGATCTCGTCCTCGCTGGTCTGGTCCGAACGCAGTTCGCCGGCGATCCGGCCGTGCGCCATCACGAGCACGCGGTCGCTCGCCCCGATCACCTCGGTGAGGTCGGAGGAGATGAGCAGCACGGCCACGCCGTCACGGGCGAGGGCGTCGATGATGCGGTAGATCTCCACGCGGGTGGCCATGTCCACGCCGCGGGTGGGCTCGTCCAGCAGGAGCACGCGCGGATTCTTGAGCAGCCACTTGGCCAGCACCGCCTTCTGCTGGTTGCCGCCGCTCAGGTGCTCCACCGCCATGGGCGCGCAACCTTCCGGCCGGATGCCCAGCCGGTCGATCATGCCGCCGATCCGCTCGCGCTGCCCGGCCAGGTCGATGAGCGGGCCCTCGAGCGTGGTGAGCGCGATGTTGTCGCGCACGGACATGCCGAGCACGAGCCCGGTGCGCTTGCGGTCCTCGGTGACCAGCGCCAGTCCTGCGGCGATCGCCTCGGCGGGGGAGCCGTAGGCGCCGCTGCCCGCGCCGGCCGGCTCGGCGCCGAACACGCAGCGGGCCAGTTCGCTGCGTCCCGACCCGACGAGCCCGAACATGCCCACGACCTCGCCCGCCCGCAGCGTGAACGACACGTCGTGGAACTCGCCCGCCCTGGTGAGCCCGGACACCTCAAGCCGGGGCTCGCCGGGTTCGGGGCGGCGGTCGGGGTAGATCTGCTCCAGCTTCCGGCCCGCCATGAGCCTGATCAGGTCGTCCTCGCTGGTACGCGCGGGCTCGGTGGTCTCGATGACCCGGCCGTCCTTGATCACGACGATGGAGTCGGCCAGGTCGAGCACCTCGGCCAGCCGGTGCGAGACGTAGATCACCAGGACGCCGCGCTCCCGCAGCCGCCTGATCAGCGCGAACAGCGAGTCGAGGTCGCGCCCGGAGAGCACCGCCGACGGCTCGTCCAGGATCAGCACGCGTGGCTCGGTCACCAGCGCCTTGGCGATCTCGACCATCTGCTGGCGGGCCACGGTCAGGTGTTCGGCCCGCGTGCGCGGGTCGATCGCGCCGAACCCGATCGACTCAAGCAGCGCGGCGGCCCTGGCGTGCGCGGCGGGCCAGTCGATGAGGCCGCGCCGCCGGGGGAAGTCGCCCATGAGCAGGTTCTCGGTGACCGACAGGCCGGGGACCAGTGTCAGCTCCTGGTAGACGGTCCTGATGCCGCGCCGGTGCGCGTCGTGCGGGGAGCGCAGGCGGACGTCCTCGTCGTCGATCCGCATCTCGCCCGCGCTCATCGGCTGGGCCCCGGCCAGGATTCTGATCAGCGTCGACTTGCCCGCCCCGTTGGCGCCCACCACGGCCAGCACCTCGCCGAAGCGCCCCTCCAGGTCGATCCCGTGGAGCACCCCGACGCCCGCGTAGTCCTTGGTGACGCCGCGCAGCACGAGACTCATCCGAGCGCCTCCATGACGATGATCGTCTTCTGGCGGGTGAACTCCAGCGCCGTGTCGTGCACGCCCTCCCGGTAGCCGCCGGTGTCCTTGGTGCCGCCGAACGGCAGGTTCTCGGCCCGCAGCGCGGTGGAGCCGTTGATCACCACGCCGCCGACGTCGAGCTTGCTCGCGATCGTGAACGCGCGGGAGATGTCGCGGGTGAAGACCGCCGCCTGCAGCCCGTACGGCGAGGCGTTGGCCAGCCGCACCGCCTCCATCGGGTCGGTGAAGGAGGCCACCGGGGCGACCGGCCCGAAGATCTCCTCGGCGAACGCCGCGCTGGAGACGGGCACGTCGGACAGCACGGCCGGCGCGTAGAAGGCGCCCTGCCGGCCGCCGCCGGTGACCAGCGTGGCCCCGTCGGCGACGAGCCTGTGCACGGCGGCCTCGACCCGCTCGGCCGCCTCCTCCGCGATCAGCGGGCCGACGTCGGTCGATTCCAGCAACTGGTCGCCGACGGTGAGCTTGCGGGTCTCGTCGAGCAGTGCCGCCATGAAGTCGTCGTGGACGGCCCGCTCGGCGTACACACGCTTGACGGCGCAGCAGATCTGCCCGTTGCCCCTGGCCAGGCGGCCGAGCACGACGGCGCGGGCGGCCTCGGTCAGGTCGGCGTCGGCGCAGACGATCAGGGCGTCGTTGCCGCCGAGCTCCAGGAAGACCTTCTTCAGCGTGTCGGCCCCGCGCCTGGCCAGTTCCCTGCCGGCGGTCGTGCTGCCGGTGAGCGACACGGCCGCGATGCCGGGCAGTTCGGCCAGGAGCTGGGAGACGCGTACGCCGCCGGTGACCACCTGGTGGGCGTGCGGCGGGGCACCGGCCTGCGCCACCAGTTCGGCCACCCGGAGCACGGCGAGCGGGCAGCGCGCGGGCGGCTGCACGACCACGGCGTTGCCCGCGGCGAGCGCGGCGGCGGCCTTGTGCGCGTACAGCTCGACGGGGTAGTTGAAGGGCACGACGGCCGCCACGACGCCGAGGGGCTCGCGCCTGGTCACCGCGAGGTGGCGCTCCAGCCCCGGCACCGCGTCCAGCGGGATCTGCCTGCCGAACAACCGGGTCGCCTCGCCCGCGTAGCCACGGAAGATGCGCACGGCGGCGGCCACCTCGCCGCGCGTCTGCAGGATGGGCTTGCCGTTCTCGGCGGCCAGCAGCAGCGCGAGACTCTCCGACTCGGCCTCGACCAGGTCGGCCACCCGCCGCAGCAGCGCCTCACGCTCGTACGCGGGCAGGCCGGCCATCTCCCGCTGCCCGGCCTGCGCGGTGTCGACCACGCTCACCACGCGTTCCTCGGTGCACGATTCGACCTCGCCGAGCAATTCGCCGGTGCCGGGATTACGGACCTCGATCATGTAGGTGTCCCCTGTTACGACAATGTGGACGCATCCTGTAATTACAGGATGCTAGGATGTTAGGCAAGAGGCGGGCTGTTCGAAATGTCTAGAGTTGGGCCATCCCAGCCCACTCGGAGCAGCAGATGATCCTCACCCACGACCTCGGCACCACCGGCGACAAGGCGGCGATGTTCGGCGACGACGGCACGCTCACCGCGATGAGCACGGCGCGCTACCCGACCGCGTTCGGGCCCGGCGGCCGGGCCGAGCAGTCGCCGCTCGACTGGTGGGACGCGGTGCTCCGCTCGACGCGTGACCTGCTCGACCGCACGGGCACGGCCCCGGCCGAGATCACCTGCGTGTCGTTCTCCGGCCAGATGATGGGCGCGGTCTTCCTCGACGGCCACGGCGAGCCGGTCCGCCCGGCGATCATCTGGGCCGACACCCGCTCCGCGGACCAGTGCGAGCGCCTGCTCGACCGCATCCCGATGGACCGGGTCTACGGGCTGACCGGCCACCGGCTCAACGCCACGTACTCGCTGACGAAGGTGCTCTGGGTGCGCCGCCACGAGCCGGCCGCGTACGCCGCGACCCGGGCGATTGTGCAGGCCAAGGACTTCGTCGCGTACCGGCTGACCGGCCGCCTCGTGACCGATCCGTCCGACGCGTCCGGCACCAACGCCTTCGACCAGGTGGCCGGCGGCTGGTCGGAGGAGATTCTGCAGGCCGCCGACGTCCCGATGGCGCTGTGGCCGGAGATCGTCCCGTCCACCACCGTGATCGGCCGCGTCACGCATGAGGCCGCCGCGCTCACGGGGCTCGCCCAGGGCACTCCGGTGGTCATCGGCGGCGGCGACGGACCGTGCGCCGCGACCGGCGCGGGCGTGGTGGCGCCCGACGGGTCCGCCTACGCCTACCTGGGCTCCTCCTCCTGGATCTCGCTGGCCGCCGACGCCCCGCTGCTCGACCCCGGCATGCGCACGATGACGTTCAACCACGTCGTGCCCGGCCGTTACGTGCCCACCGCCACGATGCAGGCCGGCGGCGCGTCACTGGAGTGGATCAGCGAGGTGCTCGCCGCCCCGCACGCCGACCTGCTCGCCGCCGCGGCACAGGTCGAGGCCGCCGGGGACGGCCTGTTCTTCCTGCCCCACCTGCTCGGGGAGCGTTCGCCGTACTGGAACCCCAAGGCGCGGGCCGCCTTCGTCGGGCTGGCCCGTCACCACGAGCGCGCCCACCTGACCCGGGCCGTGCTGGAGGGCGTGGCCATGAACCTGCTGACCGGGCTGCGGGCGTTCACCGGCAACGGCACCGCGATCGAGCGCATCGACGCGGTCGGCGGGGCGGCCGTGGCCGCGGAGGTGCTGCGCGTGCTGGCCGACGTCTGGGGCCTGCCGGTACGCCGCCGCACGAACGTCGAGGCCAACTGCCTGGGCGCGGCGATCGTGGGCGGGGTCGCGATGGGCGTCTTCGACGGTTTCGGCGTCGCGCCCGGCCTCTCGGCCACCGAACCGGCGATCTTGCCAGACAAGATCGTTCACGAGCGATACATTCGCCAGTATCGCCGCTTCCTCGACGCCTACGCCCGGCTGGAGCCGTGGTTCAATGAGCACTGAGATCTTGTCCCGGCACCCCGCCGGGGCCGGCACCGGCCCCGAGATCATGCGGTTTCTCGGCGTCACGACCGCGCAGTCGTCGATCCATGGCCTGTTCCCCCGCTGGGCCCGGGCCCTCGGGCTGCCCGCCGCCCGCCTGATCGGGCAGGACCTGCCGCTCGGCAGCCCGCCGGAGGTCTACCGCGCCGCGGTGGCCGGCCTCGCCGCCGACCCGCGCACCCGCGGCGCGCTCATCACCAGCCACAAGACCGGCGTGCACGCCGCCGCGGCCGACCTGTTCGACGAACTCGACGACCACGCCACGCTCTGCGGGGAGATCTCCCTCATCACCAAGCACGACGGACGGCTGCGGGGCGCGGCCAGAGACGTCGTGACGGCGGGCCGCGCACTGCGCGAGCTGCTGGCCCCCGACCACTTCGCCAGGACCGGCGGCCACGCGCTGTGCCTCGGCGCCGGCGGGGCCGGCCTGGCGATCGCCGTCATGCTGCTGCACCGCCACACCGACCGGCCGGGCCGCCTGCTGGTGTCGGACGTGCTGCCCGAGCGGCTGCGCAAGGTGCACGAACTGGCGCAGACCCTCGGCACGCCGGTGGACGTGCGGTGCGACCCGTCCGGTGACGGCCTGCTGGCCGGCCTGCCCGCCGGGTCGCTCGTCATCAACGCCACCGGCATGGGCAAGGACCGGCCCGGATCGCCGCTCGGCGACACCGCGCCGTTCCCCCGGGAGGCCGTCGTATGGGAGCTGAACTATCGGGGGCCGCTCACCTTCCTGCGCCAGGCCGGGCGGCAGGCCGCGGAGCGGGGGCTGCGGGTGGCGGACGGGTGGCGCTATTTCCTGCACGGCTGGGCCGACCACATCGGCGGCGTCTATGGGACCTCGATCGGCGAGGAGACGTTCGCCCGGCTGGACACGATCGCACACATCTCAGGGGAGTCATGACCACACAGCGGCTGGACCGGGAGTCGTTCGTCCCGATGTACTACCAGCTCCAGCAGGCCCTCATCCACGACATGGACGAGGGGGTGCACCGCCCCGGCGACCGCCTGCCCAGCGAGAGCGAGCTCTGCGACTCCTACGGCGTGTCGCGGACCGTGGTCAGGCAGGCGCTGCGCGAGCTGGAGATCGGCGGGCGCATCGTGCGCAGGAAGGGCCAGGGGTCGTTCGTGACACCGCCCAAGACCTCCGAACTGCTCGTCCAGACCCTCACCGGCCTGCACGAGGACGTCACCTCGCGCGGCGGCACCATGCGCAGCGAGGTACGCCGCCTGGAACGGGTACCGGCCACGCCGGAGGTCGCCGCCGAGCTGGCGATCGCGCCGGGCGACCCGGTCATCGTCCTCGACCGGTTGCGGTTCGTGGACGAGATCCCGTGGGTGGTGGTGGTGACGTACCTGCCGTACGCGTTGTGCCCGCGGCTGCTGGAGGAGGATCTGACCCATCAGTCGCTGTACGCGCTCCTGGAGGACGAGTACGGGATCGAGATCTCCTGGGGGCGGCGGCAGGTGGAGGCGGTGCCCGCGCCCGCGGCGGTGGCCCGGTCGCTGGACATCCGCCGCGACAGCCCGATCCTCCTGCTGTCCAGCACGTCGTACGCGCCGGACGGACGGCCCGTCGAGTACTTCGTCGCCTCGCACCGGGGCGACCTGAGCCGGTTCGAGGTGCGGTTGGAACGGCGCAGGGGAGCACCCCGCAACCCCCTGCTCACCGTGCAGTCCGCCGGCACCTGACGGTCGCGCCCTGGTGCCGTGCGCCGAGGTCCGCGAAGTCGCGGGGCCGCCGCCCGAGCACCTGGTGGACGCCGTCGTGCAGGCGCGCGTACACGCCCCGGCGGATGGCCTCGAACGTCTCCAGCGACCAGTTCAGCGCCTGCTCGGAGACACCGCGGGCCGTCATCCGCGCCAGCCAGGCTTCGACCGGCTCGTCCACGTAGACGGCCGGACGCCCGCCGCGCCGGGAGGCGATCTCGAGCAGTTCGGCGTAGGACAGGGCGCGTGGGCCCGACAGGTCGTAGGTCCGTCCGGCGTGGCCGTCGGTGGTCAGCACGCGCACCGCGACGTCGGCGATGTCGGCGACGTCGATGGGCGCGGTGCGCGGTCGCGGGCCCAGCGGCAGCCGCAGTTCCCCGCTCTCCGGCGGGGTGACGAAGTTCTGCTGGAAGGCGCCCGGCCGCAGGATCGTCCAGTCCAGGCCCGGCCGGCGCACGGGCACCTCGCGGGAGGCCATCGGCACGCTCCCGTAGCCCGCGCTCAGACCGGACAGCAGCACGATCCGCCGGATCCCGTCCGCCCGGTCCAGGAACGAGCCCACCCGCCCGGCGCGGAACCCCGGGTCCTCGGGCGTCACCAGGTAGGCCGCCGTGACGCCGTCGGCGACGGGACCCCAGGTGCCGGGATCGTCCCAGTCGAAAGGTAGCGGGGCGGATCGCGAAACCGCCCGCACCCGCACACCCCGGGCCTTCAGCCCGGCGACCACGAGACGGCCCGTCCTGCCGGTCGCCCCGAGAACAAGAACAGTCATGGCTCCAGCCAATCCCCGGCCGGGGCCGCAAGCCATGGGTGAACGGCTCGACCACCTTCGTGATGCTTACACTTTCCGGAATGGAGGCGCTGGCCAGGCTGCTGCGGGCGGTACGGGCGGACGGCGCGGTGCTGCGGCAGTCGTTCCTGGCCCCGCCGTGGTCGTTGCTCAACGAGGAAGCACCCCCGCTGACGCTCTACACGGTGCTGCGCGGCAGCACCTGGGTGGTGCCCCGGGAAGGGCGGGCGGCGCTGCTCACCGCCGGGGACACCGCGCTGCTGCGAGGCCCGGCACCGCACCGGGTCGCCGACGACCCGGGCACGCCCCCGCAGGTCGTGATCCACCACGGCGTGCGGTGCACCCGTCTGGACACCCGGCCGCGTTCGGCCGGCGAACCCCTCGACCTGGTCACCGGCGCCTACCGCAGCACCGACGACGTCGGGCGCAGGCTGATCAGCGCGTTGCCCGAGATGCTGACGGTCCGCGCCGAGCCCGGCACGGCGGTCGGCATCCTGCTCGCCGAGGAGTTGGCCGTCCGCGAGGCGGGCCAGGACCTCGTGCTCGATCGGCTGCTGGACCTGCTGCTCGTCCGCACCCTGCGCGCCTGGTTCGGCCGGCCGGACGCCGCGCCGCCCGCCTGGTACCTCGCCCTCGGCGACCCCGTGATCGGCCCCGTGCTGCGCGCGATGCACGCCGAGCCGGCGCGGCCCTGGAACGTCGGCCTGCTCGCGGCCACGGCCGGGCTCTCCCGGGCGAGCTTCACCCGCCGCTTCACCGCGCTGGTCGAGCAGCCCCCGATGACCTACCTGACCGGCTGGCGGATGACCCTGGCCGCCGAGCTGCTGCGCGAGCCGGGCGCGAAGGTCGCCTCGGTCGCCCGCAGGGTCGGATACACCGACGGCTTCGCGTTCAGCAGCGCCTTCAAGCGCTTTCACGGCACCAGCCCGGGTCTGCTCCGCCGTCGTGACCCGGCGGGGTGAGGCCGCGGGCAGGCACAGCGGTCAGGAACCGGACAGCGAATGGTCTGGGAACCGGTCAGTCGTAGCGCCGACGCTCGTCAGGTTGGTCCCGCGCCGTTGAGGAAGGCTGATCGAACGTGACCGAGCGCGTACGCGTGGCTGTGCTGGCGGGCGGGCCGTCCGCCGAACACGAGGTGTCGCTGCAGTCGGCGCAGGCGGTGCTCGACGCCCTGCCGAGGGAGCTGTACGAGCCCGTCGCCGTCATCATCGACCGGCGCGGCCGGTGGCCGGTGGAGCTGCGGCGCGACCTGGCGGACGTGGTCTTCCCCGTGCTGCACGGGCCGTTCGGCGAGGACGGCGTCGTCCAGGGGCACCTGGAGACGCTGGGCCTGCCGTACGTGGGCTGCGGCGTCCTGGCCTCGGCGGTGGCCATGAACAAGGTCGCGATGCGGCGGGCCTTCCTGGCGGAGGGCATTCCGGTCACCCCGTACGTGTGGTTCAGCGAGCACGAATGGCGCACCAGCACCGACCACTGGGCGCTGGTGAAGTCGCTCGACTGGCCGATGTACGTCAAACCGGCCGGTCTGGGCTCCTCCATCGGCATCTCGCGGGTCACGTCCATGGAGGAACTGCGCGCGGGGGTGGAGCTGGCGCTGGCCCACGACCGGATGGTCATCGTCGAGCAGGGCGTGAGCGCGCGCGAGCTCATCTGCGGCGTGCTCGGCGACCACGACACCCCGGACGCGTCGGCGCCCGGCGAGCTGATCGTGCCCGGCGACTGGCTCGACTACGAGGCCAAGTACCTCAGCCGGGCCGAGATCGCCGCCATCCCCGCCGTGCTGCCGGAACGGGTGGCCGACGACGTGCGCGAGCTGGCCCTGCGCGCCTTCCGGGCGATCGGCGGCTACGGCCTGTCCCGGGTCGACTTCCTCCACGAGCAGGACACGGGACGCCTGTACGTGCTGGAGATCAACACCATGCCCGGCTTCACCGCCCGTTCCGTCTACGCCAGGGCGTGGGCCGCGAGCGGGGTCCCGTACCCGGAGCTGCTGCGCCGGCTCATCGACCTCGCGTTCGCCAGGAGCGGCTCGTGATCCCCATGACGCTGACCGAGATCGCGCGGGTGGTCGGCGCCCGCCTGGACGACGTGCCCGACCCGGCGGCGCCGGTGACGGCGCCCTCGGCGGTCGACTCCCGCGAGGTGCTGCCCGGCGGCCTGTTCGCCGCGACGGCCGGGGCGCGCGTCGACGGTCACGACTACGCGGCCCGTGCCGTCGCGGGCGGGGCCGTCGCCGTGCTGGCCGCGCGGCCCGTCGGCGTGCCCGCTCTCGTGGTGGCGGACGTCCAGCTCGCGCTCGGCCTGCTGGCCAGGCACGTGCTCGAACAGATCAGCCCGACCGTGATCGCGCTGACCGGCTCCGTGGGCAAGACCACGACCAAGGACCTGCTGGCCCAGCTCCTCGAACGGCACGCCGCGACGGTCGCCACCGACAGGTCGTTCAACAACGAGCTCGGGCTGCCGCTCACCGTGCTGCGCGCCGACGCCGCCACCCGGAATCTGGTGCTGGAGATGGGTGCGGGCCGCAAGGGCGACCTGACGTACCTGACCGGGCTCGCGCCGCCCCAGGTCGGGCTGGTGCTCAACGTCGGCACCGCGCATGTGGAGCGGATGGGGACCGGGCTCGCCGACGTGGCCCAGGCCAAGGGCGAGCTGGTCGAGGCGCTCCCGGCGGACGGGTTCGCGCTGCTCAACGCCGACGACCCGTACGTCATGGGCATGGCCGCCCGCACCAGGGCCACGATCGTGCGGTACGGGAAGTCGGCGCAGGTGCGGGCCGAGGACGTGCGGCTGGACGACCGGGCGCGACCCGCGTTCGAGCTGGTGACGCCCACCGGCCGGGCCCCGGTCCGGCTCGACCTCGTCGGCGCGCACCAGGTGGGCAACGCCCTGGCCGCCGCCGCCGTGGCCACCGTGCTCGGCCTGGGCGTCGCCGAGATCGCCGACGGGCTGACCGCCGCACGGCGACGCTCCGGGGGACGGCTGGAGGTCGTCGAACGGCCGGACGGCGTCACCGTCGTCAACGACGCCTACAACGCCAACCCCGAGTCCATGCGGGCCGGGCTGCGGGCGGCGAAGGCCCTGGCCGGGAGCCGGCGGACCGTCGCCGTACTCGGCGCGATGGGACAACAGGCGGACGCCTCGCGCGCCCGGCACGCGGAGGTGGGCCGGCTCGTCGCCGGCCTGCGCTACGACGTGCTGATCGCGGTCGGGGCGGGGGATCCGGTCGCGATGGCGGAGGCCGCGCGCGCCTCGGACCAGGGCGTGGCCGTCCATGCCGTCGAGGACGTGGCCGGGGCCGTCCGGCTGGCCACCGCGCTGGTCGAACCGGGGGACGTGGTGTTCGTCAAGGCGTCCAGCGAGATCGGGCTCGCCGCCTGCGCCCGCGCGCTCGCGACGCCGCCGGGCTGAGCACGGCCGGCTGGACAACTTTCGGCCTGCCGGATGAGCAGGCGCCGCGCCTAGCCTGCCGGCACCAACGGGTGAAACGGAGTTCCATGCGCACCATCGGTCTTATCGGCGGGTTGAGCTGGGAATCGACGGTGATCTACTACCAGATCGTCAACCAGCGGGTACGCGAGCGACTCGGCGGCAGCCATTCCGCCGACAGCCTCATCTGGTCGGTCGACTACACGACCGTCGAGGACCTCATCTTCGCCGACCGCTGGGACGAGGTGAGCACGCTGCTGACCGGCGCGGGCCGGAAACTGGAGCAGCTCGGCGCCGGCCTCCTGCTGGTCTGCAGCAACACCTTCAGCCGGGTCAGCGACGACGTGGAGCGGGCCGTGAGCGTGCCCGTGCTGCACATCGCCGACGCCGTGGGCGCCGAGGTCCGCGCCCGGGGCATGCGCAAGGTGGGCCTGCTGGGCACGCGCTTCACCATGGAGCAGCCCTTCTACCGCGAGCGGCTGGCCGCCCACGGCTTCGACGTGATCGTGCCCCGGCGTGCGCAGCGTGAGCTGGTCCATCGCGTGATCTTCGACGAGCTGGTGCGCGGGGTGCTCCGGGAGTCGTCCAGGGACGCGTACGCCCGGATCATCGACGATCTCGCGGCCGACGGCGCGGAAGGCGTGATCCTCGGCTGCACGGAGATCGAGCTGCTGGTCAGCGAGAAGGACAGCGCCGTCCCGGTGCTGGCGAGCGCCCGGCTGCACGCGGAGGCGGCGGCCGGGTTCGCGCTCTCCGGCTGACCCGGGGCGTGCTCATCCGGCGCCGTACAGCTCCTGGTGCCACAGGTCGGCGCAGACCCGTTCGATGCCGGCCGTCAGGTGGCGGCGGTAGGTGGTGAACGGGAGGCCGAGTCGTTCCGCGGCCAGTTCCTGGGTGGGCGCGCCGCGCAGGAACGTGACGGACAGCGCCCGGTGCGGCTTGGCCGCGCGCGGGTCCTCGCCCAGGTCGTCGATCGCCCGGCGGAGCAGGTCACCGAGTGCCGTGGCCGGATTGTGCCGCCCGGCGACCAGCCTGGTGCGCGCCAGCGGGGAGGCGGCCAGCGCGTCCGGGCGCGGCAACTGGCGCAGCGCCTTGCGTACCGCCTCGGTGAACTCCGCCTGGGAGAGCACGGCCAGGTTCGCCGTCGCGGCAGCCGGGCCCGTGGCGGGCGGCCGGTTCAGCCGCTCCAGCCACGTCCGCGCCGGCACCGCGCGCCAGTCGTGCGCGAACAGGCCGTACTCCCCGGGTCGTGGCGGCTCGGCGATGTCGCGCATCCCGAACCGCCGCAAACGCCCGGCCCACGCCCGGTCCGGCTGCCGTACCTCGATGGACGACCAGGCCAGCCGCTCGGACCGCAGGCAGTCACCGATCATCCGCCGCCCGATCATCCCCATCACCGGCGAGTCCCCGCGATACGCGGGCAGCGCCCAGTGCCGGCCGACCGCCAGATGCTCACCGGCGCGCAACGGCGCGGTGGCCCGCGCGTGCGCCCAGGCCCTGGCCACGACGGGGTCGGCCGTCAGCTCGTCCTCGTCGAGTTCCGCCAGCCGCAACCACGCGGAGCAGGCCACGGGCTCGCCGGTCTCGGTCCGCCGATACACCCGGAACGCCTCCGGCCGGCGTCGCGCCCAGAAGGCGGCGCGGGCCGCGTCCTCGGCCGCCACCCGGAGCAGCGTCCCGAGATCCTCCTGCCGCAGCGGCTCCTCCTCGAACTCGTCGGGGACGTCGGCCGGCGGCTCGTCGCCGCGATGCAGGTGAAGCAGGGCCGCGACCGCGCCGGGCACGTCCGCCTCGCTCGCCGTACGCACCCGGTCCGCCAGGTACGCGTGCACGCGGTCGTGCATCGCCGCGTACCCCTCCGGATCCCGCCAGCGCAGGTCCGCCTCCAGCGCCTTCCGCACCACGGGCTGCGGGAACAGCCCGAGACCGCTCGACTCGACGAACGGCAACCGCCGCAACCAGCGGAACAACGTCCCGGCGTCCTCCGGCAGGGTCGCCCGCAGCAGGCTCTCCGTCGTCGTGTACGCATGCGCGCAGATCTCCAGAGCCCGCCGATGCGCCGCCGAGGGCGGCTCGCCCACCAGCTCGTCCAGCAGTGTGGCCACCACGTCCTGGTGCGGCGTCCACCGCCGTCCGGCCTTCGCCGCGGTGGCCGCCCCGAGCAGCAGCGCCAGCGGGTGGCCGCCGGCGAAGGCCAGCAGCGGCTCGCGCGACTCGGCCGGCACCCCGGCGCGGTCCAGCAGGGCCCGCGCGTCGGCGGCCCGCAGGTCGCGCAGCGGCAGCACCTGCAGCGCCCCCGCCCATCCCGGGTCCGCCCGCCGGCGCAGGTCCGGCGGGTGCCGTCCCGCGATCACCGCCAGCACCCCCACGGGCAGGCGCGACAGGCCCTCCCAGCCTTGGATGTGCTCGACGTCGTCGATCAGCAGCACCGCACCGGCGTCGTGGAGCGCCGGTTCGGGCCCGCGCCCGTCCAGCATCGACACCGGCCGTCCCGTCGCGGCGGCCTCGTGCGCGAACCGGCGGAGCAGGGCCGACTTCCCGATGCCGCCGGGGCCGTGCACGTACAGCACGCTGCAGCCGCCCCCGTACAACGCGGCGGTGAAGATCGCGAGTTCTTCCGCCCGTCCCACGAACGCCGTCTCGCGCGCCGCTCGCAGTCGCCGTCCCAGCGAGCCGGGCCGGTCGTCAAGCACCTGGGCCCACGCCGGGATGGGGGCGTCGCCGGGGCGGGGTGCCGCCGCTCTCCGGGCGGTACTCGAAGTGCCACCACTCGTTGTCGTAGAGGCGGAACAGGTCGTGGCGGGCGCCGTGCTCCTCCAGCCAGCGCGCCCCTTCGTGCGGACGTACGTCCAGCGCGATGCCCTTGACGTGGTTGGACTCCGCCGGCGGCAGCACGAGCATGCGCGCCGAGGCGGGGGAGCCGGAGCGGCGCACCTCCTCGTCGAACATCCGCTGCTGGACGAGGGGATCGCGATACCCCGAGGTGAGGCCGATGAGCTGGCCGTGCCGCCAGAGCGCCTCGGTGCGCGCCGCGGTGAACGCCGCCAGCGCGCCGCCGGTCAGCCCGGTGAGGTCCTCGGCGGGGAAGCGCATCCGTAACGCCCACCGGCAGGCCAGTTCGCGGGCGCGGCCGGGCCGGCGGGCGAACGCCGCGGGCAGCAGGAGCACCGCCAGCAGCAGCGTGACCACGGCATACAGCCGATCCCGGAGCCGAGGTGGAAGGGTGCGTGGTTCGTCCATGCCGAATACGATTGGCAAGGAATGTGCGCGCGTCGTCCGCCGCATGTCATGGTTTCTCGACGGCCACCACCAGCGGCCCGACCGTGACACAACCATGACATGGCGCGGACGCGGCAGGGACACGGCCGCCCGACAGTGGATGGGGTTGACCGGCGAACGAGTGACGGAGCATGCGGTGAAAGTCGGCGTGGCACGGGTGTTGCTGATCGAGGACGACCCGGCCGTACGGGAGGGACTCGAACTGGCCCTGACCCGGCACGGGCACCGGGTGCGCGCGGCGGAGTCCGGCGAACAGGGGCTGGACCGGCTGCGCGCGGACCCTCCCGACGTCGTCGTGCTCGACCTGATGTTGCCCGGCATGGACGGCTTCGAGGTCTGCCGCCGCATCCGGGCCGCCGGCGAGGTGCCGATCATCATGCTGACCGCGCGCGGCGACGACATCGACGTGGTGGCCGGGCTGGAGGCGGGCGCCGACGACTACGTGGTCAAGCCGGTGCAGCCCAGGGTGCTGGAGGCGCGCATCCGCGCGGTGCTGCGCCGGATCGGCCGCGACCAGGCGGAGCTGGAACGGCACGGGGACCTGAGCATCGATCGCGCCGGGCTGGTGGTCGCCCACCGCGGCGTGCCGGTCAGCCTCGCCCCGACCGAGCTGCGCCTGCTGCTCGAACTGTCCGGCACACCGGGCCGGGTGCACAGCCGCCAGCAACTGCTGGAGTCGGTGTGGGAGCACGGGTACTTCGGCGACTCGCGTCTCGTGGACGCGTGCGTGCAACGCCTGCGCGCCAAGATCGAGGACGACTCGGCGGCGCCCGTCTACGTACAGACAGTGCGTGGCTTCGGGTACCGGTTCGGGCCGGTGTGAGCCGCCGGTGACACCTTGGCCGAGCCCGGGGCTGCGCGCCCGGCTGCTGTTCGCGTTCGCGCTGCTGAGCGTGGTCACCACGGTGGCGGTGACCGGCGGGATCTACGTCTTGGCCCGCACCGAGATCCTGCAACGGGCCCAGGACGCCGCGGTGCAGACGATGACGAGCCGCCTGCAGGCGCTCTTCCCGTTGCGGAGTGCGACGCCGGGCCCGGACGAGCTCCAGCAGATCGCCGGCACGGTGGCGGACGGGAACGGCTCCGCGCTCGCCCTCTACCACGAGGCGCACTCGCTGACCGGCCCGCCGCCGGGCGGCCGGCGACCGCGCGAAGGCCCGCCGACCCTGACTCCCGAGGTGATTCCAGCGGGGCTGCGCGGGGTGGTGGCCAGCGGCGAAGTCGGGTGGCAGCGGGTGATCTGGCACGGCGCCCCCTTCCTGATCATCGGCGCGCCGTTGGTGATC
This sequence comes from Nonomuraea sp. MG754425, assembly GCF_021699195.1. Lineage (GTDB taxonomy): Bacteria > Actinomycetota > Actinomycetes > Streptosporangiales > Streptosporangiaceae > Nonomuraea. The sequence continues at coordinate 75,234 of NZ_SSXE01000017.1, read as the reverse complement.
GTCGAGCAGGACCGGACGACGCGGATTTCCGGCATCGAGGTCTACGCCGCCCGCAGCCTGCTCGCCGAGCAGCGCGGCATCGACCAGCTCGCCACCCGCGCGCTGCTCACCGGCGGGGTGGCCCTGGCTTTCGCGGTCGTCCTCGCGTCGGTGGCCACCCGCGGCGTGCTGCGCCCGGTGCGCGAACTCGGCCGGGCGGCCCGCCTGCTGGGCGAGGGCGAGCTGCGGACCAGGATCGCGGTCCGCGGCTCCGACGAGCTGGCCGACGTGGCGCGTACCTTCAACAACACCGCCGCGGAGCTGGAACGGCACGTCAAGCAGCTACGCGAGATGGAGGCCGACGCCCGCCGGTTCGTGGCCGACGTGTCCCACGAGCTGCGCACCCCGCTGGCCGCGCTCACCGCGGTCGCCGACGTCCTCGACGAGGAGGCCGCCGGGCTGCCCGAACCCGCCGGCCGGGCCGCCAGGCTGGTCAGCCAGGAGACGCTCAACCTCACCGGGCTGGTGAACGACCTCATCGAGATCAGCCGGTTCGACTCCGGCGTCGCGGCCCTCGCGCTGAACGACGTCGACATGGCCGAGCTGGTCCGCGCGACCCTGCGCAGCCGGGGCTGGCCGGACGCGGTGCGCACCGAGCTGCCACCCGGGGTGACGGCCCGGCTGGACCCGCGCCGGGTGGACGTCATCCTCGCGAACCTGGTCGGCAACGCCCTGCGGCACGGCGAACCACCGGTGTCGGTGCGGCTGCACGCCGACCCGCACCGGATCATCCTCGAGGTCCGCGACCACGGACCGGGCCTGGACGAAGCGGTGCTGCCGCACGTGTTCGACCGCTTCTACAAGGCCAGCGCGTCCAGGGCCAGATCCGAGGGCAGCGGCCTCGGCCTGGCCATCGCACGGGAGAACGCGCTCCTGCACCACGGCGACCTCACCGTCACCAACGCCCCGGACGGCGGCGCCGTCTTCACGCTGCGTCTGCCACGCCGGGCGCCCGACCCGGACGGAGGCCCCGAATGAACATCCGTCGCGTGCTCGCCGCGGGCCTCGTCTCGCTCGCCGCCGTGACGGGCTGCGGGGTGCGGCCCAGCGACGCCATCCCCGCCGGCGACCCGCCGAGCGGACCCGTCGCACCGACCACGACGATCACCCTCTACCTGGTCAGGGACGGCCGGCTCAGCGCGGTGACGCGGCCTGGCGGTGGCCGGATCCTGCTCCAGGCGAACACCCTCGGGCTGCTGGCGGCCGGGCCCACCGCGCGGGAACGGGCGAGCGGGTTCACCACCGACGTCCCGCCCGAGGCCAGCCCGTTCGCGGTGACCCTCCTGTCGGGCGGCCACCGGTCGGTGACCCCGTCCACGCCCGCCGGCACGCTGTCCGCACTGGCCGTCGGGCAGATCGTCTGCACGGCCGCCGCCACGACGCCCGAAGGCCCTGACAGGATCACCGTCGTCGGCGCCGAGCGGCACCCCGACCTCCGCGACTGCCCGGAGTGACGCCGGCTCAGGAAGTATTCGCCCCGCTGCGGCGCTGGCGGGCGGCCTCGTACAAGGTCACGGTGGCCGCGCTGGCGGCGTTCAGGGAACTGGCCGAGCCGGCCATCGGGATGCGCGCCATGATGTCGCACGCCTGCCGCCATCCCGCGCTCAGCCCGCTGGTCTCGTTGCCGACCACCAGCAGGGTGGGGCCGGTCAGGTCCAGTTCGGCGACGTCGCGGGTGCCGTTCTCGTCGGTGCCCACCACCTGGAGCGGCAGACCCCGTTCACGCACCTGCGCCACCCAGGCGAGCACCTCCCGGTGGGAGGGGGACCGCACCACCGGCAGCGCCAGCAGCGACCCGGTGGAGGCGCGCACCGAGCGAGGGTCGTAGGGGTCGGTGGCGTGCCCGGTGACGATCAGGCCGGTGCCGCCGAACGCGTCCAGCGAACGGGCCATCGTGCCGATGTTGCCGGGGTTGTTCGGCCGGTCGAACACCGTGCCCAGGAAGGACGGCCCCACCTGGATCCGGGACAGCTCGTCGTCCGGCAGTTCGGCGACCACCACCAGCTCGGGAACGTCCTCGTCCTTGCCGCCCAGCTCGCGCAGCAGGTCGGGGGCCATGGCCACCCGCTCGCCGCCGGCCGCCTCGATCATCTCCGTGGCCCAGCCGGACAGCGTCCGCTCGGCGTCGTAGAGCACCGCGTGCACCGGCCAGCCGAACTCGATCGCCAGGCTGATCGGGCGTACCCCCTGGATCAGGAACTCCTTGGCGCGCTGCCGCTTGGTCCGGTTGCCCAGGAGCGCCTGCCACTGCTGGAAGCGCGCGTTCGCCCGCGTGATGCGCACCTGCGCCGACACCGAATGCCCCCGATCAACCACGCCCTCCAGGATAGGATCACTTTCATCCCGTCACGACCAGCGGACACCGCCGCATCACGGTTCTGCCGACCCGACCGACATCACGGATGCGGGCGTCTACCATCCATGGTGAGAAAGTCCGGTTCTGGGCGCGCGCCGAGGTGATGTTCGGTTGGCGGACAAGGGCAAGTCGTATTTCGGGCTGAACGGCGATCAGTGGCAGATCGTCGGCGCGGTGGCCGGGCTGGTGGGAGCGCTTGCCGCGATAGTCGCGATCTGGCAGGGCAGCGCCCCCGCCACTCCCACCACTCCCGCGGCTCCAAGTCAGTCGATACCGTCGTCCGCGCCGGCCGAGCCCGCGCCGTCGTCGGCCACGAGCCCGGCGGACACGCCGCCCCCGTCGCCCGCGCCCGACGCCACCAGGACGGGGACCGCGCGGCTGACATTCGCCCAGGACGGCTTCGACATCGACACGATCAGCGTGGGGGCCGACGACAACACCCCCGACCTCGCGCTGGAGAACGGCGTGTTCTATGTGGCGCTCAACCCCTTGAACGACGCTCGGCTGGCGAGAGCGGACGACGAACCGCGCACTCCTGCCGCCTGCGCCGATGCCTGGCAGGTGGTGAGCGACGTCAGGCTGGCAGGCGCCGGCCGGACGAAGGGCTTCGGCGTCGGCTCGCAACTGTGCCTCACGACGAGCAGCGGGAACGTCGCCTCGCTCCGCGTGGCGAAGGTCCATGACTCGACCGACGAGGACGACTGGTGGGTCGAACTGGACGTCATCGTCTGGGGGGTGAAGTAGCGCCCGCCACGGCAGGGTCTACTGCTGCCCGACGCGGGTGGACCCGCTCCCGCCGGCCATGTCGAGCAGGAGCGTCGCGGCCCGCTCCGCCCCGTCGGTGCGGACCGTCCCGGCCACGGCGGCCGCGCGGGCGCCGGTCTCGGGGGCCAGGGCGACCTTGAGCGCGGCCGACAGGGACTCGGCGGTCGGCGTCGGACCGTCGTGGACGGCGCCGATGCCCAGCCCGCTCACCCGGCCCGCCCAGTACGGCTGGTCCGCGACCTGCGGCACGATCACCTGCGGCGCCCCGGCACGGGCCGCCGTCGTCGTGGTGCCCGCGCCGCCGTGGTGCACGACCGCGGCCACCCGGGGGAACAGCGCCTGCTGGTTGACCTCGCCGACGGCGAAGCAGTCGTCCCGGTCGTCGATCAGGGCCAGGTCGGCCCAGCCCGTCCCGAGCAGGACCCGGCGGCCCTGCGCCCGGACCGCTTCGACGACGGCCCGCGAGATCTCCCGCGCGCTCGCGCCCCGCATCGGCATGCTGCCGAAGCCCACGTAGACGGGCTGCGCGCCGGCGGCCAGGAACGCCTCCAGCCCGGCCGGGAGCGGGCGTCCGTCCGGCCGGATCCACGCGCCGGTCTGCGTCACGTCGAGCTCCGGCGTCGGCTGCCACGGGCCCACGACCGGGTCGGCCGCCAGGAGCGGGTGGCCGGTGAAGACGTGGTCGCGGACGCCGCGCACCGGCGGCAGGCCGACCGAGGCCCGGTGGACGTTGACCGTGTCGCCGAACAGGGTTTCCAGGTGCGCGGAGTGCCGGTCCCACAGCTCCCGGTTGCCGGTCACCTCCGGGGGGATCACCTGGCCCGGCCAGCGGAGCGGCGGGTGCTGCGACGACGGCAGGTAACACGGGGAGAGGGACGTGAACACGTACGGCACGCCCAGCTTCTCGGCGGCCGTCCGCGTACCGGCCAGGGCCGGGAACGAGCCGGTGGCCACCACCGCGGCGCAGCCCGCGGCCACCCCGGCGACCGCCTCGTAGGCCATGGCGGTCAGCTCGGCGGCGATGCCGGACAGGCCCGCCTTCTCCTTGCCGGGGACGGCCCCCGTCGCCAGCGCGCGGATCGGCCAGGCGAGGGGCGTCAGCGGCACGCCGACCTCGTCCAGCAGGTCGGCGAAGTCCGGCGGCGCGCACACGCGTACTTCGGCGCCGAGTGCGCGCAGCCGCACGGCCAGGCCCGTCATCGGCTCGACGTCCCCGCGCGATCCATAGGTCACCAGCACAAACCGCATTCCGCAGCCCCCGCGTTCCGAGCGTTCCGATGTCGAAGGGTGATTGTGCGGGACGACCGGGGCCTTGTGGCAAGCCCCCCTACGCGCTATAGCTTGGAAGTGACGGGGAACGGCTCATGGCGTTCACTTGCGGAGCCACCGGCTTCGCGTCGAAGATCGTCCGATGGACAAGTTGCCCGAAGCCGACGCCTTGCTCGTGGTCCGTACCGACTTCTCCGACCAGCAACGATGGCAGGCCGTACGCGCCTCGCTCGGCGACACCGACGAGGACGGCTGGATCGAGGAGTTCTCGGACCAGGTGGAGGTCGTCGAGGATCCCGCCTACCGGGGCCTCACCTCGGAACAGCTCCTGGCCCTGCTCCCCGACCGCTACGCGGACGCCATCCTCGTCATCGCCGACCAGGTCACCATGGCGTCGCCGGAGACGCCGTTCCTGGTCATCGAGCTGGAACTCACCTGGGAGCTGCGCGTCATCCCCTCCGAGCTCCCCGCGATCCACGCCAACCTGTCCATCGGCAACATGGACTTCGGCGAGTTCGCCGAGAACACCGATGCGGACGGCGTCTTCCGCGGCTTCCGCGGCTGATCTGACCTGACCTGACCTGATCGGCACCGGGTGCCGCGGACCGGCGAGGGCGGCGGTTCAGGAGGCGCGGGAGTCGTACGTCTCGCGGTTGGTGAGCACGTCGTCCATGTGCGTCTCGGCCCAGGTCTTGATGCCGCGCATCATGTGATGGAGGGAGAGGCCGAGGTCGGTCAGCTCGTAGGAGACCGTGACGGGCACGGTCGGCGTCACGGTGCGCGTGACGAGACCGTCGCGTTCCAGGGAGCGCAGCGTCTGCGTGAGCATCTTCTGGCTGACGCCGGCCAGCAGGCGGGACAGCTCCGAGTACCGCATCGCCCGCGGTTCGCCCCGGCAGCCCGCGTCGAGCTGGGGCGGGCCGCCGTTGCCGAGCGCGGCCAGGATCAGCGTGACCCATTTGCTGGAGATGCGGTCGAGCAGCTTGCGGCTGGGACAGGCCGCCACGAAAGCGTCGTACTCCACCTTGGCCTGTGCCCTCTGCTGGGCCGCCGTCGTCGTCGCCATCGACCGCTCCTCTCACCCGCGGGTGCCCTACGCACTTCGAAGTGCCCGCTTCCTGTCAGGAAGTTACCTGCCCATACTGAAGCAAGTCACCGTTGAACACCAACCAGCTCAACACGTAAAGGCAGAGGTATGAGCACGTTCCCCACTTCGCTTCCCGGCGGCTCCTGGACCCTGGGCGACCTGACCGTCACCCGGTTCGGCTACGGCGCCATGCAGCTCGCCGGCCCCGGGGTACTGGGTCCGCCGGCCGACCGCGACGGCGCGCTCGCCGTCCTGCGCGAGGTCGTCAGCCTCGGCATCACCCATGTCGACACCAGCGACGCCTACGGACCGCGCGTGACGAACGAGCTGATCCGTGCGGCGCTGCACCCGTACCCGGGGTCGCTGCGCATCGTGACCAAGGTCGGCGCGACCCGTGACCGGCAGGGCGGCTGGCCCCCGGCCCGGCGGCCGGAAGACGTGCGCCGCGCCGTTCACGAGAACCTCGAAGCCCTCGGCCTCGACGTGCTCGACCTGGTCAACCTCCGGCTCGGCGACGCCCTGGGGCCCCGGCCCGGCTCGCTCGCCGAACCGTTCGAGACCCTCGTCGGACTCCAGCGGCAGGGGCTGATCCGGCACCTCGGGGTGAGCAACGCGACGGCGGAACAGGTCGCCGAGGCCCGCGCGATCGCGCCGATCGTGTGCGTGCAGAACAGGTACAACCTCGCCCACCGGCAGGACGATGCCCTGATCGACGAACTCGCCGACCAGGGCATCGCCTACGTGCCCTTCTTCCCGCTCGGCGGCTTCAGCCCGCTCCAGTCCTCGGCGCTCTCGGCGGTGGCCGCCCGGCTGGACACGACGCCGATGTCGGTCGCCCTGGCCTGGTTGCTGCGCCGGTCGCCGAACATCCTGCTGATTCCGGGCACCTCGTCGGTGGCGCATCTGCGCGAGAACGTCGCCGGCGCGGCACTCCCGCTCTCCGGCGAGGATCTCACCGAGCTGGACAAGATCGGCTGAGAGGGGGAACGGGGTTCCGGGGCAGGGCGCGGCCGTCGTGCAGGAAACGGGCCCTGCCGTGGCCGTCGTCGCCGACGAAACTCCGCGTGCGGTGGATGCCCTGGTGCGGCTGCGCGGTGATCAGGGTGTCGCCGTGGTGCGGCAGGAGCTGGAAGCGCTGCGGCGGGGCGGAACCGGTGGACGCCTGCTCGGCCCAGATCGCGCCGTCGTCGTCCTGGCTGATCGTGACGTTCGTGCTGGAGTTGCCGTAACTGCCCAGGTAGCGGGTCGCGTCGATGACGCCGGGGCGCGGGACGGGCAGCGCGGGCAACTCGATGCCGGCGAGTTCGTCCAGCACGTGGCCGAGGAGTTCGTGGTGCAGGGCGACGCCGTGGCCGCCGTTGGTGAGCAGCGCGACCGCGAGGTCCCGTTCAGGGAGGAGCCGCAGGAACGCCGACTGGCCGATGGTGTCGCCGTTGTGGCCGTAGACGGTGTGCCCGCCGAAGTGGAAGATCTCCCAGCCGAGTCCCCACGCGTCGCCGTGCCCGGTGACCAGGGGTCCGCGCACCTGCTCGGTCCGCATCGCGCGGACGGTCTCGGCGTCGAGCACGCCGCCGCCGTCGGGGAGCCGGCCGCGGGCGAAGGCGAGCAGGTCGCCGACGCTCATCGCCAGCGCGGAGCCCGCGGGCGCGAGGGAGCGGGGCAGCGCCCAGACCCCGGCCGGCCAGGGGGAGCCGCCAGGCCCTGACAGGAAGTGGCCGACCGCGGCCCGGTGCAGGATGGCCTCCTCCGCGTCGGTGGCGGTGTGCGTGAGTCCCAGTGGCCGGATGAGGTGTTCGCGCAGGCACTCGATGTACGGCCGGCCACGGAGGGTTTCGACGATCCGGCCGATCACGCAGTATCCGGCGTTGTTGTAGGAGAGCAGTTCGCCCGGTTCGAAGAGCTGGGGGGCGTCGCCGAGCAGGTCCACGTACCTGGCGATGGCGTCGTCGCCGCGGCCGGTGTCGGTGAACCGGTCGCCCTCGAACCCGGCGGTGTGGCAGAGCAGGTGGCGGGTGGTGATCAGCGCGGCGGACTCGTCGGCCGGCCGGAAGTCCGGCAGGTAGGCGCGGACGGGCCGGTCGAGGTCGAGGCGGCCGTCCTCGACCAGTTGCAGGGCCAGGGTGGCCGTCCAGACCTTGGAGATGGAGCCGATCTGGAAGAGCGAATCGGTGGTGACCGGGACGCCGGTACGGGTGTTGAGCACGCCGGCGGCGCGTTCCAGGTGTTCCCCGTCCGCGTGGACCCCGATGACCGCCCCGGGTACGTGGTGCTCGGCGATCAGCCCGGGGAGGCGTTCGTCGAGCCAGTTCGCCACGGTGGCGAGTTTCGTCATTGTCGTCCTTTTTCTACGGAGTCATGAGGGGGGCGGAGCCGAACGCCGCCTCGACGATCTGGGCGCAGGTCAGGTACCAGTTCCAGTCGCCGTTGAGCTGCACGGAGACGGTCAGCCCGCCGTCCGGCGTGCCCAGCGTCACGCTGACGGTGCCGCCCTCCACCCCGGCCACGACGTGGAGCAGGCGGCCGTCGGCCAGCGTCCACTGGGACACCCCGGTGCCGTACCGGGTGTGGGGGAGCCAGTCCGTGGTGGGGACGGTGTCCCACATCGCGCGATGTTGCGCGGGCGGCAGGAGGGAGCCGGTGATCAGCGCGTGCGTGAACCGGAGCAGGTCGGCGGTCGTCGAGACGACGCCGCCGGCGGCCCACATGAAGAAGGTCCGGTCCGTGACGTCGATCGGGTCGGAGTCGGGGCCCAGCAGCAGTGACGCGTAGTTGTCGGGCGTGAGGTCGTCCGGGTCGACGCCGTCCCTGAGGACCATCCTCGAATACGCCCTGGTGTGCGGCCCCCGGAAGTGCCGTTCGGCGAAGGTCCGGGCGTAGGTGCCGCGCAGCCCGAGCGGCCGGATGACCGTCCGCTCGACCTCGTCCTCGTAGCCGCGGCCGGTCGTCTTCTCGATGATCGCTCCGGCGATGTGGTAGCCGCCGTTGGAGTAGGCGAAGCCCGCACCCGGCCGGTACGCCGGCGGAATGGCCGTCTGGAGCCGCAACAACTCGTCCACGGTCCAGACGTCGTAGCGGTGCTCGGCGAAGCCCGCCCGGGTGTGGTACTTGCGGACGATCTCGGCGCTCAGCCCGGTGATGCCCAGGCCGCCGGTGTGGGTGAGCAACTGCCTGATGGTGATCTCGCCGCCGTCGTTGCCGTTGCCGCTGACCACGCCGGGCAGCCAGGTGTCCACCGTGTCGTCGAGGCTCAGCCTGCCTTCGGCCTCCAGGGTCAGCAGTACGGCGGCGGTGAACGCCTTGCCGCTGCTGCCGGCGTGGAACTGCTCCCCGGGCGCGCGGCGGCGGCCGGTCCCGCGGTCGGCCACCCCGGCCGAGCCGAACCAGCCGCCGTCCTCGTCCTGGATCTCGGCGACGACGCCCGGCGCGCTCTGTTCGGCCACCGCCCGCTCCAGCGCCTCCTGCACCCGTTCGCGCCTGGCACTCGCGGAAATGGTCATGATGCACTCCTGCTATGTGAGAACCGCCCGGACCCGGCGGTCGCCCGCGACCCGGGCCGGGATCGGTTCCCCACGATGGGAGGCGGTGCTGACAAACGGGTGACAGCACGGTGATGGACCGACCGCGCCTGCCGTCAGCGGGTCAGCCGGTCGATGACGTCCTGCCGGGGCATCCGCGCGCCGCGTCGATAGGCCGCGTCGTATTCGGCGGGGCCGAGTCGTTCGGTCAGGGACGCGGCGAGTTCGCCGAGTTCGGGGTCGCCGTCGTCGAAGACGCCGCGGATCGCCCGGCTCATGCCGAGCGCGGTGGCGGCCGGTGCCGCCTCGCCTTCGAGGTGGAGCAGCCTCGCCAGTTGCTGGGCGTCGACGGCCAGGTCACGCAGCGCGGCCGGGACGCGGACGACGTCCGGCAGGAGGGCACGGGCCTGCTTCGCGTCTCCGGCCGTCAGCAGGTTCGCCAGCCGGGCGGCCACCGCGAAGCCGCGGATCGCGACGCCGGGCGGAAGGGGGCTCTCGGCGGCGGCCCGCTCCATCCGCTCAAGCTCCTGACCGGCCCGGTCCACGTCGCCGCAGCGGCGGTACAGCTCCATCCGGGCGGCCATGACCTCCAGCCGCTGCGGCTGCCCGCCCCGCTCGCGGGCCGACCGTTCGGCGCTCTCGATGTCCTGCCGGGCGCCGGCCAGGTCTCCCGCCCGCATGCGCTCCGCGGCGAGCCCGAGCCGGTGGGTGATCCCGTGCTGGGAGGTCAGCGCGACGCTCCGCTCGTAGGCGGCGATCGCTCCGTCGTGGTCGCCGCGAACCGAGCGCGTCCGCGCCACCAGCGTCAGGACGAGCGCCGTGGACAGCCGGTCACCGGTCTCCTCGAAGCGGTGCAACGCCCGCTCCACCGCCGTGGCGGCGGCGGCCCACTCACCGCGGTGCTGACCGATGATCGCCTCCACGAGGAAGGTACAGGCGGCGGCCCAGGGGTCGGGGCGGCTGCGGGCCCGTTCCGTCTCGCGTTCGGCCAGGGCGTCGAGGCCGGTGCCGTACGCCATGAAGAGCGTCGCCGTCAGCAGCGTGGGGTGGCGCTCCAGTGCGCCGGTGCGCGCGCACTCCTCGATCAGGGCCCTGACCCGGTCGAGCGTGACGGACGGCGCGTCGGCCCCCGTCGCGTGCAGGAGGCCGAGGGCGGCGCGGGCGTCGGGGGCCAGCTCCGCGCCGAGTTCCAGCACCCTGGCCACGAACGCCGCGCTCCGGGGTTCGTAGCGGACCATCGTCCAGTACCAGTGCAGCGCGGCGAGGATGCGGGCGGCGGTCGTGGCGTCGTGGTCGTCGATGGCGGTACGCAGGGCGTGGACGAGGTTGTCGTACTCGTCGCCGAACAGCCGCAGCGCCTCCTCCTGCCCGTGGGAGCGCAGCAGCCGCTCGTGTGCCTCGGCCAGGCCGGCGAAGTGCCGCGCGAACCGGTCCCGCGTCGTCGAACGTTCGCCGGCGAGGTCGAGCTTCGTGGCGGCGTAGGCCCGGATGGTCTCCAGCATGCGGTAGCCGCCCGCGGCCCGCTCGACGATGGACTTGTCGACCAGGGAGTCGAGCACGTGGCCGACGTCTCCGGGCGGGAGCGTCCGGCCGGAGCAGACCGCCTCGACGGCGTCGGCCCCCGTGGTGGCGGGGAAGGCCGAGATGCGGCGGGCGAGGGTCTTCTCCTGCTCGTCGAGCAGCTCCCAGCTCCAGTCGATGACGGCGTGCAGGGTTTGCTGGCGGGGCTGGGCGGTCCGGTTGCCCGAGGTCAGCAGGCGGAATCGGTCGTCCAGCCGCCGGGCGAGCCGGTCGGCGTCCATGGTGCGGAGCCGGGCGGCGGCCAGCTCCAGGGCGAGGGGGAGCCCGTCGAGGCGGCGCACGATGTCGGTGACGGGCCCGTCGTCGAGCGTGATGCCCGGTCGTACGGCGGTCGCCCGGTCGGTGAAGAGCCGCACGGCGGCCGGCTGGGGGAGGGGGCCGAGCCGGCAGATCGCCTCGCCGATGATGTCGAGCGGTTCCCTGCTGGTGGCCAGGATCGTCAGGGACGGCTGCCGTTCCAGCAACCGGCCGGTGAACTCGGCCGCCGCCGCCACGAGGTGCTCGCAGTTGTCCAGCACGAGGAGCGCCTCGCCGCCGCCGAGCAGGTCGGCCACCCGGTCCACCGGCTCCGCCGGCCCGCCGCCGACCGGCCGCACGCCCGGAGCGCTCAGCACGCCGAGCACGGTCTCGGCCACGGCGTCGGCCCCCGCCAGGGAGACGAGCCAGACGCGGCCCCGGCCATGGGCGCGGTGACGGGACGCGGCTTCCAGCGCGAGCCTGGTCTTACCGGCGCCGCCGGGGCCGACGACGGTGACCAGGCGGGAGGTGTCCAGCAGTGCGCCGAGCAGCGCGAGTTCGTCGTCGCGGCCGACGAAGCCGGTGAGCGGGGCGGGTAGCCGGCCGGGTGGCGGCTCCGCGCGTACGGGTGGCACCGTCCGCTCACCGCGCAGGACGGCCAGCCGGGCGGCCCGCAACTCCGGCGAGGGGTCGATGCCGAGCTGGTCGGCGAGGGTGTCGCGGACCTCGTCGAACACCTTCAGCGCGTCGGACTGGCGGCCGGCGGCGTGCAGGGCCCGCATGCGCAGGGCGGCCAGCCGTTCGCGCAGCGGGTGCTCGGCGGACGCCGCCTCCAGGTCGGCGAGCATGGCGTCCTGCCGGCCCAGCCGCAGGCCGGCCTCGAACCGGTCCTCCGCCGCCGTGAGGCGCAGTTCCGCCAGCCGGGCGGCGGCGGGAGCGGCGAAGGGGGCCTTGGGCACGTCCGCCAGCGCCGGTCCTCGCCACAGGCCGAGCGCCTCGCCGAGACACTCGGCGGCCGGGCCGGGACGTCCGGCGGCCAGTTCCCGTCGGCCACGGGCGGCGAGGGCCTCGAACCGGGCGGCGTCCACGTCCACGTCCTGGGCCGGCAGCCGGTAGCCGGTGGCCACGGACTCGACCGCCGCGCTGCCCAGGACCTTGCGCAGCCGGTACACCAGGGCGTGCAGCGCCTTGCCGGCCTCCGACGGCGGGTGTTCCCCCCACAGAGCGTCGATCAGCGACTCCGCCTGGACGACCTGGCCCGCCGAGAGGGCCAGCCGGGCGAGCAGCCCCCGGAGCCGGGCGCCGCCGACGTCGATCGGGGTGCCGTCGTCGGCGTGCACCCGGATCGGCCCGAGCACCGACACCCGCACGGCCGCCCCCTTCCCGAAGTCCGTAACAGCCTAAGAGGTTCTGGGGGTCGGCAGGTCGCAGCTACTCCGTATTGCTAGATACCAGTAGTCGGTGTTACTTTATACCGGTAGTCAGCGACACCGACTAGCTACGTCCCTGAAGGAGAAATGCCGACATGACCACCGGAACGAACGAGCCGAAGGGCCGCGCCCTGCAGTACCTGGAGGTGATCACGGGATCGCTCGACGACAAGCGGCGCTACCGGCAGTACAAGGCACGCGTCAAGCGGCTCCCCGAGAACTACCGCACGGCGGTCGAGGCGCTGGAGCGGTACCTGATGCACTTCGGGCCGGCGGACGGCGCCGGCGCGATGTCGATGTTCGAGGACCTCGCCGACCTGTTCGAGCAGGCCGTGGCGGACGGCACCCCGATCCGCGACATCTTCGGGCAGGACCCCGTGGAGTTCGTCGAGGCGTTCATGGCCAACTACCCCGCCGGGCAGTACCGCGCCCGGGAGCGCAACCGCTTCACCACCGCCATCGCGCGCGCCGCCGGCGAGGACACCGGAAAGGACGGGACGCTCCGATGACGACCCAGGCCATCCAGGTGCGCGGGCTGGAGAAGTCGTACAAGGAACTGCGGGTGCTGCGCGGCGTGGACTTCGAGGTGGCGCGGGGCAGCATCTTCGCCCTGCTCGGCTCGAACGGCGCGGGCAAGACCACGGCGGTGAAGATCCTGTCCACGCTGCTCAGGGCCGATGCGGGCACCGCCCGCGTGAACGGCTTCGACGTGGCCACCCAGGCCGCGAAGGTGCGGGAGTCCATCAGCCTCACCGGGCAGTTCGCGGCCGTGGACGAGATCCTCACCGGGCGGGAGAACCTCGTCCTGGTCGCCCGTCTGCGGCATCTCAAGGAGCCGGGCGGGATCGCCGACGACCTGCTGAGGCGCTTCTCCCTGACCGACGCGGGCGCGCGGAAGGTCTCGACGTACTCGGGCGGCATGCGCCGCCGCCTCGACATCGCGATGAGCCTCATCGGCGATCCGCCGGTCGTCTTCCTGGACGAGCCGACCACCGGCCTCGACCCCCAGGCGCGCATCGAGGTGTGGCAGGCCGTCAGGGAACTCGCCGACAACGGCACGACGGTGCTGCTCACCACGCAGTACCTGGACGAGGCCGAACAGCTCGCCGACCGCATCGCGATCCTCCACGAGGGCCGGATCATCGTCAACGGCACCCTCGCCGAGCTCAGGAAACTGCTCCCGCCCGCCAAGGTCGAGTACGTCGAGAAGCAGCCGACCCTGGAGGACGTCTTCCTCACCCTCGTCGGCGGCAAGGGCGGCGACGCCGGCGAACCCCGCGTCCCGGCATCCACCTAAGGAACCACGTTGAACAGACACTTCTTCGGCGACACCGCCGTCCTGCTCGGACGGTCCCTGCGCCACATCACCCGCAGCGCGGACACCATCATCACGACCGCGGTCATGCCGATCGCCATGCTGCTGCTGTTCGTGTACGTGTTCGGCGGCGCGATCGACACCGGCTCGGTGCCGTACGTGAACTACCTGCTGCCCGGCATCCTGCTCATCACCGTCGCCTCGGGCATCGCCTACACCGCGTTCCGGCTGTTCACGGACATGCAGAGCGGCATCTTCGAACGGTTCCAGTCGATGCCGACCGCGCGCTCGTCCGTGTTGTGGGCACACGTGCTCACCTCGCTGGTCGCCAACGTGATCTCGCTCGTGGTCGTCGTGCTCGTCGCCCTCCTCATGGGCTTCCGCTCGTCGGCGGGGGTGCCGGCGTGGCTGGCGGTCGCCGGCATCCTCATCCTGTTCACCCTGGCGCTGACGTGGATCGCCGTCATCCCCGGCCTCACCGCGAAGAGCGTGGACGGCGCGAGCGCCTTCTCCTACCCGCTCATCTTCCTGCCCTTCCTCAGCTCGGCCTTCGTCCCCACCGACACCATGCCCGGCCCGCTGCGCCTGTTCGCCGAGCACCAGCCGGTGACCTCCATCGTCAACGCCATCCGTGCCCTGTTCACCGGGCAGCCGGTCGGCGCCGACATCTGGGCCGCCCTCGCCTGGTGCGCCGGCATCCTCGTCGTCGCCTACTTCTTCGCCATGAACACCTACCGCCGCAAGATCTCCTAGCCCGCAACGCTGAGGCCGCCCGACGACCCGCAAGGAATGACCATGACTGATTCCCCCCACACCCTCGCGACGATGCCGGCGTCGCGCCGGCCCGGCTGTCCCTTCGATCCGCCCGCTGCGCCGGATGCGGCTGCTGACCGAACGCGTCGAGCAGATCACCGCCGAACACCTGGACGCCATGGAGGCCGCCGGCCCGGCCGCCGACCTGGTGACCGAGTTCGCCAAGCCCATCCCCGCCATCGTGATCTGCGAACTGCTCGGCGTCCCGTACGCGGACCGCGGACGTTTCCAGGAGCACATCGACAAGTTCCTCGGGGGTGAGGTCGGCGACGAGGAGCTGATCGCGTCCTACACCGCGGTCCAGCAGTACCTGGCGGAGCTGGTCGCCGCCAAGCGCGCCCACCCCACCGACGACGTGCTCAGCGACCTCACCGACGGCGACCTGACCGACGAGGAGCTGAAGGGGATGGCCCTGATCCTGCTGTCGGCCGGGTTCGACACCACCGCCAACATGCTCGCCCTCGGCACCTTCGCGCTGCTGCGCAACCCGGCGCAACTGGCCGCGCTGCGCGCCGACCCCGCACTCGCCGACCAGGCCGTCGAGGAGTTGCTGCGTTACCTGAGCGTCGCCAAGCAGTTCCACCGGGTCGCGCTGGAGGACGTCGAACTCGGCGGCCACACCATCACGGCCGGCACGACGCTCGTCCTCTCCCTCAACACCGCCAACCGCGACCCGGACCGCTTTCCCGACCCCCACACCCTCGACCTCGGCCGCAAGGACGGCGGGCACCTGGCCTTCAGCCACGGCGTCCACCAGTGCCTGGGCCAGCAACTCGCCCGCGTCGAGCTGCGCGTCGCCCTCCCCGCGCTGGTCAACCGGTTCCCGACGCTGCGCCTGGCCGTACCGGCCGACGAGGTCGCCCTGCGGCCCGAGACCGCCGACATCTACGGCGTCAAGAGCCTGCCGGTCACCTGGGACGCACTCGCGTAGGAACCGCTCACAACAACCGCGCGGCGAGCTCCCGCCACTGACGCGAGGGCGGCTCGTCCGGGGTGGTCGTCAGCACGTGCAGGCTGACGTGATCCGCACCGGCGTCGAGATGCTCCTCGACCCGCCGGGCGACGTCCTCGGGCCCGCCGGTGGCGACGAGGGCGTCGACCAGCCGTCCGTCGAGGGATTCGGCGTCGTGGAAGCCCAGGTCGCGGAGGAGCGCGAGCCGGTTGGGCAGGGCGGCGGCGGCGGGGGCGCGGGCCAGGTCGGCCGCGCGGGCGCGGGACGCGTCCAGGACGACGAGCTGGGTGACCGCCAGCAGCGCCCGCGGCCCCAGCAGGCTTCTGGCCCGGCGGGTGTGCTCGACCGGCATGCCGAGCGGGTGGGCGCCCTGCGCGCGTCCGGCGGCGAGCTGGAGCATCTTCGGGCCGAGCGCGGCGAGCACCCTGGGCGGCGCGGGGACCGGCGGGCCGAACGGGGCGGCGTCCATGGCGTCCAGGTAGGCGCGCATGGTCGCCACCGGCGGGCCGAAGCGATGCCCGCGCACGTCGGTGACGAGGGTGGGATGGCCGACGCCGAGGCCGAGCAGGAACCGTCCGGGGAAGGCTTCGGCGAGGGTGCGCTGCGCGGCCACGGTGGTGATCGCGTCACGGGCGTAGATGCCGGCGGCGCCGGTGGCGACGACCGTCCGCCGGGTGCTCGCCAGCAGCAGGGCGGCCTGGGCCATCGCCTCCCGGCCGGTCGTCTCGGGGAACCACAGGGCCGGGAAGCCGAGGTCCTCGACGGCGGCGGCCGCCTCGCGCAGGACCGGCGCGGGGCAGCGATCCAGCTCGCCCGCCCAGATACCGACCCGTCCGAGGTCGAGTGTGTTCATCGGTCCCCCTCGGCGGCGGCCAGGAAGCCGGCGATCCGGGCCGCTCCGGTCCGGCGCAGCCAGGTGCGCAGGTCCATCAGGCCCGGGTGCAGGGCGCGGGTGAAGGCGACGTCGGCGCGGTAGCCGCGCTCGTTGAGCCAGCCGTAGGCGAACGCGAACTCCTCGCCGGCCCTGGCGATCACCTCGATCGGGATCCGGACGTAGGGCAGCGGCCGGCCGATCGCCTCGGAGATGGCCGCGGCGATCTGACGTGGGGTCAGCTCGTCCCCGGCCAGGTCGACCGCGCGGCCGATCCACTCGTCCGGACGGGCGAAGGCCAGCGCGGCGAACGCGCCGACGTCGTCCACGGCCATGATCTGCTGGGGCACGTCGGCGGCGAACGCGGTGGCCACGGCGCCGTCGTGCAGGTGGTAGGCGCCGGTGTAGTTCTCCATGAAGGAGACCGGGCGCAGGAAGGTCGCGGGCAGGCCCAGCCGGGTGATGTGCTGTTCGACCCGCCACTTGCTGACGGTGTTAAGCGGCAGCTTCTCGGTGTCGTGCCGGCCCGCGCCGGCGAGCGAGGCGTAGACCAGGTGCCGCACCCCGGCGGCGTGGGCCGCGTCGGCGACGTTGCGTCCCCAGCGGACCTCGTCCTCGGCCGAGAAGCCCGCCGGGGTGCCGGGGGAGCCGACGGTGGGCTGCACGCTGAACAGGCCGTGGGCGCCCTCGGCGGCGGCGACGAGCGAGGCGACGTCGTCCATCTCGGCGCGGACGAGTTCGGCGCCCGCCCGCGCCAGTGTCCGGGCCGGCGCGGTGTCCGGATCGCGGGTCACCGCCCGTACGTGCCGGCCGGCGGCGAGCAGGTGCGCGGTCACGGCACGGCCCTGCGTGCCGGTGGCTCCCACGACCACGATGGTCTTCACGATGTGTCTCCCGACGGTAGGCAGGCGGGGGCCATCCGAATAAGTGGGGTGGCCCTCCGGTTCTGGGTGAGTACGATATGGAGGGCCACCCCGCTTTCGCAAGCCCGCCGGAGAACGCATGCCACCAGACAGCCGTACGACCCCGTCCGCGCGACCGATGCGCGCGGACGCGCGCCGCAACTACGACCGCATCCTGGCCGCGGCGGGCGAGGCCATCGCCGAGGAGGGGGCCGAGGCGTCCCTGGAGGAGATCGCCCGGCGCGCCGACGTGGGCTCGGCCACACTGCACCGGCACTTCCCCTCCCGGCAACGACTGCTGGAGGCGGTCTTCCGCGACAAGGTCGAGGCCCTCTGCGCCACCGCCGCCGACCTGGCCGCCGCCCCCGACACCGGGGCCGCGCTGGCGACCTGGCTCGGCGCCGTCGCCAGGCACGCCGTGTCCAACCGGGGCCTGGCCACCGCCCTGATGCGCGGCGCCCACGACGGCGATCCCGCCCTGGGCGCCACCTGCCATACGATGATCATCGATGCGGGATCGGCCCTGCTGGCCCGCGCCCGCGCGGCGAACGCCGCCCGGCCCGAGGTCTCCATCACGGACCTGCTCACCCTCGTCAACGCCATCTGCCTGGCCGTCGAGCGGGAACCCGACGGCGCGGCCCAGGCCGACCGGCTGCTCAGCCTCGCGCTGACCGGCGTGCGGCCCGCGCTCGGGTGAGCGGCGACAATCTGCTGTCAACCGCGCCGTAAGGGGCACAGGCCAGGCTGTCCATCATGATGACAGGCACGTTGAGGATCAGATTCACGGGTGACGATCTCGCACGTGTCCGGATCGCGGCCGGGCCCGACCCCCTGTGGGAGATGATGATGAGCCTGTTCCGGCTGCGCGAGCACGGCCGCGGCGCCGTCGCGGACTGGCGTCGCCGGGCCCGTCGCGATCTGGCGGCGGCGGGCCTGCTGACCCGGGTCAGGACCGAGCTGATGCCCCTGGCCGCCAGCGGCGCGTACTTCCCCGACTTCCTGACCCCGTTCCAGGCCCAGGACGGTCTGGACGCCGCGACGAGCGTGCTGGCCGACACCCCGAAGATCCGGGTACGCCAGGAGATGGCCGTGCTGCGCGCCCACACCACCCTGCCCGCCGGCCTGGACGACCTGGCCCGCGGGGACGGCCGGGCGATCCGGCGGCTGAGCGAACTGGTCGACGCCTACTGCCGCACCACGTTCGCCACGCACCACCCGCACATCCAGACCGCTGTCGGCCACGCCCGCGCCGGGCTGGTCCGGCAACTGTCCACGCACGGGGTGGACGACATGCTCGCCCAGCTCCCGCCCGTCCTGTGCTGGCGTCCGCCGATCCTGACCGCCCGCTATCCGGCCGGCGACCGGGAGATCGAGCTGAAGGGCCGGGGCCTGACCCTCATCCCCTCCTACTTCTGCCAGGACACGCCCGTCGCCCTCGCCGACGACGGGCTGCCGCCGGTGCTCGTCTACCCCGTCTCACGCAGGAGGCCCCCGGCGCCGGGCTCCGGACCGCTGGCCGAGCTGCTGGGCGCCACGCGCGCCGCCGTCCTGTGCACCCTCGCCCTCTACCCGGGGTGCACCACGAGCGAGCTGGCCCGCCGGACGCCGACCTCGCTGTCCAGCGCCAGCAAGCACGCCCAGGTGCTGCGCAGGTCCGGGTTCGTCACCAGCACGCGGCAGGCCAACCTGGTGATCCACCAGCTCACCGCCCTCGGCGCCGCCGTGCTGCGGCACCACCGGACGGACGACCTCTGAGCACGGTGTTTTCCGCACACCGACAACACGGTGACCGCCGCCCCCGGACGACGATGCAATGGAGGCCGGCGAACACCTCTCGACGCGGGGGAGTGCCTTCAGGCTCGCTCGTCCCGCGTCGATGACCTGCACGAAGGAGATCGAATGCGCATCGCCAGGACCGCCGCGGCCACTCCGCACACCTCCGGACCCCGCCCGACGTCTCGGCCCGGCGCGACGGACGCCGCCTCGTGCGACTGGCTGCGCGCGCTTCGGCCCCGGAGCTGACCGGCACGCGGGAGCGAAACCCGGGCGACCAGCGGCCACTTCCACACCAAGGCGCTGCACGACACCATCGCCGAGATCGGCTCCGACCGGGTGCTGTTCTCCGTCGACTACCCCTACGAGACGATGTCGCAGGCCGCCACCTGGTTCGACGACGCTCTGCTCGCCGAGAACGACCGCGTCAAGATCGGCCGCGACAACGCCGCCCGGCTGTTCGGCCTGTGACACGACCGAGGGACGCAGGCCGCCGGTCAGCACGACTGGGGCTGCTCGGGCGTGGTCGTGCTGTGCCCGGGGCCGTCCTGCCGTCGATGTTCGTGGACGTGGAAGGCGGCGCGGCACATGAGCAGGACCAGCGCGAACGCCGGCAGCCAGGCCGGCCGGGCGGCCACCCAGGCCGGACCGTCCGGGACGGTGTGCAGGCCAGGCAGGGTCCGGCCGGTGAGCAGGCCGAGCGCGGTGACTGCGATCATGGCGGTCTGGTGCCACAGGAAGATCGTCATCGCGGAGAGGTTCGCCAGCGCCACGAACGCCCAGACGGCGGGCCGCGACAGCACCCGGCGGAGCGGGCCGAGCAGCAGCAGCGCCGCCCCGCACTGGGCGAGCCCGAAGGCGGCGGCCGCGATCGTGGGCGGGGACTGGTTCGAGATCCGGGCACCCGGGACCCCCACCATGGAGGCCGGGTAGCCGGCCCACAGCACGAGTGCGGCCGTGGCGGCGGCGCCGCCGAGCAGCAGCGCCCACCCGGTCGCACGGGTGCGCAGGCGGTCGCGGGCCCAGGAGGCGCCCAGGCAGTACGGCACCAGCCACCCCGCCGCCAGGTTGACCCAGCCGATCCAGGCGGGCCCGTCCAGGCTGAACCGGACCAGGTCGACGAGCGCGACCGTGGCCAGCGGCCATCCCGGGTGCAGCCGGGCGACCAGCGGGGTGAGCGCCGTCAAAGCGGCGAAGACCAGCAGGAACCACAGTGGCGACCACACCAGCTTGGCCAGCGCGTGCACGGTCGCGAGGTCCGCCCCGAGGGCGAGCATCATCACCGCCACCAGGGTCCAGACCGCCAGGACGACGGCGACCGGCCGGAACAGCCGGGCCATCCGCGCGCCCAGCCAGCGCCGGTAGGTGACGTTCCTGCCCCGGGCGGAGGCGTGGCTCCTGGCGGCCAGTTGCCCGCCCACCAGGAAGAACAGCGCCATGGTCTGGAAGATCCAGGTGACGGGGGCGAGCTGGGGCATGTGCCGCAGCGGGCTGGCGACGCGTACGGTCCCGCTGTCGGCGACCAGGGCGGTCACCAGCCAGTGGCCGAGCACCACGCCGCCGATGGCCAGGGCGCGCAGCGCGTCGAGGGCACGATCGCGGCCGGCGGGGGTCCCGGCCTCGACGCGCCGGAGCAGCTCAGCGACCACCGCGCGCCTCGGCGGGAAGCTGTCCGGAGACGATGCGGACGATGTTCACCAGCGACGGGGACCCGGCCGTGAAGTAGTCGCTGTGCCCGCCGTCGCCGGCCGCGAAGACGCGGGCGCCGAAGTCCGGAGCGACCGGGTCGGTGCCGAACCCGACGGTGACGAACGGCAGGCGGAACCGGACGTGCGGCACATGGGCCACCCAGTCGCCGCGTCCCCTGCCGGCCCAGACGGTCGCCGGCGTACGCATCGCGCCGACGTCGGCGGCGGTGACGCCGGGGCTGCCGATCAGCACGATGCCTTCGACGTCCAGGCCGGAGGCGGCCCGGCCGCAGACCACGCTGCCGTAGGAGTGGCACACCAGGGTGACGCGGGCAGCGGGCCTGAGCACGGTCAACTCCCGTACGAAGGCGCGCAACGCGGGCGCCGCCTCGTCGGCGCGGCCGGTGGTGAGCGCCGCCAGGCTCACCGTGCTGGGGGTCCGGTAGCCGAGCCAGGCGATGACCGCGGACCGGTCGCCGAGCGCCTGGTGCAGGCGCAGCGCGCCGCCGCGCAGGAGCCCGTACTTGTCCAGGTGGGTGTCGCCGCCGGGAACCAGCACGGCGACGCGGTCGGCCGCCGCGAGGTCGCCGAAGACCTCGACGGCACGGCCGCCGTCCCGGCCGTCGAAGGACAGCAGCCGGCGCGCGGGATCGGCCATGGCGTGCAGCATCGCGGCCCGCCATCGGTGGCCGTGCCCGGCGGCCGTCCGCTCGGCGGCCACGATGTCGCGGCGGACGGCGGCGTAGCGTGCGGCCAGGGTTTCCGGGGTCGCCGGCCGCGGCGGGGCGGTCGTGCTGGGAACGGGAGCGGGGACGGCCGCAGGACGTGCCGTCCCCGTCACCGGCACGGCCACCGCCGCGGCGAGGGAGCCGGCCAGCAGGGTGCGGCGCAGACGGGACACGTTGACGTGGATCACCCGATCGACGGTGCCGCAGGCCATGCCGGTGCCACATCGGACCGCCGTCGGCATTCACGGTGGTGCCGGTAGCCCGTGGTCGTACACCCGTGGTCCGATGCCGGGTTTCGACCGTGCCGTTACGATTCGGGCATGCACGTGACACCGCCCTTGCCGCCGCTGAAGCGGGTTCCACCTGGCACATGGACGGTCCTCGCCTGGTGGGCGGGCCTGGTGTTCACCTTCCTCATCCGCATCCGGCTCCCCGGCGAGTACGAGCCAGCCAAAACGGCCGGGCCGTTCTTCTATCAATGGAATGGAATGGCCTGGCTGGTGGTGGCCACCGTGCTGGCGCACGTCGCCGGTGTCCTGCTGCGCCGCCGGCCGCTGCCGGCGCTGGGCTTGCTGCTCGCCGCCACGGTCTTCGCGTGTGTGCCGCTGGCCGTGGCCGAGATCCCCTTGGCGCAGTTCCTGGCCGTCGATGCCGCGCTGTACTTCATCGCGGCCGGACACGCGCGCCGGACCGGGATCATCGCCCTGCTCGGCGCGCTCACCCTGCTCGCCGGCTACCTGATCACCCGCGTGTTGTTCGGCTGGCCCGCCGGCACCTCTGCCGAGCTGGCCGTGGCCATGACGGCGGTCATCGCCTGGCTGGTCGGCCACTCGGTACGCCAGGCTCGCGAGCACGCCGACACGCTGGTCGCCACGGCCACCGCCCAGGCCGTCGCCGACGAACGCCTGCGCATCTCGCGGGAACTGCACGACACGGTCGCCCACAGCATCGGCGTCATCGCCCTGCAGGCCGGCGCCGCCCGGCGGGTCATCGACACCCAGCCACGCCGGGCGCGCCAGGCGCTCGGGGACATCGAGGAGGTCGGGCGGGAGACGCTGTCCGGATTGCGGCGCATGCTCGGCGTCATGCGTCACGGCGAGCAGGGTCAGCCGCTCGATTCGGCGCCCGGCCTGTCTGACCTCGACACGCTCGTGGCGACGACGACGGACGCCGGTGTCCACGTCGAGGTGCGCCGGCTGGGCGAACGACGCCCGCTGCCGCCGGAGATCGACGTCTCGGCCTACCGCATCATCCAGGAAGCGATCACCAACGTGGTGCGTCACGCCGGCACCAGCCGGTGCCGGGTGTCGATCGAGTACCGAGACGACGAGCTGGCCGTCGAGGTCCTCGACGGCGGACGCGGCCCCCGCCACGTGCCGGAGGGCGGGTACGGCCTGGTCGGGATGCGGGAACGCGTCACCATGTTGCGGGGCAGCTTCTCCGCCGGACCTCGGCCCGAGGGCGGCTTCCGGGTCACGGCCCGCCTGCCCCTGACGGCCGAAGCGCGATGACCGTCCGCGTCGTCCTGGCCGACGACCAGCCGCTGATCCGCGCCGCCCTGCAGATGGTCATCTCCGACGCCGCCGACCTCGAACTCGTCGGAGAGGCCGCGACCGGGCTGCACGCCGTCCAACTGGCCGAGGAGCTGGACCCCGACGTCGTGGTGATGGACATCCGCATGCCCGTCATGGACGGCATCGAGGCCACCCGGCTGATCGCCCGGGGCCCCAGCCGGGCCCACGTCATCGTCCTGACCACGTTCGACGAGGACGACCACGTCTACGGCGCGCTCCGCGCGGGCGCGGCCGGATTCCTCGTCAAGGACATGGCCCTGGACGACATCCTCAGCGCCGTCCGGGTCGTGGCCGCCGGCGACGCCCTGATCGCGCCGGGCGTCACCCGGCGGCTCATCGAGGCGTTCGCCGACCGCCCCGCACCCGATCCCGCACCGCGCGAGCTGGCGGGCCTCACGGAACGCGAACGCGAGGTCCTCACCCTGATCGCGCGCGGCCTGACCAACCCGGAAATAGCCGCTGACCTGGTCATCAGCGTCGCCACCGTGAAGGCGTACGTGGGCCGGCTGCTGAGCAAGCTCGATGCGCGTGACCGGGTCCAGCTCGTCATCCTCGCCTACGAGGCGGGCCTGGTGCCGCCGTCGAAGTGAGCGAACGTCGATCAGCGGGTGGGGTCGGCGCCGGGCTTGGCGGCCCAGCCTCCGTACTCGTAGTGCGTGTACCGGCCGCCCTGGTGGCGCTCGGTGTACGGCTGCAGGAGGTGCGCGAAGCGCTCGGCGTCGTCCTGCGGCTGGTAGCCGAGCGCTCTGGCGGCCGTGTTCTGCGACCACCACGAGCGCGTGTTGCGTGAGACCCCGTAGATCACGATGTGGCCGAACCCGGCTTCGGCCGCCAGGCACGCCTGGTAGAGCCGGGCCGCGTCGGCGGGGCTGAACCAGGTGTGCAGGTGGCGCGGTTCGGACGGCCGCTCCTCGAAGGAGCCGATGCGGACCGAGACGACGTCGAGGCCGAACCGGTCGGCGTACAGGCTCGCCAGCGCTTCCCCGAACGCCTTGGCCGCGCCGTACAGGCCGTCGGGGCGGACGGCCTCCGTCCCGTCGAGGACCCGGTCCACGGGGTGGAAGCCGGTGATCCGGTTGGAACTGGCGTTGATTACCCGTGGCACCCGCTCCAGCCGGCACGCCTCGAACACGTTGTGGACGCCTTCGAGGTTCGGCCCCTCGATCGCGGCGAAACCGGTCTCGTCGGCGACGCCGCCGAGGTGGACGACCGCGTCCATGCCGCGCACAGCCGTCCTGACCTGGTCGAGGTCGGTGAGGTCGGCCTGGCGGAACTCCTCGTGGGCCGCCGTCGCGCCGACTGGGCGGATGTCCGAGAGGCGGACGTGCGCGATCCGGCGGAGCACGGTCGCGCGCAGCGACGTGCCGATGGTGCCCGCGGCTCCGGTCAGCAGAACGCGGGACGGCAGTTCGCTCACGTGCCCGGACCCTTCGCGGTGACGACCGTCATGCCTCCTCCCCACCGAGGGGGAGACCCCGCAGGTAGTTGCTGCGCGTGGCCCTGGCCGCCGCGCCCGCGTCACGGTCGAGAACGGCCTGGATGATCTCGGTGTGCTCGCGGGCGGACTGTCCGTCAGGTCCGCGGTTGTGGAAGTACAGCGAGATGACGCGGCTGGTGTGCATCTCCAGCGAGTCGACGCAGGAGGTGATGAACCGGTTGCCCGCCCTGCTCACCAGCACCCGGTGGAAGGCCAGGTCCGCCAGGCGTGCCCGGACGATGTCCGCGTCCTCGATCGCCCGCAGCAGCTCGTCGTTGTGACCGCGCATGGCGGCCACGTCGTCGTCGGTCGCGTGCGGCGCGGCGAGCTGGGCGGCCAGCGCCTGCAGCGTGCCGAGCGGCGCGATGATCGACACCAGGTCGTCGGGCTGGGCCTCGGCGACCTTGGGCCTGCGCCGCGGCGCGGCGGTCACCATGCCTTCGCGCTCCAGTTGGATGAGCGCCTCCCGGACCGGAGTCCTGCTGATGGAGATCTCCTGGGCGATCGTGGCGTCGTCGAGGATCTCCCCGGGGCGGAGGCGTCCCTCCACGAGCCCGCCGCGGAGGTACGCATACGCCACGTCCCGCGCCGAGGTGACTGAGTGCCGCAAATCCATAGACAATATATTGTATGCAGCACATCCGAACGTCAATGCGCGAGACTGACCTGCGGCATTGATCCCCCACCCCGGCAAGGAGTCGCTGTGCACCGATCCGATCCCCCGGCCGTCAGGGAGATCTCCGTGGCGGGCAAGGACGCCGGGCCCTACGGCATCGCGGCCGGGCCTGACGGTGCGCTGTGGCTCACCTTCGTGCACAGCGGCCGCATCGCGCGTCTCACCCTCGACGGCGAACTCCACGAACACCCCCTGGACTCGCCCGAGTGCCGCCCGATGGTCATCGCCCCCGGGCCCGACGGAGCGCTGTGGTTCACCCGGTCCCAGGATCATCGGATCGGCCGCATCACCACCGACGGTGCAACGGAGTCCTTCCCCACACCCACGCCCGGCAGCGGGCCCTTCGGGATCACCGCCGGTCCGGACGGCGCGATGTGGTTCACGGAGATGAACACCGACCGGATCGGCCGCATCACCGGCACGGGCGAGATCACCGAGTTCGTCCTTCCCGGCACGGGCGCCTTTCCCGCGGCCATCACCGCGGGCCCTGACGGGGCCCTGTGGTTCGCCCTCAACCAGGCGAACGCGATCGGCCGCATCACCGTCCACGGAGACGTCGACATCCACCCGCTTCCCACCCCCGGCGCCGCACCCGTGGGCATCACCAGCGACGGCGCCGCCCTGTGGTTCGTCGAGATCGCGGCGGGGCAGATCGGCAGGATCTCGGTGGACGGCGCGATCAAGGAGTTCCCGCTCCCCGACCGCGCGGCCAGACCGCACGCCATCGTCGCGGCCTCCACCGGCGACTGCTGGTTCACCGAATGGGGAGCCGGCAGCATCGGCCGCATCACCGACAGCGGCGCGATCGCCGAGTACCGCCTGCCGTCACCGTCGTCCGAGCCGCACGGCATCACCCTGGGCCCCGACGGCGCTGTGTGGGTGGCCCTGGAGACAGGAGGGGTCGCGCGGCTGGAACGCCCAGGTCAGGCCCTGGACGCCGATGGCGGGTGAGGACGTGCGGCAGATGTGGGCGCAGCGCGCTCCAAATTTGCAATGGACTTAAAAATTGCAATGCAGTTAGACTTCGGGCATGACCGAAGGGCTGCGGGAACGCAAGAAGCGGCAGACGCGCCGGCACATCTGCGAGGTGGCCACCGGCCTGTTCGTGCAGCGAGGTTTCGAGCAGGTCACGATCGCCGAGGTCGCCGCGGCGGCGGACGTGTCGGTGAACACCGTCTACAACTACTTCCAGGCCAAGGAGGATCTCGTCCTGCCGCCGGAGCAGGCGTCCCCGCAGCGGCTTGCCGACATCGTGCGGCGGCGCGGCGCCGGCGAGTCCGCCGCTCGGGCCGTACTGGCCCAGCTACGCGATGAGGTGCACCGCCGCGACCGCATGCTGGGGCTGACCGAGGGGTTCGGCCGGGTCTACCGGATGATGCGGGCCGCCCCCACGCTGACCGCCCGGCTGGAGGAACTCGGAGCGCAGATGACCGGCGCGCTCGCCGCCGTACTGGCCGAGGAGACCGGCGCCGGGCCGGACGACCCACTGCCCCGCGTGGCAGCCGCCCAGCTCGGCGCCGTCCACGCCCTGGTCTTCGCGGAGATCGGCAGGCATGTCGCGGCGGGAGAGGGCCCGGACTCGATCGCCGAGGCGCTGCTGGATCTTCTCGACGTCACCGAGGATCTGCTCGGTGAACGCTTGCTCGCCTATGCCGTACGAAAGGACTGATGGTGTTCAGGGTGACGATTCGCGGCACGTTCGACGGACTGAGTGACACCGGCCCGGTCACCGGAGCCGATGCCTTCCAGGCCGCCTTCACCGAGGCCGGCACCTTCACCGGCGACCGGAGTCATTCGGCGTTCACCTTCCGCTGCCAGGTGCCGGCAGCCCCGGACGACGGCGAACAAGAAGCCACCCAGCGGGCCATCGCGGCACTGGACGCGCACGGGCACCCCTACCGGATCCTCCGCGTCGCGGTCACGGACATGCGAGACGTCAGGATTCGCCGGAAGCGGCAGCAGCGGTAAGCCGCCCGGCCATGCCCGGGTCGCCACCCGCGATCAACGTCTGGACCGGCGGCGTCCGTGTGCTCAGCCGAAGGTGATGACCGAGCGTTGGCCGGCGTGCCCCTCGGCCATGGCGTCGAGTGCCGTGTTGGCGTCGCGCAGGCCGATCGGGGTGAACTCGGGCAGGATGCCGTGCGCCGCGGAGAACGCCAGGGCGTCGCGTGTGTCGTGCGGCGAGCCGGACGGGTTGAACATGGCGCGCAGCCGGTTCAGCACCATCGGCTGGGTGGGCAGGGTCAGCGGCTCGGGGCCGTACCCGACCAGCACGAGCGTGCCGTCGGGCGCCAGGCCGGTGATCGTCGCCGCGGCGGCCGTGGTGGACGGGGTGGTGTTGAGGATCACGTTCGCCCCGCCGTGCCAGGACGTGAGCGCCTCGGCCGGGTCGGTGTCCTGGGTGGCGATGAAACGTTCGGCGCCCAGTTCCCTCGCCGCCGCCTCGCCCCGGTTCGACCGGCTGATGACGGCCACCCGGGCTCCCATGGCCACGGCGTAACGGACCGCCAGCGCGCCGACCCCGCCGGTGCCGATGACCGCGACGCGCGAGGTCGGGGTGATCCCGCCCTGCCGCAGGCCGTTGAAGGCGGTCACGCCCGCGCACATCAGCGGGGCCGCCGCGACCGGGTCGAGGCCGTCCGGCAGCGGGGTGACGAAGTCGGCCTTGAGGACGGCGTACTCGGCGTAACCGCCGTCCATGACGATGCCCGTGATGCGCTTGGCGGGGCAGAGGATCTGGTCGCCGCGCACGCAGTAGTCGCAGTGGCGGCAGGAGTCGCCGAGGAACTGGGCGCCGACGGCCGTGCCGATCTCCGGCCAGGACACGCCCGGCCCGGCGGCGGCCACCACTCCGGTGATCTCGTGACCGGGCACGACCGGGAAGCGGGCGATCGGCCAGTGGCCCTGGAGCAGGTCCAGGTCGGTGTAGCAGACTCCGCACGCGGTCATCTTGACGAGGACCTCGCCCGGTCCGGGTTCGGGCACCTCGCGTTCGGTGAACGCGAGCGGCTCGCCGACCGCGGTGGCGATGGCGGTAAGCATGGGCGGGCCTCACAATCCGGTGAGAAGCAGATTCGTCGGACGGCACTATGAAGAGATCATTCACCGGTTGCCGTACCTGTCGGGGCAAGGCCGCCCTGGCGTGTCGCCCGGGTTGCCCCTGACGCGGGGTCTCGCCCGACCAGCCGGCCGCCTGCCGGTGGTCGTGCACGGCCCGACCACGCGCCCGGCGGTCGGCGAGAGGACCGGCGGCGTCATCGGCCGACCAGGACAGGACCGGGAGCCTGTCACCGCAGTTGGTTGAATGCCTGGTCGGCATCGGCCACGGCCTCGGGGTGGACGTCGCGAGCGGTTCGACCGTCGGCGATCTTCTGCCAGTTGGCCCGGGCGAGCACCCGTTGGACCGCGAGCACCTGGGCGGCTCGCACGCGTGCCTGGACGCCTTCGCCGAGGGCGTCCGCCAGCGCCTCCTCGTCCTCGAGCTGGTACCGCGTGAGCCTTCCGGCCAGGCCGGGTGTGGTGAACACCAGCCGATGGAAGGCCACCACCTCGGGATGGTCGTTGAGGCCGGTGACGGGGTCGTACCGATCGAGGCCGGCCCGGAAGTGCCGGTGCAGCGCCGTCACCGGTTTGAGGCCGGATCCGCGGTCACGTACGACGCGTGCGGCCTCGCCCTGGTGGTCCGCGAATCGGTGCAGCACCAGGTCTTCCTTGGTGGGGAAGTACCGGAAGAGGGTCGGCTTGGAGATCTCGACCGCCGCGGCGATGTCGTTGACCGAGACGTGGTCGTAGCCGCGCTCCAGGAACAGCGAGACGGCCGCGTCGGCGATGGCGTTGCGCGTCCGCGCCTTCTTGCGGGCACGCAGTCCCGTCGGCTCGCTCATCCGGCCATTGTAGTATTCATAACCGAGTTGCTTTTTTAACCGAGTAACGTTTTCATCGGCGGCATGAATCACACACACCTTGCTCCCGTGCTCGTCACCGGGGCGACCGGCCGGATCGGCCGTGTCGTCATCGACCGACTCCTCGACGCGGGCGTGCCGGTCCGCGCCCTCACCCATCGCTCCGAGGCGGCGGCGACGCTGCCGACGAACGTCAAGGTCTTCACCGGCGACCTCACCGTCCCCGAGTCGCTGGACCCGGCATTGACGGGTGCCGGTGCGGTCTTCCTCGTCTGGACCGCCCCGCCTCAGACCGCCGCGGCAGTCTTCGAGCGGCTCGCGGCCCACGTGCGGCGGATCGTCTTCCTTTCCTCCCCGCACCAGACGCCGCACCCCCTCTTCCAACAGCCCAATCCCATGGCGGCGCTGCACGCCGACATCGAGCGGTTCATCGCGGCCACCGGAGTCGAGTCGACGATCATCCGGCCGGGGATGCTCGCGTCGAACTCGCCGGCCTGGTGGGCGTCCGCGATCCGGGCCGGCGAGGTCGTCCGGTGGCCTTACGGCGCCGCCGAGACGGCGCCGGTCGACGACCGCGACGTCGCAGCCGTCGCGGCGTGGACGCTCCATCAGGACGGATACGTCGGAGGCGACTACGTCCTGACGGGCCCCGAATCGCTGACCCAGGCCGCGCAGGTGGGCGTCATCGGTGACGTCCTGGGGCGCCGGATCGCATTCGAGGAGATGACACCGGACGAGTTCCGGAGCCTGTCGGAGGGCACGGCGCCCAGTTCGGTCGTCGACATGCTGCTCGCCGCGTGGAGCGCGGCGGTCGGACAGCCCGCGTACGTCACCACTGCGGTGGCCGACATCCTCGGGACGGCGCCGCGAACGTTTCGCCAGTGGGTCGCCGACCACGCCACCGCGTTCACGGGGGATCGGTGATCTCGTCGATCCGCCGCCCTTGGCCCGCCGTCTCCGAAGCACCTGGAGCACGCCTCGAACAGCACTGACCTCGGAGACAGCGACCTTCGCGCCGGCCCGCACCGGCGCCTGGTGATTGCGTCTGGGCCGGCGATCGCGGCCCGGTCACCGTGGTGCCAGCCAGTCGGCGATGCCGGTGACCACGGCCGCGTCGACGTGCTGGGGCTTGTCGTAGTCCGCGGGCGTGGACGGGCCTGAGCCGGGGAAGAACAGGTGGTCGTCGGCGTCGAAGACGCGGATGGTGACGTCCGTGCGGTGGGCGAGGCCCGCCTGCCAGCCCGTGAGGTCGTCGGCGACGGTCACCTGGTAGTCGCGGCCGCCCTGCAGGATGAGCATCGGTTTGTCCAGCGCGGCCGCGGTCGCGACCGGGTCGTAGCCGCGCAGGTCCAGCCAGTACGCTCCCGAAAAGCCGAACGGAAGGTCCGCGGCGGGTGTTTCGGCCGAGAGCTGCGGGCTGTCGACACGCGCGGCCTGCCGTGTGATCGCCTCGACCGCGGCCTGCGCACCGGGATGGAGCGAGGCGAGATGGCGGACGACGCGGACGGCGGCCCGGTGCATGGGCTGAGTGTCACCCGCCAGGATCACCAGCCCGGCCACGGACGGTTCGGCGGCGGCGACCCTTGGGGCCACCTTGCCGCCCATGCTGTGGCCCGCGACGAACACCCGCGCCGCGTCGACGGCCGGGTGGTGCTGGAGCAGGCGGATGGCCGCGACGGCGTGCGGGACGTACTCATCGCTCATCGTGAAGTTCGGGATCGCCGCCACCCGGGCGGCGTGGGTGTGGGTCACCTTGTCGAAGCGCAGCACTGCCACGCCGCGGTCGGCCAGCCCCCAGGCCAGGTCCTTGAGGGGCTTGTTGGGACCGCTGGTGGCGTCCCGGTCGACCGGCCCGCCGCCGCTGAGCAACACCACCGCGGGCCACGGGCCGTGCCCGCGCGGCACGCCCAACGTGCCGGGTACGGCCAGCGCGCCGGAGCCCACGGTGACCTCGTGCTCGTCGAATCTCTTGCGGCGGGCGTACGACGGCGGCGTCCACGGCTCGCTGAGCGGAGGTGCGAGCCGCAGGTCCTGCAGCAGGCCGGTCTCGTCGACCACCATGACCACCGTCAGCCCGCCACGTTCGTACGTCACCGGGACGCTCACCCTGACCAGCTCGGCCGTCCCCGATGCGGTCACCGGGCTCCCGGGGGCCGGTTCGCTGATCGGCGTCCCGACCGCGGAGATCGCCCCGATCCTGGCAAGCTGACTCTCCCAGGCGACCTGCAGCGTCTCAGCGGAGACCGCCGCCCGCAGCGCCGGGGCGAACGATGCCTCAATGTCCGCGAAGCGGCCACCCCGCGCCAACTCGACGACCGCCGCCGCGATCGCCACCGGATCCGTTCCCATGGTCATTCCGACACGCAACCTTTCCACTGGTTTGCGAACGGTAGCACAGCATGAGAATGTTGCATCGTGGACACTCTGGAGCTACTGGCGCATCCGGTGCGGTTGCGGATCGTGCACGCGATGCGCGGAGAGCGGGAACTCACCACCGGCCAGCTATGCGCACGGCTCCCCGACACCTCGAAGGCCATGGTCTATCGGCACGTCGATCTGCTCGCGGCCGGCGGCGTCCTGGAAGTGGCGGGCGAAAGGCGGGTGCGCGGCGCGGTGGAGCGCCGTTACCGGCTACGCCGCGACCGAGCCGTCCTCGACGCCGATGCACTCACGGCCATGTCGCCCGACGACCACCGGCGCGCCTTCGCCACCGCGATGGCCGTCCTGGTCGCTGAATTCAACGCCTACCTCGACCGTGAGGGTGCCGACCCGGTGGCGGACCTCGTCGGCTACCAGCAGCACGCCCTCTGGCTCACCCGCGGCGAGTTGGAAACGATGATCAGCGAGTTCCGTCGCGTGATCCTGCCCCTGTTGACCAACCAGCCGACGCCGGACCGCACACAGCACCTGCTCAGCCCGCTCTTCTTCCCGGTCGAACAGCCACCCACCGACCCCGGATCGGGCCCGGACTGACGTTCCCGGACAAGCCGGCCGGGCACGGCAACCCGCACGGAACCGGCCTGACAGCCAGGTCGCGCAGCAAGGTGCGGCGCTGAGAATCGCT
Source organism: Nonomuraea sp. MG754425 (assembly GCF_021699195.1). Taxonomy (GTDB): domain Bacteria; phylum Actinomycetota; class Actinomycetes; order Streptosporangiales; family Streptosporangiaceae; genus Nonomuraea. The sequence goes on along the minus strand of NZ_SSXE01000017.1, from coordinate 43,220 downwards.
CTCAGCGCCGCACGCTTCAGGTCCCGGCCGTGGGCAGGGAGGCAAAGTCAGTCCAGAACGCGAAGTTCCCAGGGGTAATTGTCGGGCCCCGTCTCGGTGCAGCTATACGTCTTTGCACCCAGGGCGAGCCAGGCCGTGCCTGACTGGACACACTCGTAATAGAACATGTAGTAGCCCTCGTGCCACCACTCCGACTGTGGTGAGGCGTTCGCGCGTTGAGACACCCCTGCGGAACCCTGCGACGCCGCGCCGGCGTTTCCGGCCAGTCCCAGGGTAAGTCCGGCCACAGCTACAAGTGCGGCGAAAAGACCAGCAGCCCTCTTACGGATCATTGTCGCGTCATCTCCGTCTCGATTCGTGAAGCGCGTCTGGTGGGTGCGGACGCGCTCCATCCTCATGCGTCCGGACAGACCGGGCCAGGACACCATGAGGACTTCTACCGGACACGACGACGGACCGGATGCGGTCAGAAATTCGTGTTCTCATCGACCGGTGCCACCTTCCTGATCTGGTTCTCGTCCACTCCGTCCGCAAGCCACAGGTCCGCGCCACGCACCTTGCCTCAGGTGACTGGGGGAGGGGGATCTCAACCGTTGCCGCAGGACGACGATCGGCGTCTGCTGGGGGTCTCGTGCAGGTCATCACTCCTGGGTTGACCCTGACGCAGGGTCAACCTCGCACCATTGAGAACATGACCACAGCACGAGCCGGTACACCGGTGCACCACTTCACGATTCAGCACGACGGCGTCACCATCCCGGTGTCCCGGGGCGGCCGGGGACGCCCGCTGGTGCTGTGCCCCGGGCTGAACTCGACGCAGGCCGACCTGCGCGAGCTGACCGGCCTGCTGCGCCGCGACCACGACGTGGTGACCTTCGACCTCAGGGGCCACGGCCTCGCCTCGGCCGCCCGCGGCTACTCCTTCGCGGACTTCCTCGGGGACCTGACGGCCGTCCTGACGGAGCGGGGAGCCGACGGCGACGGCCCGCCCGTGCTCGTCGGCTACTCGCTCGGCGCGGACCTGGCCGTGCACCACGCCTCCGAGCATCCGGACGAAGTCGCCGGCCTCGTCCTCATCGACGGGGCGAACCCGGTGCCCGAGCCGTTCCTCACCGAGGCCGACCTGCCGGAGTTCCGCGCGATGGCGGAGGAACTGGCCCGGCTGCAGGCGGCCGACCGGGGCACCGAGCGTCAGGTGCTGCTCACCGCGCGGGAGATCCTCGACCTGAACGTGGAGATCGACCGGGTACGCTCGGTGCTCCTCGACCGGTACCGGCGGATCGACCGGCCGATCAGCATGATCATGTCGGCCCGGATGGCCGGTGACGGCGGCGACGAGCGGTCGGCGCGGCTCAACCGGAACTGGCGGGCCGGCGTCGAGCGGCTGCTCCGGGAGCGGCCGGGCGTCTCGGCGTGCTGGCTCGACGCCGACCACCGGCTGGTCCGCACCCACGCCCCGGAGATCGCCCGGATCATCCGGCGGGCACTCTAGGAGGGACGGCGCGATGCTGACCATCGGCGAGCTGGCCTCGTACGCCGGGGTGACGGTGCGCGCGGTGCGGCACTATCACGCCAAGGGGCTGCTGCCCGAGCCGCACCGGGACGGCTCCGGCTACCGCAGGTACGACGGCACCGCCGTGGTCCGGCTCATCAGGATCCGGACCCTCGCCGAGGCCGGGGTCCCGCTGGCGCGGGTGCGGGAGCTGCTGCGGGCCGACCCGGACGAGTTCGCCACGGCGATCGCGGACATCGACCGGCGGCTGCTGGCCGAGATCCGCGAGCGGCAGCGGCACCGCCGGCGGATCGCCCGGCTGGCGGCGGGGGAGCAGCTCGCCCTGCCGCCGGAGGTGGTCGAGTTCCTCGACCGGCTGCGGGCGCTCGGCGTGGACGAGCGGATCGTCCAGGCCGAGCGCGACGGCTGGATCCCGCTGGCCGCGCGCTCGCCCGAGCGGGTCCCGGAGTGGCTGGCGCGCAAACGCGAGCAGCTCGCCGACCCGCGACTGGCCGGTTTCTACCGCACGCTGAGCCAGGCGCTCGCCTGGACCGCCGACGACCCGCGGCTGGCCGGGCTGGCCGACGAACTGGCCGCCTACCTCACCCGGCTGGCCGACGAGCAGGGCGACGGCTACATCGACGACGTCGACATCGAGCTGCCGCTCGTCGCGCTGATGGACACGCTGGCGTTCGACACCGTGCCGCCGGCCCGCCGGCTGGTCGAGCTGCTGCGGGAGCGGGGCTGGACCGGCTGGACCCGGCTCGAGCGCGTGGCGCCCGCACCGGACGGACGCCGTCCACGGCCCTGAGCGCGCCGGGCCGGAGGATCGCCCGGTTCAACCAAAGCCGGTTCAGCCGAGCCGGCCGGGCTCGTAGCCGCCGCCGCGCTGGCTGACGATGACGCTCATCCGGTTGGTGGCGTTGATCAGGGCGATGAGCATCACGAGGTCGGCGAGCTGGTCCTCGTCGTAGTGCCTGGCGGCTTCCGCCCAGACCTCGTCGGTGACGCCGCCGGAGGCGTCGGCGATGCGGGTGCCCTCCTCGGCCACCGCCAGGGCGGCCCGCTCGGCGTCGGTGAACACCGTGCTCTCACGCCAGGTCGCGACCAGGTTGACGCGGGTGGCGCTCTCCCCGGCGTGCGCGGCGTTCTTGGCCCAGACGTCGGTGGCGTAACCGTCGCCGTTGATCTGGCTGGCGCGCAGCACCACCAGCTTCTTGATCGGGGCCGGCAGGGTGGACTCCGTCAGCATCGTCTGGCTGGCCGCGCCGAAGTGCTTGGCGGCCTTGGCCGCGACCGCGGTCGGGTCGCTGAAGAGGTTCAAACGAGCGGTCATGAGGTGCTCCTTCATCGTCTTACGCTTCTGGGCACAAGACGCCGGCGATCCGGACCCTGTGACACTCGTCCTGGAGAATTCGTCCGCCGCGCGGATCACCGGTTCGCTGCGGCGAACAGCACCGTGACGGACAGGCCCCCTCCTGGACGTGCGGCGGTGGTGAGGGTGGCGTGGTGTGCCCGCGCGACGGCGTCCACGATGGCCAGGCCGAGGCCGTAACCGCCGCCGCCCCCGTGACGGTCGGGCGCCATCCTCTGGAACGGCCGCAGCAGACGCGGGAGCTGGTCGCCGGGGACCGTCGGCCCGCTGTTGGTGACCGTGAGAACCGCCTGCGCGCCGGAGGTCTCCGTGGTGACCGTCATGTGCCCGCCCGCGTGGTTGTGGCGGACGGCGTTGTCGACGAGGTTCGCGACGAGGCTCTCGACCAGCCTCGCGTCCCCGGCCGTCAGCGCGGGCGCCAGGTGTTCGACGAGGTCGATGCCCGCCTGCGCCGCCCGGTCACGGCGGGTGGCGAGCACGTCCGCGGCGACGTGGGCGAGGTCGAGGTCGTCCCGGCGGGTGACGCCGCGCTCGCTGGTGGCCAGGGCGAGCAGCGCCTGGACGAGCCGCTCCTGGTGCCCGCCGAGTGCCAGGGCCTCCTGGCAGGCCGCGCGCAGGGTGGCGGCGTCGGCGTCAGGGTCGGCGAGGGCGACTTCGAGCAGGGTACGCAGCCCGGCGAGCGGGGTGCGCAACTCGTGGGAGGCGTTGGCGACGAAGTGACGCTGGGCGTCGAAGGAGGACTCGAGGCGGGCGAACAGGTCGTCCAGGGTGTGGCCGAGCTCGGTCAGCTCGTCCGCGGGCGCGCCGAGGTCGAGGCGGCGGTGCAGGTCCCCGGCGGAGATGACCTTGGCGGTGGCGGTGATGGCGCGCAGCGGTTGCAGGAAGCGGCCGGCGACGTACCAGCCGAGCGCCAGGGCGACGGGAACCAGGACGACCAGGGCGACGGCGGACCCGATGAGGAGCTGGGGCAGCCCGATCCCGGGCCCGGCCTCGGTGATCCTGCCCGGTGCGGGGCCTTTGGGGGTGGCCGCGTCGATGCTGGCCAGCGGCAGGTCGACCAGGACGAGGACGAGGACCCCGGCGGCGTAGATGCCCGCCGCGTAGGCGAGCGCGAGCCGCGTCTGCAGGGATCGCCGCGAGGTCATGGTTGTCCGATGCGGTAACCGCCCTCGCGGACGGTCTCGATCACGGGCGGGTCGCCGAGCTTGGCCCGCAACCGGTGCACGGTGTGCTTGACGGCGCTGCTGAACGGGTCGGCGGCCTCGTCCCAGACGCGTTCGAGCAGCTCCTCCGCGGAGATGACCCGGCCGGGCACCGCGAGCAGGCATTCGAGCAGGGCGAACTCCCTGGCGCTCAGCTCGAGCCGCCGCCCGGCCCGGAACGCGGTACGCCGGGCCGGGTCGAGGGTGAGGCCCCCATGCGCCAGGGTGGGCGGCAGCGGCGGGGTGGCGCGGCGGCCCAGGGCACGGACGCGGGCGACCAACTCGGCGAACGCGAACGGTTTGGGCAGGTAGTCGTCGGCGCCGAGGCTGAGCCCGTGGACCCGGTCCTCGATCGTGCCGGAGGCGGTGAGCATCAGCACGCGGGTCTCGTGGCGGTCGTGGGCGAGCCGCCGGCAGATCTCGTCCCCGTGCACGCCGGGCAGGTCGCGGTCGAGGATCACCACGTCGTAGCGGGTGACGGCCAGGCGGTCGAGGGCGGCGGTCCCGTCCAGGACGACGTCCACGGCCATGCCCTCGCGGCGCAGCCCGGTGCCGACGGAGCGGGCGAGGACCTCGAAGTCCTCGACGACGAGGACCCTCACCGCCGCGCACCGCGGCTCGGACGGGTGGAGCGGCGGGAACGGCCGCCGGGTCGGGATGCCATGCCGCAACGATGCCAGACCGTGGGTTCCAGCCCGGTCGCGGCCGGTGCGACCGGGCCGGAACCGGGTGCCGCGTACAACTCGCTGCCATGAGTTCTTTCACGCCTCACCGAGCCGCCCGGCCGGACGGTTTCTCCCGGGCGCTGCGCGCGGAGTGGGCCATGTTCCGCTCCCTGCGGGGCCTGGTGCTCACCTTGGCGGCCTCCGTGCTGGTCACCGTGTCGATCGGGCTGCTGGTCGCCGGGAGCGTCCAGATCAGTTGCGTGACCGCGCAGGGTGAGGGCCCCTGCCCCGCGCCCTTGCTGGGCCCCGACGGCACGGCGGTGAACGACAGGTATTTCTTCGTGCACCAGCCGCTCAAGGGGGACGGCGTCATCACGGCCCGCGTGTCGGACCTGACGGGGGAGATCCGGCTGCCGGACGCCGTGCCCGGGGTGCGCAACGTCACGAAGGGGGTGGTGCCGTGGGCGAAGGCCGGGCTGCTCGTCAGGAGGAGTCTCGCCCAGGGCGGCTCGTACGCCGCCGTCATGCTCACCGGCGGTCACGGCGTGCGGATGCAGCACGACTTCGTCCACGACGTGGCGGGAAGTCCGGTGCGGGGGCCGCGGTGGCTGCGGCTGACCAGGTCGGGCGAGACCGTCACCGGTTACGAGTCGGGCGACGGCCGGACGTGGACCGAGGTCGGCACGGCCCGGCTGGCGGGCCTGCCGGAGACGGTCGAGATCGGGCTGTTCGCCACCTCGCCGGGCGACGTGCGCGAGATGGCGAAACGTTACGCCCAGGCCGCCGCCACGTTCGACCGGATCGGGCTGCAGGGCGCGAACGGTCCGTGGCGGCAGGACGACGTCGGCCTGGTCATGCAGCCCGACGGCACTCCCCATCACCCGGGCCGCGCCGTCGAGTCCGGCGACGAGATCCTGGTGGCCGGGGGCGGTGACATCGGCCCGGCCACCATGGAGGGCGGCCTGCGCGCCGACCTCCTGCTGCTGGGCGGGGCCCTGGGGCTGATCCCGGTGCTGTTGGCGGCGGTCCGGTTCGGCACGGCGGCACACCAGGCCGGGCCGACCGGGTCGGGTCCGCCGGACGGATCCGGCGGACCCGGTTTGCCGGTCGGGTCGCGGCCGGCGCGGGTGCTGGGGGCCCGGGCCGTGGTGGTCGGCGCGGTCGCGTTCGTGACGGGCCTGGTCGCCGCGGGGATCGTGCTCCCCGCCGGCCTGGCGATGGTGCGCGCCAACCAGAACCGCGTCCAGCCGCTCACCCTGGGCACCGAGCTGCGGGTGATCGTCGGCTACGCGGCGCTGACCGCGTTCGCCGCCGTGCTGGCCCTGGGACTCGCCGCGCTGACCCGACGGAGTCTCGTCGCCGCCGTGCCGGCCCTCGCCCTGGTCGTCGTGCCCTACCTGCTGGCGAGCGCGGGCCAGGCCACGTGGCTGCTGACGATCACCCCGGCCGCCGGGTTCGCGATCACGCAGAGCATCCCGGCCTTCGCGCACGTGGACGTCGACCGGTCACTGCTCGGCGGCTATTACCCGCTCCCGCCGTGGGCGGGCCTGGCGGTGACCGTCGCCTACGCCGGCCTCGCCCTCGCGGCGGCGATCGCCGTACGCGGCCGGTCCGGCGCGACGCCGGAGCTCAGGCGTCGCTGAAGCGGCGGGCCAGCCGGGCGAAGGCGTCCTTGAGCTCGGGCGGGCCGACGACCTCGATGGCGGCGTCGTACCTGCCGAAGGCGGCGGCCAGCCCCGTCCACGACCAGGAGCCCAGGACGAGCCGGCAGCGGCCGGGGCCCACCTCTTCGACGACCCCGTCACGGGTGTAATGGGACACGACGGAGGCGGGCAGGTCGAGGATCACCTCGCCGCGGCAGGGCCAGTCGCCGTCGGTGGCAGCGGAGCCGGTGGAGCCCCTGAACCTGGCGGCCACGAAGGCGGCCACCGAGCCCCCGGGCAGTTCGCGCGGGGTGAAGCGGGGCCCGTTGGGGGTGCGCGGGGTGATCCGGTCGGCGCGGAAGATGCGCCAGTCGTCGCGGTCGAGGTCCCAGGCCACGAGGTACCAGCGCCCGCCCCAGGCGACGAGGTGATGGGGCTGCGCCCGGCGCGGCGGGACGGGCTCGCCGTCGTCGCCCGGCCCCGTCTCGTAGTCGAAGCGCAGCTCCTGCCTGGCGTGGACGGCGGCGCTGAGCGCCAGCAGCACGCCGCTGCCGACCTGCGGATCCGGCCGGAGCACGGGCGGCTCGACGGCGGTGATCCGCAGGGTGTCGATACGGTGGCGCAGGCGCGCCGGCATGACCTGCCGGATGGTGTTCAGGGCGCGCGCCGCGCCTTCCTCGATGCCGGCCCCGCTGGTGGTGGCGAGCTGGAGCGCGATGGCCAGGGCGACGGCCTGCTCGTCGTCGAACAGCAACGGCGGCAGCTCCGTGCCGGCGTCGAGCCGGTAGCCGCCCTCGGGCCCCTTGAAGGCCGTGATGGGGTAGCCGAGCTCGCGCAGGCGATCGACGTCGCGGCGGACGGTGCGGGCGCTGACCTCCAGCCGCTCGGCCAGCAGCGCCCCCGGCCAGTCGCGGCGGGTCTGGAGCAGCGACAACAACGCCAGCAGCCGCGCTGAGGTTTTCGGCATGCCGTCCATTCTGCCGCAGGACGCGCTGAGTAGCGGACACACCCTGGCCACTTCCCCTGGCACCGTGGTTTCCGGAAGAGCGAGCCGGGACCGCGCGTCCCGGAGCCGACAAGCAGAGATCAGGAGCCGAAGATGGCCGTCAAGTCCGTAGCGCATCTGAACTTCCGGGGCGACGCCCGCGCGGCGCTGGAGTTCTACCGGTCCGTGTTCGGCGGTGACCTCGCCGTCGTCACCTACCGGGACGCGGGGCACGCGCCCGACCCCGCCGAGGCCGACCAGGTGATGTGGGGCCAGGTCAGCGCGGGCAACGGCTTCCACGTGATGGCGTACGACGTGCCCGCGCGGCTGCCGTGGGACCGGGGTGAGAACGCGTTCTTCCTGTCGGTGCGCGGCGAGAGCGCGCAGGAGATCACCGGGTACTGGGAGAAGCTGTCCGCCGAGGCGAAGATCGTTCAGCCGCTGGGTCCCGCCCAGTGGGCCCCGCTGTACGGGATGCTGGAGGACCGCTTCGGCGTCGTCTGGGTCCTGGACGTGGCGACCCCCTACAGCGGCTGACACAGCGAAGGGAACACCAGCATGAGACCGCGGCCACTGAGCCGGACCGGGATCCAGGTCAGCTCCTCCCGCATGGGCACCATGAGGTTCGGCCGGATCGACGTGGCCGACGACCCGCCGACCATCACGCGGGCGGCGGCGTGAGCGCGGCGACCGTCCTGGACGCGCGGGCGCTCAACCGCGCGACGCTGGCCCGGCAGTTGCTGCTCGACCGCTCCGGCGTGCCGGTGCGGGAGGCCGTCGCGCACCTGTGCGGGCTGCAGGCGCAGGAGCCGCAGGAGCCGTTCGTCGGGCTCTGGTCGCGGCTGCGCGCGTTCGACCCGGCGGCGCTGTCGGAGCTGGTGGCCGGGCGCGGGGTGGTGCGCACCCACCTCATGCGCCGCACCGTCCACCTGCTGACCGCCGAGGACGTCCTGGCCTGGCGGGCCCGCCACGACCCCATGCTGCGCCAGCGGGTGCTCGGCACCTACCGGCGTGAGCTGGCCGGGGTGGACCTCGACGAGCTGGCGGCGGCGGGCCTGGCGGTGATGGCCGACGGCGAGCCGCGTTCGATGAGCGAGCTGGTACGGGCGCTGGCCGACCGCTGGCCGGACCCGCCGCCCCGGGCGCTGGGGGAACTGCTGGTCGCCGCGCTCCTCCCGATGGCGCAGCTCCCGCCGCGCGGGCTGTGGCGGATGAAGGGCGGCGTACGCAACGTGCTGCTGTCCGCCTGGCTGGGACGCCCGATCGACCCGCCCGCACCGGACGGCTCCGACCCGGTGGGGCAGGCGCTGGCCCGGCGCTACCTGGCCGCGTTCGGCCCCGCCACCATGGCCGACCTGCGGGCCTGGTGCGGCCTGGCCGGGCTGCCCGCCGCCGTGGCCGCGATCCGCGAGGAGCTGGTCTCCTTCCGCGACGAGCGCGGCCGGGAACTGCTCGACCTGCCCGGCGCGCCGCGGCCCGACCCCGGCACGCCCGCCCCGGTGCGCTTCCTGCCGGCCTTCGACAACGCGATCCTCGGCTACCACGACCGCGGCCGGATCATCGACGACGCGCACCGCGGCCTGTCGGTCGCCGGGGCCCGGGTCGTCCTGGTCGACGGCCGGGTCGCCGCGACCTGGACCGTCGAGGCCGGCGTCGTGATCGTCGCGCCGCTGGGCCGGCTGTCGCGCGCCGACCGGGCGGAGGTGGCCGAGCAGGGACAGGCGCTGGCGTCGTTCCTGTCCGACGGCGGCAACGATCGGGCGCGGGTCACCGAGCCCCCGCCGTAGGACGCCGCCGTCACCGCTCCGGCAGCAACCCCACCCCGGACACCGGCCCGAGATGGCAGAGCTTGTCGGGATTGGCCACCGAGTGGATCGTCCGGACCATGCCGTCGGCGATGTCCAGCCCGACCACGCCGGCGACGTGCCCCTCGGCGTCGTACATGACGGCGCCCGGACGGCCGTTGACCCAGGCCGGCCGGTAGGTGACGCCGAGCCCCCTGATCCGGCGGAACCCGCTGACCAGCGCCTGCGCGACGCGGCCGGGCTCGGTCATCGGGCGGCCGAGTGCCCGCGCCTTGCCGCCGCCGTCGCCGTGCAGCACCACGTCGGGGGCGAGCAGGCCGAGCAGCCCCTCGATGTCGCCGCCGTCGGCGGCCTCGAAGAACCTGCGGGCGAGCGCCTCTCCCGCGGCCCGCCGCGCCGGGAGCCGCGCGCCGTCGAGCGCCTGCCCCCCGGCGGCGACGCGCCGCCGGGCGCGCGTGCAGATCTGCCGGCAGTTCACCTCGGTCTTGCCGACGATCCGCGCCACGTCCGGGTAGTCGTAGCCGAACACCTCGCGCAGCATGAACACCGCCCGCTCCACCGGCGACAGGGACTCCAGCAGCACGAGGAACGCCATCGACAGGGCGTCGGCCAGTTCGGCGTGCTCGGCCGGGCCCGACGCCTCGGCGGGCACCACGACCGGCTCGGGCAGCCACTCGCCCACGTACGTCTCCCGCCGCACCCGCGCCGAACGCAGGTGGTCGATGCTCAGCCGGGTCACCGCTGTCGTCAGGTACGCCTTCGGGTCGATGATCGTGGTGCCCGCCTGGCGCGCCCGGGTCAGGCCGAGGAACGCGTCCTGGACGAGGTCCTCGGCGTCGCCCACCGACCCGATCATCCCGTAGGCGATGGAGAACAGCAGCGGCCGGTAACCGGCCGTGCCCGCCTCGTCCGCTGGTCCAGGCACGGAATCCCTCCAGAGAGCTCGCATGTCGCGCCCTGTCTACCAGACGCTCACCAGGAGACGGGGCCGAGGCGGTCGACGAAGACGCCGCTCGGGCCGTCCGCGTCGAGCGTCGCGAGCCTGACGATCGAGTCGGTGCCCTCGGTGACCGTCAGCTCGCCGGTGTGGTGGTTCATGTCGGTGGCGGCGAACCTGCGGGTCGAGATCTCGCCCGGGGTGGCGACGTTGAACTTGATCTCCGGGAGCGCCTGGGCGTACCGGACGGTGATCATGTTCAGCGCCGCCTTCGACGAGCTGTAGGCCAGCTCGTGCAGCTTCGACATGGGCTGGCCCGGGTCGGTCACGACCGCGAAGGAGCCGCCGCCGCTGGAGACCATCACCACCCGCGGGTGCTCCGCCGCCCGCAGCAGGGGCAGGAACGCGTGGGTGACCCTGACCGGCCCGTACACGTTGGTGTCGTAGACGGGGTGCAGGTCGGCGGCGGTCGCGTCCGCGGGGGTGACGATCTCTCCGGGCGCGCCGGCGTTGTTGATCAGCACGTCCAGGCGGTCGGTGTGCTCACGGACGAGGCGCACCGCGCCGGCCACCGACTCGTCGGAGGTCACGTCCAGCGGGACCATGACGACCTGCGCGCCGCCGTCGGCCAGCCCGGCGGCGGCGGCCCGTCCCCGGTCCGCGTCGCGCGAGCCGAGGAAGATCGTCCAGCCCAGCGCGCCGAGCCGGCGACCCGCTTCGAGGCCCAGCCCCTTGTTGCCTCCGGTGATGAGCACCGAGGTCCGTTCCGCGTTGTTCGTCATGCCCTCTGAGACGATCCGCGCCCGCGGTTGTGACACGTTGTGAGCGAGGTCACCCTCGCGGGCCGGTCTCAGTGGCTGCCGGACAGCTCGCCCGACAGGGTGGCGTGCATGCGGGCGCTGGGCGGGTTGAGCCCCACGATACGCACGGTCTTGCCGCGGGCGGCGTACTTGGCCTCGACGGTGTCCAGGGCGGCGACGGAGGAGGCGTCCCAGATGTGGGCGCCGGTCAGGTCGATGACCACCTCGTCGGGGTCGCCCGCGTAGTCGAACTGGGAGACCAGGTCGTTGGTGGAGGCGAAGAACAGCTCGCCGGTGACCGCGTAGACGACCTGCCGGCCGTCGGGGTCGAGGCAGGCGGTCACCCGGGCGAGATGGGCGACCCGGCGGGCGAAGATGACCAGGCCGGTCAGGGATCCGACGACGACGCCGATGGCCAGGTTGTGGGTGGCCACCACGACCGCGACGGTGATCACCATGACGCCGATCTCGCCGGCGGGCATGCGCCGGAGCGTGGCCGGGGCGACGGAGTGCCAGTCGAAGGTGCCGAACGAGACCAGGATCATCACGGCGACCAGGGCGGCCATCGGGATCTGGGAGACCAGCGGGCCGAAGACGATGCACAGCACCATGAGCAGCACGCCGGCGGTGAAGGTGGACAGGCGGGTGCGGGCGCCGTTCCCGACATTGATCATGGTCTGGCCGATCATGGCGCAGCCGCCCATGCCGCCGAAGAAGCCGGTGACGATGTTCGCGACGCCCTGGCCGATGGACTCGCGGGTCTTGGAGGAGCGGGTGTCGGTGAGGTCGTCCACCAGCTTGGCCGTCAGCAGCGACTCCATGAGCCCGACCAGGGCGAAGCCGAGCGCGTACGGGGCGATGAGGGTCAGGGTGTCCAGCGTGAGGGGCACGTCCGGCAGGCCGGGCACGGGCAGCGAGGAGGGCAGCGCGCCCCGGTCGCCGACGGTCGGCACGGCCAGACCGGCGCCGACGGTGAGGGCGGTCAGCGCGGCGATGGAGATCAGCGGGGCCGGGACCACCCTGGTCAGCCTGGGCAGGAACACCATCAGCGCGAGCGCGGCGCCGACCAGCGGGTAGACGGTCCAGGGCACGTCGATCAGCTCGGGCACCTGCGCCATGAAGATCAGGATGGCCAGCGCGTTGACGAAGCCGACCATCACGCTGCGCGGCACGAAGCGCATCAGCCTGGCCACGCCGAGCGCGCCGAGCGCGATCTGGATGAGGCCGCCGAGGATGACGGTGGCGATCAGGTAGCCGATGCCGTGCTCGCGCGCCAGCGGGGCGACGACCAGGGCGATCGCGCCGGTGGCCGCGGAGATCATCGCCGGCCGCCCGCCCACGACGGCGATGACCACGGCCATGGTGAAGGACGCGAACAGTCCGACGCTGGGATCGACGCCGGCGATGATGGAGAACGAGATCGCCTCGGGGATCAGCGCGAGCGCGACCACCAGGCCGGACAGGATCTCGGTACGCGCCACCGAGGGCGTCAGCCAGGCGGGCCGGCCGGGCCGCAGGCGCGCGATCAGCGGGGGACGGGCGGGCGTGGGGGCGGAACTGGGCAACACGACATCCTTCTGAGGTGTGCGCGCCCGTCCTGACGGGCGCACGAGGGCACCGGCCGATGGCCGGGTGTTCTCCTGCTGTCAGCGGGCGGCGGCCGGGAGACCCTCAGAGCCGCCGCGAGGATGTCACGGCGGGCAGCTTGCGATCATGGTCACGGGCATGCGCGCGTGGTGTTCCTTACCTCGGGATCGACGGTGTGCCGGCGGTGCGGGGCGCGACTCGGCCGGCCAGGCCGCGGGCAACTCTACCCTAACGTTAGGGTAGAGATCCGGCGGGGCCGGGCGAGCCGAGCAGCGAGGTCGAACGAGAATGCACGAAACCACGCCCTCCGGTGGGGAGCGCATGCACATCGGGCAGGTGGCGGCCCGGACGGAGCTGTCGCTGCGCACCATCCGCCACTACGACGAGGTCGGCCTGGTCCGGCCGTCGGCGCGCACCCGGGGCGGCTTCCGCCTGTACACCGAGGCCGACGTGGCGCGGCTGATGGTCATCCGGCGGATGAAGCCGCTCGGCTTCACGCTGGAGGAGATGGCCGACCTGCTCGCCGTCACCGACCGGCTGGACGACCTCGGCGCGGCGGCACTCGGCGCGGACGAGCGCGAGGACCTGCTCGCGCGGCTGGGCCGGTTCGAGGAGGCCGCCCGCGAACGGTGCGAGAAGCTGCGCACCCAGCTCGGCCGGGCCGAGGAGTTCGCCGCCGACCTGCGCCGCCGCTCCGACCGGCTGACGGGCTGACGGTCCTGACCGACCCGCCGACTGCGTAACACCGGACGCACGCCCGTCCCGGCGCTCGATGCCGGCGGGGCGTCGGCGATGCTGTGGGGGTGGAGTACGTGTCCAGAGTGCCGCGACCGCCGTTGGACGGGCTGATCGACGACCTTTACTACCTGGAGGGCACGCCGCCGTACGCCCGGCTGACGCTGCCCCCGGGCCGTCGGCGTTGCTCATCGTCAAGGCAGCCGTGGCCAAGGCGCAGGAGCTTGCGGGTGACCGCGTGGTCGAGGTCGCCGCCGGCGACGTCGGTGGCCAGGTGCTGGCCGCGGGCCTGATCGACGAGGTGCGCATGGACGTCGTACCCGTCGTGTTCGGGTCCGGCAAGCGCTTCTTCGGGTCGGTTCACGCGCAGCACCTGTTGGAGGATCCCGACGTGGTGATTCACGGCAACCGGGTGCTTCACCTGCGCTATCGGGTGCGCCGCTGACCGATCTGAGCGGGTCCGGGCAGAGGCGGTCGCCCGCGCCCCCGAGAGGACGCGGGCGAGGGTGGCTCAGCCGACGGCCGGGCCCGGGATCGGGGCGTAGCCGCCGAACTTGTGCGGCGGCAGGACCGAGGGACTGGGCTCGATGTTCAGGCCCAGCGACCCGCCGGCGAGGCGGGCCAGCAGGAACCCGGTGCCCGGAGCGTTGGGGCCGGAGCCGAACGCCGCCGGGTTGCCGGTGACCGTGCCGTCGATCCGTTCGAAGCCGCGGAAGACCGCGGTCGGGGCGGTCGCCTTGTTGACGTAGAGGGCGTCATCGGTGCCCCGGACGTAGAAGGCGGTGACATTGGCCTGGTAACTGATGGCGATGTCGCTGGTGACGGTGCCGCCGAGCGGCTTCCAGACGTACGGGACGGTATACAGGTTGAGCGTCCACAGACCGTTGTCCGCGCCCCGGGCGGCGATGAAACCGCCGCCGAAGACGGCGTCCTCGGCGACGGCGATGTTGCTGGTCACCTGCAGATCGGCGAGCGGCTCGAAACCGGAGACGCCGCTGGTGCTCACCCTGTTGACGTAGACGCGGTTGTCGGCCCCCCGGATGAACACCCGGATGGTGTCGTTCGGGACGACGAAGGTGCGGGTGGCGGTGATGTCGCTGGTGGCGTAGCCGCCGAGGCTGCTCCAGCCACTCCACGCGCCGCCGCTGAGGTTGTTGGTCCACACGGCGCCGTCGGTGCCGCGAGCGAAGATCCGTACGCTGGTCGGCGGCACGAGGTTGGGGACGATCGCCTCGACGTCGCCGGTGACGGTCAGGCCGGGCACCTGCGCGTAGCCGGTGACGGCACCGGACGGAGTGATCGTGTTGGTGTACACCTGGTCGTCGGTGCCGCGGACGAAGAAGTGCGTGCCGCCCGAGTTCACCACCACCGACGGATCGCCGACGATCACACCGCCGAGCGACTGGAACGCGCCGAAGGCGGAGCCCGAGCGGGGGCTGTACAGCAGCGAGCCGTCGGCGCCGCGTACGGCGACGCCGGTCGCGACGGGAGTGCCGACGCGGTCGAAGGCCACGGCGGGGGTGCCGAGGTCAGGGAGGTCGGCCGCGTACGGCGGCGGGACGGCGGAAGGGGATGCGGAGGCGGAGGGCGCCAACGCCAGGAGTCCCGCGGCGACGGCCAGGATCACGCTTGCCGTCAGGGTCCTGCGTAACCAGTGAGGCTCGGTCATCGAAGTCCCTTCTTCGGAGAGGTGACCTGGATTCGTTCATGGACGGCAGGTGGATCACCGGCGGCGCGAGAAGATCGGCTGGGGTCAGGTCTCGCAGAGGGCCCGCGCCCGGTGGGTGCGCGCGGGCCGGGGTTCCGGTCACCGTGATGGTCCGGATCCGTCCGGCGATCCGGGAGCTCCAGCGCATCTCCAAGATCGCCCAGGAAGTCCCCCAGATCGTCGAGTGCTACCGGATGACCGGCGACGACTGCTTCTACTTCACGATGCACCTGCGGGCGGTCGACGAGCTCGAACCGATCCTCGACCTGTTCACCCCCTACGGTCACACGACCACGTCTCTCATCCACACCGCGCCCGTGCCACGCCGCCCCCTGCCCCTGGAGTGAGACCCGGGCCCGGCGTGCCGACGGGCGTCAGGTGACGCGGGCCAGGGCGTCCAGCAGGTGGCGGACGGCGGGCGCGGGCGGGCCCGGCGGCACGGCCAGCGAGGTGGTCAACGCCGGCTCCACGAGCGGGCGCAGCGCGACCCTGGGCAGCTCGGGCAGGCCCGCGACCTCGTAGAAGACCGTCCAGGACGCGGGCCCGACGCCGATGTCGGCCAGCGTCTCGGCGAACGTCGTGAACGGCGGCCCGGCGGGCGGGGCGGCCCCGGCCGCCCGGCACGCGTCGGAGACCAGGTCGTGGAAGGGCGGGTTGTCCTCGCGGGCGGCCAGCCGGAGCGGCAGGTCCGCCAGGTCTTCGAGCCTGAGCACGGACGAGCGCGCCAGCGGGTGCCCGGCGGGCAACGCCACGTGCAGCGGGTCCTCCCAGATCGGCAGGAGCTCCAGGCCGGGGGCGTCGGTGAGGGCGCGGACCAGCGCCGCGTCCAGTTCGCCCGCGCGTACGGCGGCCAACCGGGCGGGCAGGGGGAGGCGGCGCGGCCGGACCTGGAGCCCCGGCGCGACCGAGGCCAGCTCGTTGAGCGTCCGGTAGACGCGGTCGCCCGGCCCGTGCACGACGCCGAGCCGCAGCACGCCCTCGGTGCCCGCGCGGAGGTCGGCGGCCACCTGCCGGGTGCGCCGCGCGGCGGCCAGCACCGCGCGCGCCTCCGGCAGCAGGCGCTCGCCCGCGCCGGTCAGCCGCACGCGCCGGGTCGTACGGTCGAACAGCGGCACGCCCAGCTCGCGTTCGAGCCGCCGGACCTGCTGGCTCACCGCCGACTGCACGATGCTGAGCCGCTCGGCGGCCCGCCCGAAACCGCCCTCGTCGGCGACCGCCACGAAGTACGCGAGCTGCCGCAACTCCACCCTTGTTCCCCGATTCATCTCGTTCCGTGATGGTCCTCGGTCATAACCGCTTCTGGTTCCCGGCTTCTTCCCCCGCTCGAATGGAAGCCGATCTCGAAGGGAACTGGATGATGACTGCCACCATGACGAAGGCCCTGGTCGTCCCCGCGGAGTCCGCGGAGGTCGTGGGCCTTCCGGCGGGCGGGGCGTTCACGCTGCTGGCCGACGCGAGCCACACCGCGGGCGCGCTCGGCGCCAACCTGCTCACGCTCGGGCCGGGCCGCGACGGCGCCGCGCCGCACTACCACGCGCGCTCCACGGAGCTGTTCTTCGTCGCCGGCGGGGAGATGGAGTTCCTCCTCGGCGACGAGACGGCGACCGTCGGCAGCGGCGGGCTGGTCGTCGTGCCGCCAGGGCTGCCGCACGCGTTCGGCGCGGCACCGGGGACGGGCGCCGAGTTGCTGATCGTGCTGACGCCGGGCGTCGACCGGTTCGGCTACTTCCGGCGGCTCGGACGCGTCCAGCACGGTCTTGAGCCGTTCGAGGGGCTGCTGCCGGAGCAGGAGCGTTACGACGTGCGCTTCGTGCCGGACACCGCCTGGCGGTCACCGCGGAACGCCCGATGAGCGCCGTCTCCGTGGCCGCAGGCGGGCGGATCGGGCCGCTGTCGAGCGCCGTGCGGATCGGCACGCTGTTCGGGCCGTCGGTGTTCGGCGTCACGTCCGCCGCCGTGGCGCTGCCCCAGGTCGCGATCGCGCTGCGGGCCGACCCCGCGCAGGTCGCCTGGGTGCTGACCGCGCACGCGCTGGCGCTCGGCGTCGGCACCGCGATCTTCGGGCGGCTCGCCGACTCCTGGGGCGTGCGGGCCACGCTGATGCTGGCGTCGGCGCTGCTCGCCGCCGGCACGCTGGTGTGCCTCGTGGCGCCCAGCCTCGGCGTCGTGGTCGCCGGGCGGCTGGTGCTGGCCGCCGGTTCCGGGGGCACGGCGGCGGCCGGCGCCGCCCTGCTCGCCGGGGTGGACCCGGCCGGCCGGTCCCGCGCGCTCGCCGGTTACGGCGTGGTCCTGGCCGGCTTCGCGGCCACCGCCACGCTGCTTGGCGGCGTGGTGACGACCTGGCTGAGCTGGCGGGTCGCCCTCGTGCTGCCGGTGTTGTCGGTCCTGGCGGTGCCGCTCTGCCTGCCGCTGGCCGGGCGGCCGGGCTCGCGCCGCCCGATCGACGTCACCGGGGCCGCCACGCTGACCGTCGCCGTGAGCACGCTGCTGGTGCTCATCCAGGCCGGGACGCTGCGGCTCGGCGGCCCGGTCGTGGCGGCGCTCGCCACGGTGCTCGTGCTCGCCGCCGCCGCGCTGGCCCGGCGGATGGTCAGGCGGCCGGACGGCTTCGTCCCGCGCGAGGTGACCGGCCAGGCCGCCAACCGGATCGCGGCCCTGACCGGCGTCGGCGTCTTCGGCGGCCTGTTCGCCACCATGTACGTCGTCCCGCAGTTCCTGGCCAGGTCGTACGGCTGGAGCGGGCTCGAGATCGGCGCGGCGCTGCTGCCCGGCGCGGTGGTCGGCGCGGTGTTGTCCCGCCGCGCCGGACGGCTCGGCCCCCGCCCCGCCCGTCTGCTGCTGGCCGGTGCCGCGCTGGCCGCGGCGGTCGCTCTCGCCGTGACGGCGACGGGCCTGGGCGGGCCCTGGCCCGCGGTGGCCGCCGCCTCGCTCTGCCTGGCCGCGTTCGCCGTCACCCAGGTGGTGATCACCGGCGAGGTGTCGGCGCGACTGCCCCTTGCGCTGCGCGGCGCGGGGATGGGGCTGCTCAACCTGACGTTCTTCGTCGGCGGCGGGGTGGGCTCGGCCGTCGCCGGGGCGCTGGCGGCGGTCCTGGGCCTGCCCGGCACACTCGCGGTCGTCGCCCTCTTCCCCCTGGCCGCGGCGGCCCTGTCCGCCCGGCGGGACCGGCCGGCCTGACCACCGGACCGGGCCCGCCGCAGCGGCCCGAACAGCTCGGCAAGGTCCTGGGCATCCAGCTCGCCACACCCGCATGGCGGCTGCTGGACGCCTGGCCCGTCCGCGCCCCGGCGGCTACGGGCGGCCCAGCGCCCGGTACGTCCAGCCGGCCCCGCGCCAGCGCCCGGCGTCCAGGGCGTTGCGCCCGTCGACGATGTTGCGGGCCCGGACCACCTTCCCGAGGATTTCGGGGTCCAGTTCGCGGAACTCGCGCCACTCGGTGAGCAGCAGCACGGCGTCCGCGTCGCGCGCCGCCTCCCGCGTCGACGTGGCGTAGCCCAGGTGCGGGTGCGCCCGGCGGGCGTTGGCCAGCGCCGCGGGATCGTACACGGTGACCGTGCCGCCCTGCTCGCGGATCGTGGCGGCGACGTCCAGCGCGGGGGAGTCGCGGATGTCGTCGGAGCCGGGCTTGAAGGACGCCCCGAGCACGCCGATCGCCTTGCCCGCGAACGTGCCGCCGACCAGGTCACGGGCCAGACCGACGGTACGGGCCCGGCACCGCAGGTTGATCGCGTCCACCTCGCGCAGGAACGACAGTGCCCGGTCCACGCCCAGTTCCCCGGCGCGGGCCAGGAACGCGCGGATGTCCTTGGGCAGGCAGCCGCCGCCGAAGCCGAGCCCCGGGCTCAGGAACCTGCCGCCGATGCGGCCGTCGTGGGAGAGCGCCTCCGCGAGCTTGGTGACGTCGGCGTCCGAGACCTCGCAGACCTCGGCCATCGCGTTGATGAACGAGATCTTGGTGGCGAGGAACGCGTTCGCCGCGACCTTCACCAGCTCCGCGGTCTGGTAGTCGGTGAGCACCAGCGGGATGCCCTCGGCGAGCAGCTTGGCGTACACCTCGCGCAGCACCTGCCCGGCCCGCTCGGAGGCGGCGCCGATGACGATGCGGTCGGGGCGTAGCGTGTCCTGCACCGCGTAGCCCTCGCGCAGGAACTCCGGGTTCCACGCCAGTTCGGCGCCGTCGCCGACGGGCGCGCCCGCGGTGATGCGCTCGGCCAGCCCGGCGGCGGTGCCGACCGGGACCGTGGACTTGCCGACGATCAGGCACTCCCGCCGCAGGTGGGGGACGAGCGCGTCGACGGCCCCGTGGACCTGGCTCAGGTCGGCGGCCCCGGAGCCGGCGAGCTGGGGCGTGCCCACGCACAGGAAGTGCACGTCACCGAACGCGGCGGCCTGCTCGAACGACGTCGTGAACGCGAGCCGCCCGGCGTCGAGGTTGCGGCGCAGGAGCTGCTGAAGACCAGGCTCGTGGACGGGCAGGTCACCGGCCGCCAGCCGGGCCACCTTCTCGTGATCGACGTCGATGCCCAGCACCTCGAACCCGAGCTCGGCCATGCACGCGGCATGGGTCGCGCCCAGGTATCCGGTGCCGATCACCGTCAGGCGGTGCGCCAACGCTTCTCCTTTCGCGGGACGTCCGAACCGGCCGTCGGCCTTCCCCGGGTGCGGGCTCACCGCCGGACCGCCTCGGCGTACGCCCGCAGCGTACGGGTGGCCGCGGTGTCCCAGGAATGGCGGCCGAGGACGTACCGGCGGGCCCGGTCGCCCAGGCCCGGGTCGTCGTCGCCCAGCACCCGGAGCAGCGCGTCCGCCAGTTCGTCCGGATCGAGCGTGGCGGTCCGCACGCACGCCCCCTCGGCGCTGCCGACCACCTCCGGGTCGAAGCCGGGGCCGACCACGGCCCGGGCCCGCAGCGCCATCGCCTCCAGGGCGGCGAACCCGAACGACTCCGAGGTCGAGGGGAAGACGCACGCGTCGGCCGCCACCACGTGGTCGCGGAGCTCGTCGGTGTCCAGGTAGCGCCCGAGCACGTGCACCCGCCCGGCCAGCCCCGCCTCCGCGACCCGCTCGCGCAGCCGCTGGTCGATGGCGGTGTCGTCGGGCCAGCCGGTGCCGGCCATGACCAGGGTGACGTCGGTGCCGCCGGCCCGCATCCGGCGGACCGTCTCGATCAGCTCGGTCACCCCCTTGTGGGGTCCGTACCGGCCGGCGAACATGATCATCGGCTGGTCGTCCTGGATCCCGTACAACGCCCGGACCTTGTCCCGTACGGCGGCGCGTTCGACGTCGTCCGGGCAGGTCATCCGCCACGCCTTCCCCGCGCCGTGCGACACCACGGCGACGTCGGACCGGCCGGCCAGGTGGGGGATGCCGGCCGCGGTGTGCGGCGACGGAACCATGATCAACCGGGCTCGGCGGCTCAGCGCCCGGTTCAGCGCCCGTCCGAGCGCGGAGACCGGGCCCCGGCCCCGGTCCCGCAGGAAGATCTCGGCGGAGTGCACGTGGTAGCAGACCGGTATCCGGAACAGGACGGCGCAGACCAGCCCGGCCGGCGCGCACATCCAGTCGTGCACCGCGACCAGGTCCACCTTGCCGCGGGCGTGCAGCCGCCAGGCGTACCAGGCCCCGACGAGGTTCAGCCGGGCGACGACGGCCATCATCCCGATCCGGGAGCGCGGCAGCGAGGTACGCGCCCACGGCGGCGTGACGAGCACCCGGCGGACGGTCGCCCCCTGGTGCCGGAACACGCGCGGCAGGTGCGGATGCCGGGACGCGCCCACCAGGTGCACCTCGGCGTCATGGGCGGTCAGGCCGCCGAGCAGCCCTTCGATGTAGGTGCCGAT
Source organism: Nonomuraea sp. MG754425 (assembly GCF_021699195.1). Taxonomy (GTDB): domain Bacteria; phylum Actinomycetota; class Actinomycetes; order Streptosporangiales; family Streptosporangiaceae; genus Nonomuraea. The sequence continues at coordinate 22,446 of NZ_SSXE01000017.1, read as the reverse complement.
CCCGCCGAACGGGTCGGGCGGTGCGCCGGTGGAGACGATGACGATCCTCACGTCACGCCGCCCTTCTGCTCGGGGACGACGACGCGGAACTCCTGGGCCGCGTGGTCGGACAGGACCTTGCCTCCGCCGTCGAGGTGGTAGCTGGGCACGGCCAGGTCGCCGCTGGTGTACAGCCAGTCGAGCCGCCACATCCGGGGGAAGGCGAAGTTGGACAGGGGCCAGGTGTGCAGGGGCGCGAGCGCGCCGGGGGGGCCGTGCGCCCGGATGCCGGGCCGGAAGGAGTACAGCTCCGTCCAGGGCGAGTTGAAGTCGCCGGCCAGCACGGTCGGGAGGGGGTTGGCGGCCACGTCCGCGCGCAGCTTGCTCAGGTTCTCGTACCGCCACAGGCTCTGCTTCACCTGGCGCTGGTAGAACCCGGCGGTCAAGGGGTTGCCGTCGCGGTAGGGGCCCGGCAGGTGCACGTTGTAGAAGGAGACCGGGCGTCCGCCGACCTGGATCTCGGTGCGCTGGAACTTCGGTCCCTTCCAGAACCAGTCGTCGCCGGTGCTGGAGACCGTCTGGCGGTGCTCCGCGACGATGGGCAGCCGGGACATGGTGACGAACTCGCCTTCGATGGAGATCTGGTAGCCCGGGAACTCCGTGCGGAGCCGGGGCGTGGCGTCGATGCGGATCACCTCGTTGTACGGCGTGTCGTTGCGGATCGCGTACAGGTGTTCCTGGAGGAGGTAGACGTCGGCGTCCTGCTGGCGCAGGAAGGTGAAGAAGGCGTCCGGGTTGTTCTCCATCTCCCAGTAGCCGGTGTTCCAGGCGAAGACCTTGATCCCCGCACCTTGCGGGCCGGCGGCGGCGGGGGACGTCCACCCGCGGCCGTAGCCGGCCAGATAGGCACCGGCCAGCAGCAGGAGCACCAGGACCACGGACAGCGGGCGGCGCACCGGGCGCGCGCGCCACACGAACGCGAGCAACAGCAGGGGCACCGCCACCGCGGTCAGCGGGGGCGTCATCTCGAAGATGACCCACGGCCACCAGTCGCCGGCGAGCAGGACGTGCAGGACGAGGAACGCGGTCCATGCCGCCGTGGCGGCGACGAGGAGCCGGGTTCCCCCGCACCGGCGGCCGATCACCGGGTCCGGCTCAGGAAGAGCGCGGCCGCCTCCCTGCCGAAGCCGCGGCTGGTGGGGAACTCCACCGTGGTGCTCTTCAGCGGGAACGGTTCCGCCGGCACCGGGACGCCGAGGAACTCGCACAGCGGCCCCCACTCGTCGCCGATGTCGTAGATGAGCAGCCGGTCTGCGGGGACGGCCGCGACGACCTCGTCCGTGTGCGCCCGGAACTGCTCCATGGCGTGTTCCGGCCGCCGCTCGTTCACCGATCGCAGGGCCTGTCCTTCGAGCGTCAACTGGAACAGCTTGATCAATGGGGCGAAATCCGTGCCGAGCATCGACGACATCTGGATGGCGGCCCGGCCGTACAAGGTGTCGATGTGCCGGCGCCGCCTCATCAGCGTCCGTCGCACGCTGCTGATCCACTGCTCCGGGTCGCGTACCGTGTGCACGACCTTCGCGTCCGGATAACGCTGGACGAGCTGCCGCCAGCAGGGGGTGGCCGGTTCGCACACGATGGACTGGTATCCGGCGAGGATCTCCTCCCAGTTCGCCGCTCTGCCTTCGACCGCTCCGAGCAGCGGCCGGATCAGCCGGGGATTCCTGAAGACGTCCCCTGCGCTGAGACACGGCCCGAGGCCGAGTCGCACCAGCGCCGCCTTCAGGGAGGTCGTCCCCGTCCGGCCGTAGCCGGTGCCGATGACGCGCATCATGGTCTACTCCCTTGTGAGTGATGGGACGGGCGATGTTCGAGCTGCTCTTCTGGCCGCCACGAAGCGGGTCCCGGCCAGCAGACCGAGCACTCCGAGGGTCGCGATCACGTGCCCCAGAGTGGTGAGCAGCCGGCTCAGCAGCAGCAGCGTGACCAGGTCCGGGCCGCTGACCAGGACGCCGAGCGTGAGGCCGAGCACGACCTCGCGCACTCCGAGACCGGCGGGCGCCTGCGACAGCGCACCGGCGACCGCGCTGAGGACGAATCCGCCGATGCCGAGGGTCAGCGCGCCCGCGAGCGGCGCGCCGAACGCGACCGCGAGGATCGCCGCGTGCGTGCCGTTGCAGCACCACCCGAGGACGTTGTACGCGAGCACGCCCATCGAGGTCCGGGCGGTGGGCAGCGCGATCTCGTGCGCTCCGCGCCGCAGCAGGCGTTGCCCGAGGCGCAGCAGCTTCGCGAGCAGGCGTGGCGCCAGGACGACCGCGCCGGCGCCGGCGAGCACGAGCGGCAACGCCAGCCACCACAGCGGATCGTCCGCCGCCAGGTAGGGGACCGCCAGCAATCCGACGATGCTCCCGCTCAGCGCGGTCAGGACGAGCGTGATCAGCCCGGCCGTCATGAGCCCGGCCGCCGGCGCTCCGACCCGGCGTGCGAGCGCGGCCTGCACGATCGGGGGCCAGATCGCGCCGGGCAGGTAGCGCGTCACCCCGGACAGGAAGAACACCCAGGCCGCGTCGGACACCGTCAGACGGATGCCGCTGCCGGTCACGAGCAGTCTCCACCCGAAGAATCCGGGGAAGGTGCCCACCACGGTGAATCCGGCCGCGAGGCCGACGGCGCCCCAGCCGACGGAGGTCAGGCTGTCGCCGAGCCCGTGCCGTACCCGCCAGAGCTGCCAGCACAGGAAGACGACGATGATCGCATAGACGGCCGTCCGGAGCAGCCTGAGCAGGAGCCGGCGCCCGTTCGGTGAACGCGTCACTACTTCACCAGGGTGCTCGGCCGCGGGGCGCCGATCGCCGAGGAGTTGTCCGCCATGGGGGTGACCTGGTCGAACAGCTCCTCGTAGGCGTCCAGGAAGGTGTCCGTGCTGTAGAGGCGGCGGGCCCGGCGGCCCCCTTCGGCGCGCTCGTCGGGAGTCAGCGCCGCCAGTTCGGTGATCGCGCGGGCCAGCCGGGCCGGATCGCGTGGCGGGACCCGGCGGCCGAAACCCGTCTGCAGGACGGGCGAACGCCCTCCGGGCAGGTCGGTGGTGACCGACGGGACGTCGGTCATCATCGCCTCCGCCTGGACGGTGCCGAAGGACTCGGCGACGGAGGGCAGCGCGAAGACGTCGATCGAGGCGTAGAAGTCGTCGATCTGGCTGCCGCTGAGCAGGCCCAGCATCCGGATCCGCTTGTCGTCGCCGATGAGCGGGCGCAGCCGGTCCTCGATCCCGCCGCCGGCGACCTTGATCCAGTCGCCGCCGATCAGCAGCCGGGCGTCCGGATCGTCGAGCCGCTGAAAGGCCCGTACGAGGTATTCGATGCCCTTGTCCTCGACGATGCGGCCGAGGAAGCCGACGTGCAGGCCGCCTCCGTCCCGGTAGGCGGGCTGGCCGCCACGGCGGTCGAGGCACGGCGGCGCGATTCCCCGCCAGTTCCGCCGCTTGATCAGGGGCCACAGCTTCGACCCGCGGGCCTGGTCCGTGCTGTTCAGCACGACCGCGTCGGAGCGGCGCAGCGCGGCCCAGGTGGAGACGTCCACCGCCCGCGTGGCGACCGCGTTCACCACGCCCGGCGGCAACCACAGGTCGATGTGATGGGTCGTCACCAGGGGCCGCCCGCGCACCCCCATCGCGATGGGCGCCACCTCGAGCATCGGCACGTGCGGGTTGACGATCGCCGACCTGCGGGCGATCCGCCGGGCCAGCGACACGAAGCCGGGGCTCACCGGCCCGCGCCCGATCGTCCGGAGGACCGGGCTGCGAAAGACCGAGACTCCGGCGCGGACCTCGCGCAGCGGCAGCGACCTGTCATGCTGGACGGCCACGACCGCCACGCGCTTGCCGCGCTCGGCCAGCCCCTCGGCGAGGCGCTGGGTGTGGATCGTCAGGCCGCTGACGTACGGCGCGTAGTAGTTGATGAGTATCGCCACGTCGAACTCGTTGTCCTTGCTGGCGGTGGCCACGTCGGCTCCTCACGGTAGATGGATGGCGCTGGCGGACGGGATCCCGGTCACGATGACGAGCGCGCCGATCGCGCAGACCCAGATCCCGATGGAGGCGATGAGGGCGCGATCCCGCAGCAGTAACCGGACCGGGTCACCGCCGCCCTTCAGCACCAGCACCACTTGGAGGTAGCGGGACAGCGCGTACAGCACGAAAGGCAGGGAGATCAGCAGGGCCTCCTGCCGGTGCGGCGCGATCGGCGCCTCGGTGGCCAGGTACGCCGACGTGGCGGCGAGGCAGACCACGCTGGCGAGCAGCAGCAGTTGGTTCAGGAACTCCACCGAGTAGCCGCGCAGCGAGGGACGGTGCTCGACGCCGACCTCCACCAGCTCGTACCGGCGTTTTCCGAGGATCAGCAGGAGCGATCCGGAGAAGACCGCGATGAGTAACCAGCCGGGCAGCACGGCGCCGGTGGCCAGGTGTCCCTGGATGACGCGCAGCACGAACCCGCTGGAGACCACGCCCATGTCGATCAGCGGCAGGCGCTTGAGGCCGGCGCTGTAGGCGAGGTTCAGTCCGAGATAGCCGAGCACCGGCCATGAGCCGCCGAGCGGCGCGTACGCCAGCAGCAGGCTCAGGCCGCCGACCAGCACCGCGCCGTACAGGACGACCGCGGTGGCGGAGAGCCGGCCGGCCGCGATCGGACGCCGGCGCTTGCCCGGGTGCAGCCGGTCGAGGCGCTGGTCGACGAGGTCGTTGACGAGGTAGATCAGGGCGGCGGCGAGGATGAACGCCGCGATGGACCAGGCCACGCGGGCCAGCGCGGGCCACGACCACACCGTCAGGTCGACCAGCGCGATCGGCACCGCCAGCCCGCTCTTGACCCAGTGCGCCGGCCTGGCCAGCAGGAAGAGGTCCATGACCTGCCGCCGCACCCCGGCCCGGACCCGCTTGGCGGGTTGTTCCCGCGCGACGTTGACGCTGCCCATGCTGCCGCCCGCCTTAGAAGAAGACTCTCACCAGTGACAGGGCCCCCTGGCGCCAGGCGTCCCGGCTGGTCCGGCCGACGCCTGCCGGGCGCTGCCCGCGCCACCAGTGGTAGGAGCGCAGGATCGCGTCCTCGTTGGAGAAGCGGGGGGTGAATCCGAGCCGTTGCTGTGCCTTGTCGATGGACACGTACGAATCGATGAGCAGCTTGTGCGCCAGCCGGCGATAGACCGGGGACAGGTGGCTGCGTTCGAGCAGCCGCAGCAGCGGCAGCGCGGGCCGCACCGGCAGCGACACGACGCGCTTGCCGTGCCCCGCGGCGTCGAGCACCGACTGGAACGCGGCGCGCAGCGTGCCGAACTCGGCGGCGCCCAGGTTGTAGGTGTCGCCGGCGGCCTCGTCGGGGGCCGCGAGCAGCAGCAGGATGAACTCGACGAGGTCCTCCACGGCGAGCATCTGGCTGAGTACGTCGCCGCGCCCGAGCACGGGGAAGTTGCGGCCGTCGGCGGCCCATTCGAAGAGCATCGCGAACAGGCCCATGCGGCCGGGGCCGAGGAAGGTCTTCGGCCGCAGGATCGGCACGCACATCCCGGTGCCGCGGAATTCCTCGGCGATCTCCTCGGCCTCCGCCTTGGCCCGGCTGTAGTCGTCCACCGGCCGGCGCGGGTGCGTCTCGGGGGTCGGCACCTCGGACGGCAGGCCGTAGACCGCGGCCGAGGAGACGTGCACGACGCGGGGCACCCCGGCGGCGCGGGCCGCCTCGAAGACGTTGCGGGTGCCGTCGACGCTGATCTCCCGGAGCCGCGCCTTCGAGTAGCTCGGCAGTCCGCTGGCGCAGTGCACGACGGCGGTGGCGCCGGCGAACAGGCCGGTCAGCAGCGCCCGGTCGCCGATGTCTCCGGTCGTGTGCTCCACGCCGTGCGCCGGTTCGGCGGGCGGGCGCAGATCCACGCTGTGAACCGCGTATCCGGAATGCGCCAACCGGCGGACCAGACTGTCCCCCAGCATTCCGGATCCGCCGGTCACAACGATCCGATCGTCCATCGGAGTGTCACCTCTCTTCTGCCGAACGGAGTTGTTCCACTCGTGGTGGCGCGGCCCTTTCGGGGAAATCGCGCGGGATTGTTCAGGGCCGTTCGGAGGGGTTGCGGAAATCGGAGTATTCGCAGGTCCTGGCATGCATGCCGACCCGGAGCCGTGGGGGATCAGCGCGATGCGTGCGGCGGTGGAGACACGCCATCCGTGGTCTTCGCGCAGGAATTCTCCCCTTCGGATCGGCGTCATCGGAGACGTTAAGCGAGAGGATTATGGATTCGCTTTAAATCGGCTATGACCGATTCCCGACAGATCTTGCCGGGAATGCGCAGAAAAGCCGGCCGGTGCAACTCCTCACATCGCGCCGACAATGCGGTGCGGAAAACGCCCGTTCGCGTCGCTCGCAGACGCCCGGCGAACTCGATCATGCTCGGCGCGCCGGCAGACGGCCGGGACGACCGGATCGTGCAGGAGTCGCCGGTGATGGTACGGTCTGGCGAAAATGATTCCCATTTTCCCCGGAGTGCCCCTTGAGATCGTTGCGCGAGTCGCTGATCGTCGTGCCACTGGCCGGCGTGCTTCCTCGCTCCCGCCGCCGCGGCGCTGGCCCCGGGCAGCCGCGGATTCCGCGTCGCGCACCCGGATCGGGGCCCGGCGGAGCCGCTTCCTAAGCTCTACATCTAGTAGTACTACTAGCCGTAGGGGACGGGATGCGCGTACTCATCGTGGGAGCCGGGATCGCGGGGGTGGCGGCGGCCAGAGGGTTCCTCGCCGCCGGGCATGAGGTGACCGTACTGGAACGCGCACCCGCCTTACGCGAGACCGGCTGCGCGATCATGATCTGGAACAACGGCACGACCATCCTGGACGATCTCGGCGTCCGGACGGACGGCGCCGGGCAACGTCTGGACGCCCTGGAGATCCGCAGCTCCCGGGGCCGTCCGGTGATGGTGATGGACATCGCGCGGCTGTCGGCCGAGTTCGGCGCCCCGGTGATCTCGCTCCCGCGCCGGCTGCTGCTCGACCGCCTCGCCGAGGGGCTGCCCCCGGACGTCTTCCGCTTCGGGGCGCGCGTCACCGGCCTGGCCGACGACGGCCGCGCGGTGCGGGTGCGCACCGAGGAGGGCGAGGAGCACCCGGCCGACCTGGTCATCGGGGCCGACGGTGTCAACTCCCAGGTCCGTACGGCGCTGTTCGGCTCCCGGCCCGCGCGTCCCACCGGCACGGCCACCTGGCAGGGGCTGATCCGCCCGCCCTTCGACCCCGGCTCCCGTGCCCTGCTGTTCCTCGGGCCGCAGGGCGACTTCGGGATGAACCCCTCGGGCGACGGCATGCTGCAGTGGCTCATCGACTTCCGCCACCGCCCCGGCGCCGGGCCCGTCCGGCCGGACCTCGCGCTGGCGGCCCTCAGGCAGCGGTACGGCGCCTGGGCCTCGCCCGTCCCCGAGTTGCTGGCGGCGCTGTCGGACAAGGATCTCGAACTCTTCCCGCACCGCCGGCACCGGGCCCCGCTGCGCTGGCGGCGCGGCCGGAGCGTGCTGATCGGGGACGCGGTGCACGCCATGCCGCCCATGCTGGCGCAGGGGGCGGGCCAGGGGCTGGAGGACGTCTCGGCGCTGCTGCACGCGCTGGCCGCCGAGCCGGACCCGGCCTCCGCGCTGGACGTGTACGAGGGGAGCCGGAGGCGGCAGGCCGCGCTCGCCTCGGCCATGGCGACCCGGGCCGTGGCGACCGGGGGGCCGCGCGCGCTGCTGACCCAGAGCGAGTGGGCGCTGCGCGGCGCGCTCGCCGTGCCCGACCGGCTGGCCACCCGGATGCTGCGCAACCTGGTCCGGAGCGTGAGCACCCGGCTCGCCGCCGGGGTCAGCCGATAGCGGCGGCGACCTGGCCGGGGTGGGTGAGCTGCGGATAGTGCCCGGCCCCCGCGATCTCGGTCACGGGCCGTTTCACTTCCACGCTCAGCGGATCGGCCGAGCCCACGACGATCTCGACGGGTACCGTCGCCCGGTCCAGGAGCCGGCGCAGTTCGTCCCGGGCGGTGTGGGCGGCCCGCAGCGCCGCGACCACCCTGCGGGCCTGTCCGCGACGGGCCAGGTTGCCCGCGGCGGCGCGTACGGCGGGGCTCTCCGGCAGGCCGAGCACCCCGGCCAGCCGGGACGCGGGCACCCGCCGCAGCAGGAGCGCGGCCGGCCCGGCACGCAGCCACCCGGGCGACGGGCCCTGGAGGAAGGCCGGGCCGACCAGCACCAGCCGGGAGACCCGCTCCGGGTGCGCCGCCGCGTACCGCAGGGCGGGGCCGCAGGCCAGCGAGTGCGCCACGAGCACCGGCCGGGTTCCGTTCGCCGGCCCGTCCAGGAGCGCGGCCAGCCAGTCGGCGACGGGCCCGTGGGCCGGGCCTGATCTGCCGAGTCCGGGCAGGTCGGGGGCCAGCACGGGGCCGTCCAGCCGGTCGGCCACCTCCCGCCAGGAGCCCGAGTCGAGCGGCAGCCCGTGCAGCAGCACGTGGCCGGGCCGGTCGCGTTCCCCGGTGACCCAGGTCGTGGTGCCCGCCACCCGCTGGTAGCCGTACGGGCCGGGTGGCGGTTGCGCCGCGCCGAACCGGGCCGCCACCAGGTCGTCGGCCCAGGTCCGCAGCGCCGTCTCGACCGGCGGCGGGCGCAGCCCGGCCCGTTCGGCGAGGGCCACGGCGGGCGCGGTGTCGTAGCGGTCGGTGGACAGGAACGACAACGTCTCGGGGTCGGCCCCGGTCAGCGCGCGGGGGAGCAGCCGCAGCAGCCCGGCCGGGATCGTGTGGCGGGGTGCCCGCACACCCAGGTGCCCGGCGAGCAGGCCGACGAGCTCCGGCAGTTCCGGGGTGCGGTCGTCCAGGATCCAGTAGCTCTCGCCCCGGCTCCCGTCGTGCTCGGGCAGGGCGGCCATGAAGGCCGCCAGGTAGGCGGCGTCCACGACGGGGACGAACGCGTTGCCGGGAACGGCGGGCAGCCGCCCGTGCCACAGGTCGGCCACCATGGACGCCAGGCCGACGAACTGGCCCGGCCCGATCACGGTGGAGGGGTTGGCGATGCTCAGCGGGACGCCCCGCTCGCGGGCGCGAGCCTGCACGGCCGCGTCCGCCTCCCGCTTGGACGCCTCGTAGGCGCCCAGCTTCCGGTAGTCGGGCGGCTCGCCGCCGCTGCCGCCCACCCGGTAGCCGCTGACGTGCACCACCCGCCGCAGCCCCGGCAGCGCGGCGGCCCAGTCGAGGACGTGCAGCGCCCCGGTCACGTTCACGGCCCGCGCCTCCTCGACGCTCAGCCCGAACGCGTAACGGCCGGCGCAGTTGTAGACGTCGCGCAGCGCCGGCCACTCGCCCGGCGGCAGGTCCAGGCCGGGGCGGGTGACGTCGGCGGGCACCACGACGAGCCCGTCCATCGGGACGCCCCGGCCGGTCAGCCAGGACGTGAGCCCGTCGCCGCCGCCCCGGGCCGCCGCCGCGACGGTGCGGCCCCGGCGCAGCAGGTCGGCGATCAGGAACCGTCCGATGAGGCCGGTGGCCCCGAAGACGATCGAATCAGGTCGCATGCGCGCTCCTTATAGACTGGTCTACATATTCTTTGGGCATGCGGAGACGGCCGAACCCGCTCCCGCCGTCAGCCGCCGAGCAGGGCCGCGACCTTGCGGCCCACCCGTTCGAGCGGCTCCCTGCTCCGCCGCGCCCGCGCCAGCAGCAACGCCCCCTCGACCAGGGCCAGCACGGTCGCGGCGACGTCGGCGGCGTCGGGCCGCCCGTCGGCCGCCAGCCGTTCGCGCAGCGGGCTCTCCCACGAGTCGTACACCTCGGCGCAGACCTGCTGCAGCGCGTCGTTGCCCGCCGCCATCTCCAGGGCGACGGTGGCCACCGGGCAGCCCTTGCGCCAGCCCGAGGCGTCGAGCCGGTCGCCGAGCAGCTTCAGCACCCCGGCCACGAGGGCGGCGGCGTCCGGCGCGGAGCCGGTGAGGTCGTCGATCGCCCGGCCCAGCTCGCGCCCGGCGCGCCGCAGCGCCTCGGCGACGAGTTGGTCCTTGCCGCCGGGGAAGTGGAAGTAGAGCGAGCCCCGGGGCATGCCGCTGGCCGCGATCACCTGGTTCAGCCCGGCGGCGGAGTAGCCTCCGGCCTCGATCAGCTCCTGCGCGGCGTCGAGCAACCGGCCGCGCGTCTCGTCACCCTTGCGTCCCACGTCCGAAAAAATAGACCGGTCTGCTTATTTATGCAACTGGGCGGTCAGCGCGGCGCGAGCCAGTGGCGGGTGAGATCGCGTATCGCCGCCAGCCAGCGCTCCGGCTGCTCACCGGCGGCGATCGCGTCGGCGGCCCCGTGGATGACGGTGAACAGGATCGTGGCCGCCGTGTGGGTGTCGAGGGGGCGGAAGGCGCCCTCGTCCACGCCGCGCCGCAACGCCTTGGCGACGGCGGCCACGACATCCAGCTCCTCTTCCGCGGGCGCGAGCGAGGCGCTGGAGTGGAAGGCGGCCTCGTGCAGCCCGCCGGGCCGGGCGATGGTCCGGACGGCCGCCGCGCACTCGGCGTCGATGGTGGCCCACCAGTCGAGCGGCTCGGTGGACGCGGCGATGCGGGTGAAGCGCTCGACGTAGTCGCGCAGCACGCGGTCGCGTACCGCGAGGAGCATCTCGTCCCAGGAGGAGAAGTAGACGTAGAACGTGCCCTTGGCGGCGCCGGCCTCGGCGGCGACCGCCTGGACCCAGTTGCTCACCTGCTGCCCGGACTCCAGGACCCGGATGGCGGCGTCGATGAGTTCACCGCGCCTGGCCTCGGGGGAGAGCCGGCGGCGGCTCCTGGGGCTGACCACCGCACCAGGCTAGTGGACCGCGCGGCCCGCACCTCGCACCTCTACCCCCTGGCCACGCCCGCGTGGCCGACGACGAGCTCGCTGACCCCGCGCAGGTTGATGTGCTCCCGGTACGGGGGCGGGTCGGCGACGAGCTCGGGCCGCCGCATCCGGCGGGCGAACGCGGCCAGCGCCAACCGGCCTTCGAGCCTGGCCAGCGGCGCGCCGAGGCAGAAGTGCGGGCCGAAGCCGAAGCCGAGGTGACGTACCTGGGCGCGGCCCGGGTCGAACCGGTCGGGGTCGGGGTTCGCCTCCGGGTCCCGGTGGGCGGCGGCCAGCAGGAGGATCACCCCGCCGCCCGCGGGCACCTCGGCCGTACCGAGGCGCAGGTCCTGGGTGGCGACGCGGGCGGTGAGCTGCACGGGCGGGTCGTGGCGCAGGACCTCCTCGACGACCGCAGGGGCGAGGACGGGGTCGGCCCGCAGGGCGGCGAGGTGGGCGGGGTGACGCAGCAGGGCGAGCACGCCGTTGGCGATCAGGTTGACCGTCGTCTCGTGCCCCGCCACCAGCAGCAGCACGATCGTGGAGACCAGCTCGTCATGGCTGAGCACGTCGCCGCCGTCGCGGGCGGCGAGCAGTTCGGAGATCAGGTCGTCGCCTCGCGTGCTCCTGCGGCGGTCGGCGACGAGGTCGTTGACGTAGCGGTGCATCTCGAGCATGCCCGCCGCCCACTCCGGGTCGTCGCCCGCGGGGTCGGCGAAGCCGTCGAGCAGCCGGGTGAGCTGGGCCGACCAGCGCAGGAAGAGCCGCTCGTCGGCCTGCGGGACGCCGAGCAGGCGGCAGATCACCGTCACCGGCAGGGGGCCGGCCAGGCCGGACACCACGTCGAACGTCTCACCCTCGCCCGCCCGGTCGAAGGACTCCTCGACCAGCCGCGCCACGGACTCCTCCATCCGGGAGACGACCCGCGCGGTGAACGCGCCGCTGACCAGGCGCCGCAGGCGGGTGTGATCCGGCGCGTCCATGGACAGGAACCACGGCTGCCGGATCGACGACGGAGCGTCCGGAGGATACGGGTCGGAGCCGAAGCGCTCCGCGCGGTCGGCGCTCATCCGGGGGTCGCGCAGCAGCGTCTCGCAGTCGCGGTACCCGGTCACCACCGCGCCGGCGATCTCCTCGATCCAGACGGGGCCGAGCGCGCGGAACTCGGCGTAGATCGGGTACGGGTCGGCTCTCGACGCGGGGTCGAGGAGCTTGCCGACCAGGTGGAAGGGGGACGACGTGCCGGTGTCGGCGGTCAAGGACATGCGGGGCTCCCTGGGGGACGCGTGGACATATTGACCTCAGGTCAATTACTAGTGACCCGAGGTCAATATGTCAACGCGGGGCGCGCCCGGTCAGGTTCCGGGAAGCGCGAACCGTTCGGCGAACGCGGCCAACTCCGCACGCTGCTGGTCCGGCTCCGCCGAGGTGGGGCTGACCACGATGCGGGTCACGCCCTGCGCGGCGAAGGTCCGCACCCGTTCGGCGGACATGTCGATCGACCCCCACCGCGTGTACTCCAGTGCGGCGGGGTCACGGCCGTCCCTTCTCATCGCCCTCCCACAGCAGCCGCAGCACGTCGATGGCCTCGTCGGTACGGCGTCCGCGGGTCTTGAAGTCCACCCCCATCGCCGCGGCCTCACCGGGCAGGCCGCCCAGACCCACGGTGAGCAGCCGCATGCGCCCCTTGGACAGCACGTCGAGGGTCGCCAGCCGCTTGGCCAGGACCACCGGATGGTGGTACGGCAGCAACAGCACACCGGTGCCGAGCAGCAGGCGCCGGGTGGCCGAGGCGACGAAGGCCAGGCAGTCGAGCGGGTCAGGGTAGGGCAGGTCCGGCGGGAACTCGAAGGGGCCGAGCGCGGCGCCGGGATACAGCACGACGTGCTCGGGCAGGTACAGCCCCTCGAAACCGCACGCCTCGGCGTGCTGGGCGTAGGCCACGAGCCGGTCGGGGTCGAGCCCGGCGGCCGTCGAGTAGCCGATCGCGAATCTCATCGTCATCCTCACAGGTCGGTATGCGGGGGCACGCTACTTCCCTGACACCGGCGTCAGGCAAGGCGTGCCCGGACGCCGCCGCCCTCAGTCGATGATCGCGGTGACCTCGGCCTCGACGAGGATGCCGGGCTCGAACAGGACGTCCACCCCGATCAGCGCGGCCGGTGGCGTGGTCAGGTCGAACTCCCTGGCCGCCTGTTCGAGGCCGGCGTTGAAGGCGTCGTACATCTCCCTCTTCCAACCGGCGGCGTACCAGGTGAAGCGGACGACGTCGTGGAAGGTCGCCCCGGCCGCGTCGAGCGCTCGGGCGACGTTGCGGCACACCTGCGCGACCTGCCCGGCCAGGTCGCCCGGCGCGACGAGGTCGCCGTTCTCGTCCCAGGCGACCTGGCCCGCGATGTGCACGTGCCTGCTGCCCGTGGCCACCGCGACGTGGTGGTAGCCGGGCACCCGGACGTGCCGGTCGGGATTGATGAGCGAAACAGCCATGGACCTCTCCTCGACGTTCTTCCTGTGCTCTCTTGTGGTTACTCGGAAACCATAGGAGAGTGTTCGCTGACGTGGAAGAACGCACTTTTTGGAGACTGGGGAACCCGATGGTGACCAAGCAGTTGAGCGGCTCGTCCGACGAGGCGGACCTGCGGCGCGCCGACTCCCTGGCGCGCGAGATCTTCTCCGACGTCGCCAACAAGTGGGCGTTGCTGATCATCGAGGCGCTCGGCGAGCGCACCCTGCGCTTCAGCGAGCTGCGCGACGAGGTCGAGGGCATCAGCCACAAGATGCTCACCCAGAACCTGCGCATGCTGGAGCGCAACGGCCTGGCCGAGCGGAAGGTGTATCCGACCGTGCCGCCGCGGGTGGAGTACACGCTGACCCAGCCGGGCCAGGCGCTGCGGGCGACGGTCGATCTGCTCTGCGACTGGACGCACCGCTACTTCGGCGACATCGAGACCGCCCGCCGCCGCTTCGACACCTGACCGCGCCCGTACGCGGGCTCCCCGTCGTGACGATGATCTCGCCGGCTCCACGTGCTGCTATGATTTATCCAGACATTTGAGCCTTCTCGGCCGGATCCTCATCCGCCGGGGAGGCTTTTTTCATGCCCGGATTCGGCCGCCTACGTCCGAAGACCGCGGCGCTCTCCCTGGCCACCACCACAAGGACGCCTCATGACCACGTATACGCATGCCGCCGGCACCTGGAAGCTCGGCGACCTGACCGTCAACCGCATCGGGTTCGGGGCGATGCGCCTGACCGGCCGCACCGCCTTCTCCTCCGAGAGCACGGGTGAACGCGAGCGCTCGATCAGCGTGCTGCGCCGTGCCGTCGAGCTGGGGGTCAACCACATCGACACCGCCGCGTACTACTTCTCGCCGCTGCTGTCGGCCAACGAGCTGATCAACCGGGCGCTGGCCCCGTACCCCGACGACCTCGTCATCGCCACCAAGGTCTGGGCCGGCCGCGACCCGTCGGGGGAGTGGCGGTGGGCCACCCCCGGGCAGCTACGCGGCCAGGTCGAGGAGAACCTGCGCCAGCTCGGCCGCGACCGTCTCGACGTCGTGAACCTCCGCATCCCGCGCAGCGCCGGAGCCGGCTCGATCGCCGATCACTTCGGCGCGCTGGCCGAACTGCGCGCGGCCGGGCTCATCCGGCACCTGGGCGTCTCCAACGCCACGGCCGGCCAGCTCGCCGAGGCGCGGGCCATCGCGCCGGTGGTCTGCGTGCAGAACCCGTTCGGTGTCGGCGCGCCGCCCGACCAGCGGGAGCTGCTGCGGCTGTGCGGCGAGCAGGGTGTCGCGTTCGTCCCGTTCTTCGCGATCGCGGGCACCGGCCGCGAAGCCGGTGCGCCCGCGACCGAGCACGCGGCGGTGCTCGCCGTCGCCCGCGCCCACGGGGCCACGCCCGCCCAGGTGCGGCTGGCCTGGACGCTGCGGCAGGGGCCGCACGTGCTGGTCATCCCGGGCACCGGCGACCCCGCCCACCTTGCCGAGAACCTGGCCGCGGGCGCGCTGGAGCTGACCGACGAGGAGGTGGACCGCCTGCGAGACCTCGGCTGAGCCTGCCCGGATGAGCCTGCCCGGATGAGCCTGCCCGGATGAGCCTGCCCGGATGAGCCTGCCCGGATGAGCCTGCCCGGAGCCGACGGCAGGCAGGCGTTCGAAGGCGCGCGGAAAGGCGGTGAGACGGATGTGGCGCCGGGCCCGGACGCGTTCCCAGAATACGTCCCGCCTGTCCCTGCTGCCACGCCGACACCCCGGAAGATCAGTTCAGCAGCGGCACGAGGTGCTTCTCCTCGTAGTCCAGATGCGCCTCCAGCTCCCCGGTGAGCCGGTTCACCTCGCCGAGCAGGTCGGCGGGCGGGACGTCCGGGGCGGCCAGCAGCGTCCGCAGTTCGTCGAGCAGGCGCGCGATCGTCTCGTGCTCGGCCCGCAGCCGCTCCATCACCGGCGCCAGCTCCGGGTAGCGGCCCTCCATCGCGGGGAACATGAACCTGTCCTCGTGGGAGTGGTGCACGTGCAGCCCCTGGCACATGGTCAGGCAGTTGACGCGCAGTTGCGCGGCCAGGCGCGGGCCCGAGGCGGCCACCTCGCGGCGCAGCAGGGACAGCTCGCGGCGGAAGGCGTCGTGCAGGGTGATCAGCGCGTCGCCCATGGGGCCGGTGGGCGGTCCGGCGTCGACGGGCAGCAGCGCGACGACGGGCAGGGTGCGTCCCGACCTGTCCTCGTACGCGCTCCAGCCCGGGTCGAGTTCGGCGGCGCGGGCGAACATGCGCTCCCGTTCCTCGCCTTCCAGGACGACCGCGTCGGCCTGGTAGGCGAGGATGCCGTCCTCGACGGTGACGCGCGGGTTGGCGCGCAGGTTGTGGTACCAGGCCGGGTGCCGGGGCGCGCCGCCGGCCGAGGCGATGACGAGCAGGCGGTCGCCGTCGGGCAGGTAGCCGAGCGGCGTGGTGCGCGAGGCTCCCGTCCTGGCGCCGACGGTGGTCAGCAGGAGCAGCCTGCCGCCCTCGAAGGGGCCGCCGACCTGGCCTCTGTTGGCGCGGAACTCGTCGATGATCTGCTGGTTGAAGTCCATGGGCATGCTGGTTCAAAGCTCCTGAACGCACGGGTGTCGATGACAGACGTCCGGCCGGCACGTGCCGACCGGCATGAGAGACCCGCGCGGGCATGCCGCCGCGAAGCGGGCGTTACGGCACCGCTGGAGGCATGGGATGACGCGCGGGCGCGGTGCGCTCAGGCACGACCGATGGTGTGAGTGGTCACGGCGGCATCCCCTTTGGTTCGGCGCCTCCATGCCGCGGCCGTCCTCCCGGGCGGCGACACGCGACGCGACGGCCATTACGCCCACATCACCGCAGGACTGTCAAGCGGGATGGATCTCCGCAACGAAGCACCATTCTGGAGGCGCAGGCGAGAATCGAACTCGCTCGGACCGGCTTTGCAGGCCGGCCTCCGCACCAGCGAACTGCGCCACGATTCCTACGTGGCCCCAGCAGGATTCGAACCTGCGACGGACCCGGCTTCGTAGGCCGGCGCTCTGTCCCATTGAGCTATGGGGCCGTACCCCGTACCGGATTCGAACCGGCGATCTCCCGGGTGAAAGCCGGGTGTCCTGACCACTGGACGAACGGGGCCTGGTACGTCCGGCGGGATTCGAACCCGCACCGTCCGGCTCCTGAAGCCGGTGCCTCTCCCGTTGGGCTACGGACGCATAAGAGTCGCAGCGGGGACTCGAACCCCGTCCTGCTGGGTGGAAGCCAGCCGCCTTACCGGTTCGGCCTCTGCGACCTGGTGGACCGACGGGATCTCGAAACCCGAACTCCTGCTTGCAAGGCAGGTGTGATGCCTTTTCACCATCAGCCCATGGTGCTCCGCTGTGGAGTTGTCAAAATGCGCGGCCCGGATTTCGGGCGGGGAAAAGAAAAGGCCGCCGGTACGGATCCCGGCGGCCTCTGGAATGCTCCTCGTCGAGGATCATCCAGAAGCCGCTCCGGCCAGCGCGCGGCCCAGCGCCGCAGGTCGGAGGTGGTGACACCGTTCCTGCTCCAGGGTGGCGGCTGCGCGGTACATGGCCTGGCCTTTCTCACGTGGCGGGCGGATCCGTTTCCGCCCCTCGTCTGGTAAGACGGTAATGGACGGCCCGGCGGCGACGCCACTTGTTATTCGCGCCCCGATTTGACGTTGACGTGGCGTCCACGTGTTGACTGGGAGGCATGCGGATCGGAGAACTCGCCGCGCTGCTCGGGGTGTCCACCCGGACGGTGCGGCATTACCACCACCAGGGTGTGCTGCCGGAGCCGCCGCGCCTGGCCAACGGCTACCGCGAGTACGGCATGCGCGACGCCGTCGCCCTGGCCCGCGTCCGCCGCCTGGTGGAGCTGGGGCTGAGCCTGGACGAGGCGCGCGACGTCATCGCCGAGGACCGCTCGCGGGAGCTGCCCGAGATCCTCGCCGAGATCGACGCGGACCTGGCCGCGCAGGAGCGGGAGATCCGGCTGCGGCGGGCCCGCCTGGCCGAGGTGCTGCGCCGCGCCGAGGACGGCGGCCTCGGCCCCGACGACACCGCCTCGCCCGACCTGCTGGCCTTCCTGGGCCGCGTGCACCTGCCCGCCTCGCCGGCCGCGGCCTGGGACCGCGACCTGCTCGTGCTGGTGGACAGCATGTCCGCGGTTCCGGACCGGGAGCGCATGTTCGGGTTCCTGGACACCATGGCCGCCGACCCGGAGGTGACCGCGCGCGGGCGGGAGTTCTACCGCAGGCTCGACGACCTGGCCGACGCCGAGCCCGGCGACCCCCGGGTCGCGCCGCTGGCCCGGCTGCTGGCCGACTACAGTGTCGAGCACGTGCTGAGCGACCAGCCGGGCCTGCCCGCCTGGGATCCGCACCAGCTCGAACCCTTCCTCGACGGCCTGGCCCCGGCCCAGGCCGAGGTCGTGCGCCAGGCGACGCGGCTCATCGCCGCCCGCCTGACGCGGTCCACGGCGCGACGTCCGCCGGCGTGACTGCGCGGCCCGGCCCGTAACGTGAAAGAGGACCTCATGCACACCGTCACCCGCCTGCCCGCCGGGGAGTTCGAGCCCCGCGTCACGGACTGGCGGAGCGGCTGGAGTGCTGGCCCCGTGCGCGTCAGAGTGCCCGGGTGAGGGCGTCCAGGTCGGCCAGGCGGCGGGCGGGGGCCAGCCGCGCGGCGGCGGCGACGAGCAGCAGTTCGGTGACGGCGATCTCGTGGGTGAGCGGCGCGATCGGCCCGGCCGCCTCGCGTGGCAGGCTGATCAGCGCCTCCGCCTCGGCGGCCAGCGGCGAGCCCCAGGCGTCGGTGACGAGCACCAGCCGCGCGCCCCGGCCGCGGGCGGCCCGCACGAAGCGGGCGGTGCCGTCGGAGTAGCGGCGGAAGTCGTAGGCCACGACCACGTCGGAGGGGCCCAGGTCGAGCACCGCGCGGGCGCGTGCGGACGCCGGCCCCGGCACGCGGTGCGCGCCGGGTCGCAGGCCGGCGAGCTGGCGGACGAGGTATTCGGCGGCCAGCTCGCTCAGCGGGCCGCCGAGCGCCCACACCGAGCCGGCCTCGGCCAGCAGCGCGCCCACCGTGTGGCACAGCGCCTCGGGGAGCGCGGCCAGGGTGCCGTCCAGCCCCGCCCGCAGTTCCTCGGCGGCCCGGCCAGGCCCCGGCGGCCCGTCGTCGTGGGTGACGTACTCCAGCAACTGCGAACGATCCCGCGCCCCGGCGCGCACGGCGGCCTGGAACGCGGCGAACCCGTCGAAGCCCAGCCGGTCGAACAGCCGCGAGGCCGTCGGCGGGCTCACCCCCGCCCGCTCGGCCAGGGAGCGCAGCGAGCCCAGCGCCGCGAACGGGTAGTCGTCGAGCAGCACCCGCACGACGGCGCGCTCGCCGGGCGGCAGCTCGGGGTAGACGGCGCCGAGACGGCTCGCGATCGGATCGTTCTCCACAATGACAAATGTTACACCCAACGCCATTTGGCGAAATATGCGAAACAGATGTTACGGTGCGGTCCATGACAACGTGGCATGGCCTGATCGACAGCCCCTACCGGCGATGGCTGCCGGTCACCGCCGACACCCCCGCCATCTCGCTCAACGAGGGCAACACCCCGCTGCTGCGCTCGGAGCACCTGTCGTCCCGCACCGGCTGCGAGGTCTGGCTCAAGGTCGAGGGCGCGAACCCGACGGGCTCGTTCAAGGACCGCGGCATGACGGTCGCGATCAGCCGGGCCGCCGAGTCCGGGGCGCGGGCCGTCATCTGCGCCTCCACCGGCAACACCAGCGCCTCGGCCGCCGCCTACGCCGCCCGCGCCGGGCTGAGCGCCGCCGTCCTGGTGCCCAGGAGCGGCGTGGCGCTGGGCAAACTGAGCCAGGCCGTACGCTACGGCGCCGAGATCGTCGAGATCGACGGCACCTTCGACGACTGCCTGCGCGTGGCCCGCGAACTGGCCGCCCACCACCCGATCGCGCTGGTCAACTCGGTCGGCAACGAGCTTCGCCTGGCCGGGCAGCGCACCGTCGCCTACGAGGTCGCCGACGCCCTCGGCGACGCGCCCGACGTGCACTGCCTGCCGGTGGGCAACGGCGGCAACATCACCGCCACCTGGGGCGGCTACCGCGCCTACCGCCAGGCCGGGCTGACCTCCCGGCTGCCCCGGCTGTGGGGTTTCCAGGCGGCCGGCGCGGCGCCGCTCGTCCACGGTGAGCCCGTCGCCGAGCCCCGCACGGACGCCACCGCGATCAGGGTCGGCCACCCGGCCACCTGGGACGGCGCCGTCGCCGCCCGCGACGAGTCCGGCGGGCTCATCGGCGCGGTGAGCGACGAGCAGATCTTCGCGGCGTACCGGCTGGTGGCCCGGCGCGACGGCGTCTTCGCCGAACCCGCCTCGGCGGCCGGGGTGGCGGGGCTGCTCGACCTGCACGCCCGGGGCCTCCTGGAGCCCGGCCTGCGCATCGTGATCACACTCAGCGGCAACGGGCTGAAGGACCTCGACGCCTCCCTGCGCGACGGCTACACCGCCACCGAGACCTCCGCCGCCACCGCGGACGTGGCACGCGCCCTGCGCCTGGCCGCCTGAGCCGGACCGTCGCTTTTGTGGGGACGGTATCGATCGTTCGCAGATGATCGGCCGCAATGTTGTGGGATACCTCCATGCCTGTCCGTGACCGTCGTGGTGTGGGATCGACTGCATGGAGAAACAGCGCGGGTTCGCGACACGGACCCTGGCAAGAGTGGCGGTGTTCGCGGCCTTGATCGCCGTGCTCGGCCTGCCGGGCTCGCTGAACGTCTTCGGCAACGCGGTCCCGATCACGCTCCAGACGATGGGCGTGATGCTCGCCGGCGCCATCCTCGGCTCGTGGCGGGCCGCGCTGGCCGTCGTGGTGCTGCTGGTCCTGGTGGCCGCGGGCCTGCCGCTGCTGGCCGGCGGGCGGGGCGGGCTGGGCGTGTTCACCGGGCCGTCGGCCGGGTTCCTGCTCGGCTGGGTGCCCGGCGCGGCGGTGACCGGCTGGATCGTGGAGCGCGGTGGCCGCGACCCGGGCATCGTCCGGCTGACGGTGGCGTGCCTGGTCGGCGGCGTCGGCGTGATCTACCTGTTCGGCATCCCCGTGCAGGCGCTCGTGACCGGGGTCTCGCTCGGCCAGGCGGCCCTGCTCAGCCTCCTCTTCCTGCCCGGCGACCTGGTGAAGGCGGTGGTGGCCGCCCTCGTCACCAGGGGCACCCAGCGGGCCTACCCGGACGCGGTGCCCGCCGTGCACCAGGAACGCCTGCGCGCGACCGGGGGGCGTTGACCGCTCGATGCCCGTCGCACGACGCGTTCTCTCGCACGCCGCCGAGCGCCCGTCCCGGCTCGCGGTGCGCGCCCCAGGAAACGACCTGACCTACGCCGAACTCGCCGACAGGATCGGCGGGGCCGCGCGTCACCTGCTCGGCCTGGGGGTCGGCCCCGGCGCGCTGGTCTCGATCGGGCTGGCCGACCCGGCGGACCTGCTCACCGCCGTGCTCGCGGCCGACCTGGCCGGGGCCACCCCCCTGGTGGGCGAGCACGGCTGGGACCGCGCCCGGTGGGCCCACGTCACGAGCCGGCCCCTCACCGTCCACGTGGACGCGCCGCTGCCGTACGCGGCCGGGCCGCCGGTGACCGGCCGGGACCGTCCCGACGACCTGGCCTGGGCGTGCTTCAGCTCGGGCAGCACCGGCCGCCCCCGCGCCGTCGTACGCACCCGCGCCTCCTGGACCGACTCCTACGCGCACCTCGGCGACCTGACCGGGATCGGCCCCGACGACGTGGTGCTGGTGCCGGGCCCGCTGGTCTCCTCCCTGTACGCCTTCGCCGCCCTGCACACCCTGGCCACCGGCGCGACGGCCGTGCTGCCCGGCCGCTGGCCGGGCCGCTCGCTGGCCGCCCACCTGGCCGGGGCCAGCGCCGTGCACGTGGTGCCGCACCGTCTGCCCGACGTGCTCGCCGACCCCGGCGGCACCCGCGTGGCCGTGGTCGGCGGCGCGGCCCTCGACCCCGGCACGCGGGCGGCGGCGCGGCAGGCGGGGGTGCACGTCGTGTCCTACTACGGCGCCACCGAACTGTCGTTCGTGGCCGTGGACGTGGACGGGAGCGGGCTGCGGCCCTTCCCCGGCGTGCAGATCGAGGTCCGCACCGGAGCCCACGGGCCGCTCGGCGAGGTGTGGGCCCGCTCACCCTGGCTGGCCGAAGGGTACCTGGCGGGCGCGGCCGGGCCGCTGCGCCGCGACGGCGACGGCTGGGTGACCGTCGGCGACCTGGCCGAGCCGTACCAGGAGGGGCAGGCGCTGCGGCTGCGCGGGCGCGGCGACGGCGCGATCCAGACCGGCGGCGCGACCGTCGTGCCCGAGGACGTCGAGGAGGTGCTCAGGAAGGTGCCCGGCGTGGGAGATGTCGTGGTGGTCGGGCTGCCGCACCCGTCCCTGGGTTCGGTGGTGACGGCGATCGTCGAGGCCGAGGAGGCGTCCGCGCCGCCGCGTGCGGTGCTGGAGGCCACCGCCAGGGGCGGGCTGGACGCGGCGCAGCGCCCGCGCCGCTGGTTCGTGGTGCCGAGCCTGCCGCGCAACCCGACGGGCAAACCCGCCCGCGCGCTGGTGGCGGCGCGGCTGGCGGACGGCGATCCCGGCATCAGGCGGCTGGTCTGACATGGCCGGCACACCTGACATGGCCGGCACACCTGACATGGCCGGCACACCTGTGGTGGTGGCGGCCCGGCGCACGCCGATCGGCACGGCCGGGCACGCCTTCAAGGAACTGACCGTCGATCGGCTGGCCGCCCCCGTCATCGCGGCCGTGGCCGCCGACCTGCCCGGCCGTCGGGTCGATGACGTGGTGCTGGGCAACTGCATGGGGCCCGGCGGGAACGTGGCCCGCGTCTCGGCGCTGGCCGCCGGGCTGGGACACGAGGTGAGCGGGCTGACGGTGGACCGGCAGTGCGGCAGCGGGCTGGCCGCGATCCTGGTGGCCGGGCAGGCGGTACGCGCGGGGGAGGCGGAGCTGGTGATCGCCGGCGGGGCGGAGAGCGCCTCGACCGCGCCGCTGCGCACGTTCAGGGGGGCCGGTGAGCCGTACCCGCGCTGTCTCTTATACACATCT
>NZ_SSXE01000160.1 GCF_021699195.1 Nonomuraea sp. MG754425 | reverse complement strand
CAGCAGGGCGGCTGCGAGCGCGGCTGCCGCGATGGTCGCGAGGGGGCGGCGCATGGGGCTCCTTCTCTCGGGGGGTGTCAGCGATCAGTCTGGCCACGCCTGCTTATTTAGGTCAAGAGATGGGATTAAAGAGGCGGACATATCCCTCGCCGACCCTCTTGTGATCGTGATGATGCGCCGTTTAATGTAAACGCTCAGTACTAAATGGCGATCGGAGCATGAGTGACCAGTCCACGCAACGTCCTGTTCCTGATGACCGACCAGCATCGGGTGGACACCCTCGGCTGCTACGGCAACCCGGTGATACGCACGCCCGCACTGGACGGCCTGGCGGCGCAGGGCGCGCGCTTCGACCGGTTCTACACCCCGACGGCCATCTGCACCCCGGCGCGGGCCTCGCTGTTCACCGGGCTGCACCCGTTCCGGCACGGCCTGCTGGTCAACCCGGAGCGCAACGGCGGCGGCCGTGACGAGGTCGCCGAGCAGCACCCGGTCATGTCCGCGCCGCTGCTGGCCGCGGGCTACAACATGGGTCACGTCGGCAAGTGGCACATCGGCCGGGAGCGCGGGCCCGAGCACTACGGCATGGACGGCGAGCACCTGCCCGGCGCGCTGAACCCCTTCCACCACCCGTCCTACCGGCAGTGGCTGGAGGAGCGCGGGTATCCGCCGTTCGCGGTGGAGCGGCCGGTCTTCGGCAAGGCCGCCAACGGCACCGGCCGCGGCCACCTCATCGCCGGCCGGCTGAACCAGCCGGCGGAGGCCACGATCGAGGCGTTCCTCGCCGACCGGACGCTGGAGTTGCTGGACCGCTACGCCCGCGACTTCCGCGACTCCGGCCGGCCGTTCATGCTGTCCTGCCACTGGTACGGCCCGCACCTGCCGTACCTGATCCCGGAGGAGTACTACGACATGTACGACCTGGAGCGCGTGCCGCTCCCGGCGTCCATGGCCGAGACCTTCGACGGCAAGCCCGAGGTGCAGCGCCGCTACTCCGAATACTGGTCGGCCGACAGCTTCGACGCCGACGCCTGGCGCGGGCTCATCGCCGCGTACTGGGGTTACGTGTCCCTGATCGACGCCCAGATCGGCCGGCTGCTGTCCGCGCTGCGCGAGCTGGGCCTCTGGGACGACACGGCGGTGATCTTCACGGCCGACCACGGCGAGTTCACCGGCTCGCACCGGCTCAACGACAAGGGCCCGGCCATGTACGAGGACATCTACCGCGTCCCCGGCATCGTCCGGGTCCCGGGCCTGCCCGCGCGCACCGTGGACGCGTTCGCCACGCTGATCGACCTCAACCCCACCATCCTGGACCTGGCGGGGCTGCCGCCCCAGGAGCCGTGCGACGGCGAGAGCCTGCTGCCGTTGCTCTCCGGCGCCCCCGCTGAAGGCCGGGACTCGGTCACCGCCGAGTTCCACGGCCACCACTTCCCCTACTCCCAGCGCATGTACCGGGACCGCCGCCACAAGCTGGTGTTCAACCCCGAAGGCGTGCACGAGCTGTACGACCTGGACAACGACCCGCACGAACTGCGCAACGTCTACGCCGTGCCGGGCTACGCGGAGGTCCGCAGGGACCTGACCGTACGGCTCTACCGCGAACTGCTGCGTCGTGGCGACCCCGCGTACACGTGGATGAGCTACATGGCCGACATCGGCGCGGACCGTGCCCCTGACGTGGACGGCGTCGCGGACGAGCTGGTCTGAGGCCGTCCGCGTCACCCCCCGCACAAAGAACGAGAAAGGATCCGCCGATGAGGCGTCCCCGCATCCTGGCCACCGTCCTCGCGGCGCTGGCCCTCCTCCTGCCCGCCGCCGGGTGCGGCGCCTCCGGCTCCGAGAGCTCGGGAGCCGAGCCGAAGAAGGTGCGCTTCGGCTACATCGCCGACTTCTCCGGCGCGGCCGTGCTCGCCGCCGCCGACAAGCAGGGCCTGTGGGCCAAGCACGGGCTGGAGCCGGAGCTGAAGGTGTTCACCAACGGTCCCCTGCAGATCCAGGCGCTGGGGGCGGGCGACCTCGACTTCGGCTACATCGGCTCCGGCGCGACCTGGTTGCCCGCCAGCGGCAAGGCCAAGGTCATCGCACCCAACATGCTCGGCCAGGCCGACCGCGTGATCACCTACGCGGGCTCCGGCATCTCCTCCGTCGCCGACCTGAAGGGCAAGAAGATCGGCGTCCCCGAGGGCACCTCCGGCGACATGATCCTGGAGCTGGCGCTCAAGGAGGCCGGCCTGTCGGGCAAGGACGTGCAGAAGGTCAACATGGACGCGAGCACGGTCGTGACGGCCTTCAGCGGCAAGCAGGTGGACGCGGCGGCCATCTGGTACCCGTTGATCGACACCATCAAGAAGAACGTGCCCGACCTGGTGGAGCTGACCAAGAGCGAGGACTTCTACCCGCGGCTCAGCTTCCCCAGCTCCTTCGTGGCCCGCAACGAGATCGTCGCCGAGGACGCCGACACCGTCACCAAGGTGATCAAGGTGCTGCAGGAGGGCAACGACTGGGTCGCGGCCAACACGACCGAGGCCGAGGCGCTGACCGCCACGTTCCTGAAGGCGCCCGCGGAGCAGTTCAAGGGCTCCTCGGCGGTGACGAAGATCCTGCCGAGCCAGGAGCTGAAGGGACTCATGGCGGACGGCTCGGTGGCCGGCTGGTACAAGGGGCTGGCCGATCTCTTCGTCGTCATGGGCAAGCTGACCGACTCGCCGGACCCCGCCACCTACATCACGACCGACCTCTACACCGCCGCGGCGGGCTGACACCGCCGGGAAAACGATGAACCCTCTCCTCCCACCATCATGTAGCCATGTCGACCCCCACTGACGCCCTGCAACGGCTGCGGCGGGTGCACGAGGACGCCGTCCTGGCCGCGCTGCGCGCGGCGGGCGGGCTGAGCCGCGCCCAGCTCACCGAGCGCACCGGCCTGTCCCGCACCACCATGTTCGCGATCGTCTCCGGCCTCCTCGACCGCGGCGTGGTGATCGAGACCGAGGGGTCGGCGGCCGAGCCGCGCGGGCGCGGCAGACCGGCCGCGCTGGTCTCGCTCAACCCCGACGCGGGCCTGCTCCTCGGCCTCGACCTGGGACGCAGCCGGGTACGCCTGGCCGTGGCCAACGCCGCGCACCAGGTGGTCGCCACCGCCTCGGCCGACCTGCCCGGGGACGCCGCCCCCGAGGAGGAGGCCGAGACCGCGGTGCGGCTGGTGCACGAGAGCGCCGCCGGCCGCGGCCTGAGCCTGGGCGCGCTGGAGGCGATCGGGCTCGGCCTCGTCGGCGTGGTGGACGAGCACCTGCCGCACGTCACCGTGCCGAGCGAACTGCTCGCGGGCGGCGGTTCCGCAACTGTGGCCCCGATCGTGCCCGCGCGCTACCTGCCGCTGGCCCGCCGGCTCGGTGAGGAGTTCGGCGTGCGGCTGGCCGTCGACAACAACGCCCGGCTGGCCGCGCTCGCCGAGGCGACCTGGGGCGTCGGCCGATCCGTCCGCGACATGGTGTACGTGCGCTGGTCGGTCGGCGTCGGCGGCGGTCTCATCGCCGGCGGGCGGCTGCTGCGCGGCGCGCACGGCGCCGGCGGCGAGCTGGGCCACGTCTCCCTCGACCCCGGCGGCCCGCCCTGCCACTGCGGCTCGCGCGGCTGCCTGGAGGGGCGGATCGGCGGCCGGCGGCTGCTGGAGGAGTGCGCGGAACGCGGCGTCCCGCTGCCCGCCCTCGACGCGCTGGTCGCCGCGGCGCAGGACCGCGTGCCCGCCGTGTGCGAGGTCGTCGCCGCGGCGGCGGCCGACCTGGGGCGCGTGCTGGCGGGCACCGTCAACCAGCTCGACCCGGCGCTGGTCGTGGTCGGAGGAGAGCTGGCCGGGCTGGGCAGCCTCGTCCTCGACCCGATCCGCGCGGCCGTCGCCGGCCAGGCGCTGCCGCGCTCGCCCCGCGAGATCGCCGTCGTGCCCGCCGACCTCGGCGTCAACGCCTCCGCGATGGGCGCGATCGCCCTGCTCCTGCACGAGGAGCCGTCCATTCCCGCCCACCTCCGTCCCGACGTCCCATGACCGTATCCGTGCCCCCGGAAGGACCCCCACGACATCATGCAGAGCGCAGAGCCATGACGGCGGCGATCATGAGCGAACCGCCCGCCGCCCCCCGGCGCCGGGCGCGCCCCGGGCGCACGCTCGTCCTCAACGTGACGGCGGTGATCGCCGGGCTGGCCGTCTGGACCGGGCTGTCCGTGTCCGGCATCCAGGGGCTGACGGGGCCGATCGAGGTGGTCGGCCGGGCCGCCGAGCTCGTCGCCGACGGCACCCTGCCCACCGACATCCTGGCCAGCCTGCGCCGCGTCTTCACCGGGTTCGTGCTGGGCACGGCGCTGGCCGTCCCGGTCGGCTTCCTGATGGGCTGGTACGCCACCGCCCGCGCGCTGATCGAGCCGTACGTGCAGTTCTTCCGCACGATCCCGCCGCTGGCGATCATCCCGCTGGCCATTCTGCTCATGGGCATCGGCGAGACGCCGAAGGTGTTCGTCATCTTCCTGGCCGCGTTCCTGTCGAGCGTGGTCTCCACCTTCCAGGGCGTGCTCGACGTGGACCGCACCCTCATCAACGCCGCCCGCGTCCTGGGCGCCTCCGACCGGACGATCTTCCTGAAGGTGGTGGTGCCGGCCTCGACGCCGTTCATCATCGTCGGCATGCGCATCGGTCTCGGCGCGGCCTGGGGCACCCTCGTGGCGGCCGAGCTGATCGCCGCCCAGGAAGGGCTGGGCTACCGCATGCAGCAGGCCCAGCTTTACTACGACCTTCCCACGATCTTCGTCGGCCTGATCAGCATCGGGGTGCTCGGCCTGGCCATGGACCGGCTCCTGCTGCTGGCCGAACGCCGGCTGACCGGATGGCAGGAGCGCCGATGAACGCCAAGATCTCCTTCCAGGGGGTGTCGAAGTCGTTCCCCCTCAAGAGCGGCGACTTCCTCGCCCTCGACCGCGTGGACCTGGACATCGCCGACCGCGAGTTCGTCACCGTCGTGGGACCGTCCGGATGCGGCAAGAGCACGCTCATGAGCATGGCGGCCGGTCTGGAGGAGCCGGGCACGGGGCAGATCCTGCTCGACGGCGCGCCCGTGAGCGGCCCCGGCCCCGACCGGGGCGTCATCTTCCAGCAGTACGCGCTGTTCCCGTGGCTGAGCGTGCGCAAGAACGTCGAGTTCGGGCTCAGGCTGCAGCCGATCTCCGCCGAGGAGCGGCGCCGGCGCGCGCAGCACGCGATCGACCTGGTCGGGCTGACCGACTTCGCCGACGCCCTGCCCAAGACCCTGTCGGGCGGGATGAAGCAGCGCTGCGCGATCGCGCGCGCCTATGCCGTCGGCCCGCAGGTGCTGCTCATGGACGAGCCGTTCGGCGCGCTCGACGCCCTCACCCGGGTGCAGTTGCAGGACCAGCTCCTGGACACCTGGAGCCGCGAGCGGCGCACGGTCATGTTCATCACGCACGACGTGGACGAGGCCGTCTACCTGGCCAACCGGGTCGTGGTCATGGCCGCGCGGCCCGGCCGCGTCCACCGGGTCATCGAGGTGGACCTGCCGTACCCGCGTACCGAGGAGGTGCGGCTGTCCCCGGAGTTCGCCCGCATCCGCAACGAGGTCTGGCACTCGGTGTACCACCAGGCACCCGCGGCCTGACCGGCCGCGCGCCGACGCGAACAGCCCGGCCCTGGAAGACCGGGGCCGGGCTGCCTGCGTCAGGTCAGCGAACGGTGAAAGCCTCCTTGACGGTCTGCTCGACGCGGTTGCCCGCCTGGTCCCACGCCGCGACCCGGAGGCCGACGGGACCGGTGAACCGGGAGAGGTCGGCCTGGACCGTGTAGCTGCCCGCGCGGCCCGGCCGCACGTCAGCCTTGGTCCAGGTGGCGCCGCCGTCCCGGCTGAGCTCGACGGTGAGCCCGGCCGTGGCCGCCGGCCTGGTGGCGGACGGCTGGCGGGCGAGGCTCAGCTCGAAGCGGTGCCTGCCGGGCCGCACCTGGTTGGCCGAGTCGAGGCCCAGGTCGTAGCGGGGGAACAGCAGCGGTTCCGGACGGCAGGGCGTCGCGGTCGGGGGACGGTTGACCCAGTCCTCCAGCCAGGTGCCCATGCACCGGTAGCCGCCGGTGGTCTCGTTCTTCGTCACGGCGCCCGAGGTGAAGGTCCAGGCCGTCGTGGTGGCGTCCGTGGTGTGGGTGAGCTTGTACGTCTGCCGCTCCGGAGGCAGCTTGTAGCCGAGGAACGCGTTGACGACGGGGTCGCCCGCCTGCGGGACCTCGGTGCCGTCGGCCCGCTCCAGCCGGACCGTGGGGTCGCCCCTGAACTGGCCGAAGACGGCGCCGGTCCCGTCACTCTCGATCTGGTTCGGGTCGGCGGAGGCGCTGTAGCGCAGGTAGGGCCAGAAGACGTCGCCCTGCCGGCAGCCGGTGCACAGACCCAGGTCCAGCGCGGCGTAGCGGGGGCCCGGATATCCCTCGGTGGCCGTCGTGGCCAGTTGCGGGACCACGGCGGGGACGCGCGGCCCGTCGTTCCAGGAGATCGTCGTACGGCCGGGCTTGCCGTACACGCCGTAGTGCACCTGGCGGGGCGAGGTGATCCCCGGGGTGCCGACGGCGTGCCGGACGACGGTGTCCGAGCTGACCGGGCCGTAGTACTCGGTGACCTTCCACGGCGACGGGGCGAACGGGGGAAGCGCGTGGGCGCCGCGCGACTCGAGCTCGGTGGGCTCGTACGGCTTCCACATCGCCGCTGTGACCGCCTGCCAGCCGGGCTCGGCCGCGTGCAGGTCGTGCTCGATCGTGGCCAGGTTCGCGCCGGTCATCCGGTAGTCGAGCCGGTCCGGGATCCGTCCCTCCATGTACGGCTTGAGCTGGTAGAAGTACGGCGTGCGCGGCGTCCCGGTGACCGTGGCCCTGCCCCCGCTCGCGGCGGCGGCGCTCAGCCGGTCGGCCTCCCGCCAAGGCATCCGGACGAGCGGTACCAGATCCATGACCTCGGCGAACTCGTCGTATTCGCCGGGGTTGCTGGCCCTGTCACACCAGATGCTCAGTTCCAGCAGGTCCGGGGTGTACTGCCGCTTGCTCATCACGATGCCCGCGGCGCCGGCCTTGGCGATGGCGATGAGCGTGTCATTGGACGGCAGGCAGAACCTGTTGTCCTGCAGCAGGTCCTCCGGGTTGCGCCTGACCACAACGAGCTTCCCGCGCAGATCTGCCTTGGCGAGTTCGTCCGGCGTGCCGTAGCCGACGTCGGCCAGGGGCAGCGATCTGGTCCCGGAGAACAGCTTGGACGGGTCGGGGACCCGGGCGTTGTGACCGATGGGGGAGTTGAAGAGCGGGTACTGCACGTCCAGCGACCTGCCGCCGAGCTTCATGGTGACCGGTGGCGCGACCCTGGTGGTCTGCAGCGCGACGGTGAACTTCCCCTTCGTCACCTGCTTGGTGGGGCTGATCCACAGGTTGTCCCGGCGCGCGTTCGTGCCGAGGGTGAAGTCGTACCAGGAGATGAAGAAGCTGCCCTTGGCGACGTCCTCGGGGACCCAGCGCTGCATGCCGAACGAGCGGCTGTGCCCCTCACTCTGCTGCGGGGTGGAGTAGGTGGGGCGGACCGCCTTGGCCGCGTCGAGCAGGACGTTCGTGTCCCCGTCGACGGTCACCTCAGGGTCGACCAGCCTCGAGGTCTGCAGAGTGTCGGAGTCGTCCAGCCAGGTGAAGGCACTCGAGGTGGCGCTGAACACCGCCGAGGAGGCGACCAGGCTGCCGGTGTAGGAGGCGGCGGCCGCGCTGCGATGATCGACGGTGACCGTGGCGGTCGCGGTGCCGCCCGCCGGGACGGTGAGCGTGTCCGTGTCCAGGGTGAGCGCCCCGTCCGGGAAGGGCGTGCCGTCCGCGGCGCGGACCGCGCCCGTCAGGCCGAGCACGATCTCCGTGTCGCCGGGGTTGGTGTAGGTCACCGTGCGCCGCAGCGCGTCGCCCTCGACCGGGTGACGGAAGAAGCCCAGGTCGAGCGTGGCCGGGCTGACCTGGACCTGCTGGCGTACCGCCTGGGCCACGTCGAGCCGGCCGGCGCCCTGCTGGTACGCGGTCAGCCCGACGTCCTTCGCGCTCGCGACCAGGCCGGACTTGAGCTGGTCCGCGCTCCAGTCAGGGTGCTGCTGGGCGAGGATCGCGGCGGCGCCGGCCACGTGCGGGGTGGCCATCGAGGTGCCGTTGAGGCTGGTGTACCGGTCGTCCACCGGGGTGCCGAGGGTGGTTCCCGCGGCGCGGGCGGCGATGATGCCCGCGCCCGGCGCGCTGATCTCGGGCTTCAGCCCGTAGTCACCGCGCCTCGGCCCCCTGCTGGAGAAGCTCGCCAGCTTGTCGGACTTGTCCACCGCGCCCACGGCCAGCGCGCGGTCGGCCGTCGCCGGGGCGTTGACGGTGAAGTCCTTGCCGTTGTTGCCCGCCGCGATGACGAACAGGGCGCCGGTGCTCTCGGTGAGCGAGTTGACCGCCGTGCTGAGGGGGTCGGTGCCGTCGGTCGGCTCGGAGCCCAGGCTCATGGAGATGATGTCGGCGTCCATCTCGTCGGCCGCCCACTCCATGCCGCCGACGATCTCGGACAAAGTTCCGGAGCCCTCGTTGTTCAGCACCTTGCCCACGAGGAGGTCGGCTCCGGGCGCGACACCCTTGCGCCGGCCTTCGGACGCGGCGCCGCTGCCCGCGACGGTGGCGGCCACGTGCGTGCCGTGCCCGTGCCCGTCCTTGACCTCCTCGCCGTCGATGAAGCTCTTGGACGCGACGACCTTGCCGGCCACGTCCGGATGGGTCTCGTCGATCCCGGTGTCGAGCACGGCGACCTTGACGTCCTTGCCGTCGAACCCGGCCTGCCACGCCTCGGGCGCGCCGACCTGGGGCACGCTCTGCTCCAGGTCGACCGTGACCTTGGCGTCCAGCCACACCTTCCCGACGCCCTTGGCCAGGCCGGGCTCCTTGCCCACCATCGACGCCCAGAACGCGGCCGACTTGCCCTCCGTCACCGTGGTGGCGGCCGCGGCGGCGCTCTTCAACGCCACCGGCTTCGAGGTGCCGGTGAACGCGTCGGTACGGGCGGCCAGCGTCGAGGCGCCCGGCTTGTCCTTGTACCCGATGATCAGCGGGATCTCCTTGCCCGCGTAGCCGTTGGCCGCCAGGTAGGCGACGTCGAACAGTTGCCGGTCCACCCGTCCGGCGTTGATCTCGCCGAGCACGTCGTCGGAGACGACGTACAGGCTCTCGGCGCTGCCCAGGCTGGTCAGGTGCAGTTCGGGCGTGGAACCGTCGGGCCTGGTCGCGGGCTCGGCGTCGACGCTGAAGCGTCCGTCCGGACCCGGGTTGAGCGCCACCCGGTCCCCGGTGATCAGGGTGATGGCGTACGGCTTCTGCGGCAGGGCGTCCAGCGCGGGATTGCGCAGGGTTTCCTGGGCGGACGACGGTGCCTCGGCGGATGCGGCCGCGGCGGGCGGCGGATCGGACGGCAGGACCGCCAGCAGGGGTAGGGCCAGCGCGACGGCGGTCACGCGGGCCGGTAAGCGGGAGCGCATGCAGGGTCCTCTCAGGGGTGGGGGGTGCTGATCAGAGGGGTTCGTAGCCCTCGGCCGGCGACGGGACATCCGTCTCGGGCACGACGTCGGCCTCGGGCAGGACGTCAGCCGCGGACACCACGTCACCTTCGGGTGGGGCGTCCTGCGCGGGCTTGTCCTCCGGATCGGCGGGACTCGGATCGGGGTTCACGAAGATCAGCATGCGCCGCGCCGCCGCGCGTAGCGATTGGGTGAATCACCCAACAATCTCCCGTTCGGCCGCCACCCGCGCCAGTTCGGTGCGCGACGACACCGCCAGTTTGCGCATCGCGGTACTCAGATGCCGGTCGACCGTGCGCGGCGACAGGTGCAGCGCCTCGGCGACCTTCCTGTTGGTCCACCCCTTCACGACCAGGGCGATCACGTTCAGCTCGCGGGGGGAGAGCTGGTCGCCGTACCCGCGTCGCCCGCCGCGCCAGGCGAGCGTCACGTCCACGCCGTGCTCGCGCAGCAGCCGGGCCACCCGGTCGGCGTCCCACCGCGCGTCGAGCGCGCGCAGCCGTTCCCGCGCGTCCGCGAGCACGGCGAGCGCCTCGTCGGTACGGCCGGCGGCCAGCAACGCCCTGCCCTGCCGCTCCAGGGTCAGCAGTTCGTCGTAGGGGCGGGGGATCGCCGCCCACCGCGCCGCGGCCAGGCCGTACAGGTCGGCGGCGGTGGCGGGGTCGGCGGCCACCAGGGCGTGGCACGTGGCCAGCGCCGCGGCCGGCGCGGGAGCGCCCTCCGGCGCGCGGAAGGCGGCCACCAGGTCGCGGGCCCGGTCCGGCTGCCCGGCCCCGATCAGCGCCTCGACGTGCACGGGCGCGATGTCCGTCGCCCACAGCCAGATGCCCTTGCGCTCGATCAGGTCCATCACCGGGGTGGTGACGTCCAGGGCCGCTCCCGGCTCGCCGTCGGACAGGCAGATCCTGGCCAGCGCGGTGTTGGGGAAGGCGAAGGGGTTGGCGTGGCCGAGCGCGGCGCTCTCCTCGAGGACGCCCCGCAGCAGCCGCTCGGCCTGCGTGCGGGAGCCGCGGGCCAGGGTCAGTTCGCCGAGCAGCCGCTGCGCCTCCAGCCGGTCGGTGATCTCGCCCTCGGGGGCCTCGGTCAGCGCGGTCGCGGACTCGGCCAGCTCATCCCAGGCGCCGGTGCACCAGGCCAGGTGCGCCTGCGCGATGCGGGCGGTGCCGATCATCCGGTGGAAGGCGGTGTGGGCGAGGATCCGGCCGCCCTCCTCGATCCGCCGTACCGCCTCGTCCGTACGGCCCCACAGGATCGCGCAGTGCGCCAGGCTCAGCACACCCCTGACCAGCTCACGGCGCTGCGGCCCCGGCGGTGCGCCGTCCGGGATCTCGCGGGCGGACTCCCACCCGGACTCCTCGCCCAGCATGAGCAGCGCGATGGTACGGCTGCACACGAACAGCAGCAGCTCGGTCGGGTCGGTGATCCGGCTGAACAGCGGCGCGGCCCGCTCCGCCCAGCGCAGGTGCCGGGCCGCCGGCCACGCCTCGTTGACCGGCGTGGCCAGGTAGAGCATGGCGCGGGCGGCCAGCTCCGGCTGCGCCTCCAGGTCGGGAACCGCCGCCTCCACGTCCGCGAGCCCCGCCTCCCAGTACCTGAGCTGGAGCTTCAACCGGCCGAGCAGCAGCCGCAGCTCGCCGCGGTCGGCGTCGCGCGGCACGCCGTCGTCGAGCACGGACTCGATCGTCGCGCAGATCCTGGTGCCCAGCTCGCCGATGGGGTCGGCGCCCATGGTGGCCGCCCCGCCCAGCTTCCTGGCGAGCCGGACGCGCCGTTCCGGGGGATGCCCGGCCGTGCTCAGCAGTTCGTGCAGCACGGTCACGGCGGTGTGGTCGTCGCCCGACTCGACCGCCACGGCGGCGCTGGCCTCGGCGTACTCGCTCCACCTGGCCACGTCGCCCGCCTCGCGGAAGTGCCGGCTGAGGCGGACGACCGGCGGGTGCGCCGCCGCGCTCAGCGCCTCGCCCGCGCGGCGGTGCAGCAGCCTGCGGGTGGAGACCGGGACGGCCTCCTCGACGGCCTTCGCGGCCAGGATGTGCCGGAACGTCACCTCGCCGGGGTCGCTCTCGCGTAACAGGCCGCAGCCGAGCCCGTCGGCGACCCCGTCGAGCACGGAGGGCTCGTCGAGCCCGGCCACGGTGGCGATCAGCTCGGCGCCGACGGGCACCCCGAGGACCGCCACCGCGCGCAGGACGAGCAGCGTTCCGGGGTCGAGCCTGGCCACGCGCTCCAGCACCGAGTCGCGCACGGTCGGCGGGACCTTCAGGTCCTCCAGCACGCGGCGCGTCCACCGGCCGTGGGCCAGCACGATGTCCCTGCGGTCGCGCAGCAGCCGGACGCTCTCCTCCAGGGCGAGCGGGATGCCGCCGGTGTGCTCGTGCAGGAACTCCGCGAACGACGCCGAGACGCTCTCCACGCCGAACAGCGAGGCGATCAGCAGGCCGGTCTGCGTGACGTCCAGCGGGTCGAGCACGATCCGCGCCTGGGCCATGCCGGCCGGGACGCGTGAGGTCAGCCGCAGGAGCAGCGAGTCGGGCGGGACGTCGAGCGGCCGGTAGGTCACCACCACCGAGGCGTGGTGCCCGCCGGAGGCGGCCATGGTGACCAGCCACTCCAGGGTGGCCGCGTCGGCCCAGTGCGCGTCCTCCACGACCAGGACGTCCACGCCCAGCCGTTCGATCAGCTCGGCCAGCGCGCGGAACAGCCGGTAGCGGGTGGAGCGGGGATCGGTGGCCGGTTCGGGCAGCGGCGGCAGGTCGGCGGCCCATTCGGGGAACAGCGGGCGCAGCGCGCCGCCGAGCGGGCTCAGCTCGACCCGACCGGCCTGCTCCCAGACCCGGCGTAGCGCGTCCACCAGGGGGCCGAGGGGGAACGGCTCGTACAGGGGCGGGCAGGTGGCCTGCGCGATCCGGCGGTCGCGTAACTCGGCGGAGTCGAGGCATTCGTGCACCAGGCGGGTCTTGCCGATGCCCGCCTCGCCCTCGATCACCACGAGCGTGGCGGGGCCGCGCAGCGCGTCGGCCACCGTCGTCACGGCCGTGTCGCGGCCGACCAGCGCTGGGGACGCGGGCAGGGGACGCACTGAACCTTTGCCCCTTTCGATCACGAATGAGGTTATATGTGAAATGTCGGAAAATACAGCTCTAAGGCGCTTTGCCGCGCCGCGACCCATAAATGCTGGTGAGCGGGTAGAGCCAGCTCTATGAGCAAAAAGGGGCAGACGCGCCAGCAGATCCATCATCCGGGCACGAGGGTGGAGCGGAGCGGCATCTACACGTGCGACGCGGGATGCGACCACAGCACCGACGTGAAGGGCCACGTCTTCCCGCCGTTGCCCAAGGGCTGCCAGGCGCAGGGCTGGGTGCTGCTCACGGCGGCCCACCCGGAGTGACGCGTGTCCGGAACGCGGACGTGATCGGCGCTCAGCACCGCGTCACCTCGTGATCACCAGGCCGCGCGCGGCGACTCGCCCTCGCCCGGACGCTCGCCGGCCGTGATCGGCACCGAGGTCACCGCGCCGTCGGCGAGCGCGATCCGGTAGGCGCGCCAGTCGTGCGCGTACAGGAGGTGCTCGCCGGTCCCGTCCACGCTGAAGCGCAGGCCCAGCGAGGCGCCGGGCGGCAGCTCGGGCCGGGCCAGGACCCGCGCCGGCCCGCCCGTCAGGGGGACGCGTTCGACGGTGTGCCCGGAGGCGTAGATCAGCGCGCTGCCGTCAGGGGTGTGGGCCAGCGACTCGACCGGCAGGCCGGGCGTGGCGGTCCCGATGGCCCGGGACGCCGCCGGATCGGTGTCCGGCCGGGTGAGGTCGAGCACGGCGATGGCCCGCCCGCCCTGCACATAGGCGAGCGAGCGGCCGTCGGGGGCCCAGGACAGGCCCTGCACCAGCGGGTGCGTCAACCTCCGGTCCAGGCGGCGGCCGGTGGCGACGTCGAGCACGGAGATCTTGGCGCCGCCGCCGATGAGCGGCGTGGCGTAGGCCAGCCGGGTGCCGTCGGCGCTGAGGGCGAGGTCGTGGACGAGCGTCAGGTCGTCGGGGTCGGTCTGCGTGACGGGCACCGGCCGGCCCGGCCGCCCGTCCGCGCCGAGGCGGACCAGGAAGAAGCGGAGCTCCGGCCGCTCCGGCCCGGTCCAGCCGGCGACGGCGAACGTGCGGTTGTCCCGGGCGGCGGCCACGAGGTGCCAGGAGCTCCGGACGCCGGGCGGCAGCGGGACGTTCGCGATGAACGCCCCGGTCCCGGCGTCGTGCACGGCGGGCGGCACCGGGGTGCGGACGGCGCTCTTGGACCCGTCGGGGAAGCGGGTGAGCGGGACGCGGGCGGAGACGAAGAACCGCGGCGCGCCCGTCGCGGCGAGGGGCGCGCCGGTCGCGATGGGCTCGGTCAGGGAGGTCGCCGCCGGGACCGGGTGCCGGGCGGGACCCGAGGTCGCCATGGGCGACGGCGGCGGCGAGACCACGGTGAGCGACGGCGACGCCGACGGCGGCGGGGATGCCGGGGGCTGGGGCGCGCCGGCGAGCGACACCCGGTCCGCGCCCGGATCGGCGCATCCGGCGACCAGGACGGCCAGCACCAAGCCCACCGCCGCGGTGGACCGACGAGACGACATGTGCCGATCATCGCCGGAAACCGCCGCGCCGGCCAGCACGGGACGGGATCGATCGGCCACCCCCGGGCCGGCGGCGCTCAGGCGGGCTCGACCGGCACCGGGATGCGCGCCTCGACCGTGAAGGACGCCCGGTCGGCGCGGTAGACGTCGCGCGCGAACTCGATGCAGCGCCCGCCGTCGGTGTAGGTGCGGCGGGTCAGCAGGATCCCGTTGGAGGCGCTGCGGACCTTGAGCCGGGCGCACGAGGCGTCGTCGATGACGATGGACTGGATGTCGGCGGAGGCGTCGGTGGGCACGACGCCGTAGTGGGCGCGCAGGATGTGCCAGAGCGACCCGGTGAGGGTGCGTTCCAGGAGGCCGGGGGTCAGGTCGCGGGGGAAGTAGGTGGTCTCCAGCGCGATCGGCTCGTCGTCGGCGAAGCGCAGGCGGTGCAGCGCGTGCACGGTCTCGTCGCCGGTCAGGTCGAGGGCCTGCCGGGCGGAGGGGGTCGGCGGGCGTTCCTCGGCCCAGATGAGCTGGGCCGACGGCCGGCGCCCGGCGAGGGTGATCTCGTCGGAGAAGCTGCCGATGCGGAAGGGCACCCGGGGTTCGGCCACGAACGTGCCGCGCGGCGGGCGGCGGTAGACGTAGCCCTCCTTCTCCAGCAGCGCGAGCGCCTGCCTGGCCGTCATCCGGCTGACGCCGTACGTCTCGCTGAGCTCGCGTTCGGACGGCATCAGCGTGTGCGGGCCGAGCTTCTCGCCGGTGATGCGATCGCGCAGCTCAGCGGCGATCGTCACGTATCGAGGCGATGTTGCGGTCTTGTGAACTTTCGTCCCCATGGTTGACACCTTAGCCCGCCTGGACGGTACCTTGCGGTATACACCACATGGTATATACCAAGAAGGAGGTTGCGATATGAGTGAACCCACCGCCGACAGCACCGGGCTGGCCCGGTTCGGCTACGA
The DNA here is from genome assembly GCF_021699195.1 of Nonomuraea sp. MG754425. Lineage (GTDB taxonomy): Bacteria > Actinomycetota > Actinomycetes > Streptosporangiales > Streptosporangiaceae > Nonomuraea. The sequence goes on along the minus strand of NZ_SSXE01000160.1, from coordinate 15,636 downwards.
GCAGGCATTCGAGCGGCGAACCGGCAGGTTCGCCTCGTTCGCCGTGGCCTTCGCGTTCGTCTCGATCGCGACCGGCATCTTCACCACCTACGGGTCGGTGCTGAACTCCTCCGGGCCGCTCGGCATCTGGACGTGGCCGATCGCCGTGGTCGGCCAGCTCGCGGTCGCGTTCGTCATCGGCTCGCTGGCCTCCCGGATCCCCGTGACCGGCTACGCCTACCAGTGGACCTCCCGCCTGGCCAACCCCGTGCTCGGCTGGATCATCGGCTGGATCTCGTTCATGTTCCTCGCCGTCGTCGTCGTGGCCGTGGACTACACGGTGGCCTCGACGGTGCTGCCGGTGCTGCTCGACTACACCGCGAGCACCGGCATCACCTGGGCGGTCACCGCCGTGATCCTGCTCGGGCAGGCCGCGCTCGTCGGCGGCTCGACCCGGTGGGCGGAGAAGGTCAACAACGCCGCCGTGTCCGCCGAACTGGTCGGCATGGTGCTGCTGACGCTCCTGCTGCTGGTCGTGGCGGCCGTCCGCAACAACATGGACTTCAGCAACCTCTGGAGCACCGGCGCCCTGCCCGCCGAGAACTACTGGAGCTTCGGCGACCTCACCTCCGCCGGGCCGTGGGTGCTGGGCTTCCTGCTCGGCGCGTTCACCATCGTCGGGTTCGAGTCGGCGGCCAACCTCGCCGAGGAGACCAACGACCCCGAGCGGGTGGTCCCGCGCGCCATGTGGCAGGCCGTGCTCGCCTCGGGCGTCCTGGGGTTCCTGTTCCTGATCGCGGTGACGCTCGCGGCCGGCGACCCCGTGGCGCTCGCCGCCTCCGGCACGCCGATCGCGGACGTGATCAAGGCCACCCTCGGCCCCGTCGTCGCCACCCTCCTGCTGCTGCTCGTCGTACTGGCGATCTTCGCCTGCGGCCTGGTCATCATGATGACCGGCACCCGCCTCACCTGGGCGATGTCCCGCGACAAGCGCTTCCCCGGCTGGCAGCACTGGCAGCGGGTCTCGCCCCGTCTCGGCACGCCGCTGCGGGCGACCGTGTTCTACGTGGTGCTCGCCGAAGTCATCCTGGGCCTGTTCTCGGTCTTCTCCGAGGACGCGCTGTTCACCCTGTTCGGCGCGGCCACGCTGCTGCCGGCCGTCATCTACGCCGCGACCGTCGCCCTCTACCTCGCCAAGCGGCGGCACCTGCCGGCCAACGGCAAGTTCGACCTCGGGGCCTGGGAGAAGCCGGTCCTGGCGGTGTCGGTCGTGTGGCTCGTGTTCGAGCTGTCCCTCTTCCGCGACGCCTCCTTCCGCGACGCCTGGCTCTACGTTCTGGTGATGGTGGTGATCGGCGCCGCCTACCTCGTCTCGCTCCTGGCGCGGCGCGGCCGGCGGGCGCTGGACATGCCCGACATGCACTCCATCGACAGCGTCTTCGCGCAGAAGGAGCAGATCTGACGATGCACATCCTCGCCATCGACCAGGGCACGTCCGGGACGAAGGCCATCGTCGTGGACGCCGGCGGCGCGGTCCTGGCGATCGCCGAGGAGAGCCTGCGACCCCGCTACCTCGACGACGGCGGCGTCGAGCAGGACCCGCTGGCCCTGCTCGACTCCGTGCTCACCGCCGGGCGGCGGGCCGCCGCCGCGGCGGGGGTGCCGCTGTCCGCCGTCGCCCTGGCCAACCAGGGCGAGACCGTCCTGGCCTGGGATCCGGCCACCGGAGAACCGCTCACACCGGCCATCGTCTGGCAGGACCGCCGCGCCGAGCGGATCTGCGCGGCCCGCGCCGGGCACTCCGAGCGGGTCGCCGCCCTGACCGGGCTCGTGCTCGACCCGTACTTCTCGGCGCCGAAGATGCGCTGGATACGCGACGAGCTGACCCGCGACGGCGTCGTGACCACCACCGACACCTGGCTGGTGCACCGGTTGTGCGGGGCGTTCGTCACCGACGCCGCCACCGCCAGCCGGTCCCTGCTGCTCGGCCTGGCGGACGCGCGATGGAACGGCGAACTGCTCGACGTCTTCGGGCTCGGCGGCGAACGCCTCCCGGAGATCGTCACCAGTGACGCCGTCGTCGGCACCACCACGGCCTTCGGCCCGGAACTGCCGGTCACCGGCCTGATCGTCGACCAGCAGGCCGCCCTCCTGGCCGAGGCGTGCCTGGAGGCGGGCACCGCCAAGTGCACCTACGGCACGGGCGCCTTCCTGCTCGCCCAGCTCGGCACGTCCCCGGCCCGCTCGGCGTCGGGGCTGGCGACGTCGATCGCCTGGCAACTGCGCGGCGAGACCCGCTACTGCGTGGACGGGCAGGTCTACACCGCCGCGTCGGCCGTGCGCTGGCTCGCCGACCTCGGCCTCGTCTCCGGGGCCGAGGAACTCGACGCGGTGGCGGCCCCGTCCGGCAACGGCGTGCTGTGCGTGCCCGCCCTCGCCGGGCTCGCCGCGCCGTGGTGGGACTCCGCCGCCACCGCCTCGTTCACCGGCATGACGCTCAGCACCGGGCGCGGCCACCTCGTCCGGGCGCTGCTGGAGGGCGTCGCCGCGCAGGTCGCCACGCTCAGCGCGCTGGTCGGCGACGACCTCGGCGCGCCCCTGTCGCGGCTGCGCGTGGACGGCGGCCTGACCCGCTCGCGGGTGCTCATGCAGGCGCAGGCCGACCTCGCGCAGATTCCCGTCGAGGTCTACCCGTCGCCGCACGCCACCCCGCTCGGCGCCGCCGCCTGCGCGTTCATGGCCCTCGATCCCGCGCTCGACGTGGCGGCGGCGGTCGGGGGATGGCGGCCGTCGGCCACGTACGAGCCCGCCTGGCCCGCCGACCGGGCCGCCGCGTACCTGGAGCGGTGGCAGGCCGCCGCCCGTGCCACGCTGTCAGCAGGCCCGTCGTCGCACCTGTCGTCTGAGGAGGACCAGTGAGCACCTACGACGTGGCCGTCATCGGCGGCGGCATCGTCGGCGCGGCCGTCGCGCGCCTGCTGGGCGGCACGTCCCTGTCGGTGGCGCTGCTGGAGGCGCGCGACGACGTCGGCGACGGCACCAGCAAGGCCAACACCGCCATCCTGCACACCGGCTTCGACGCCAAGCCGGGCACCCTCGAATCGCGCCTGGTCGCCCGCGGCTACGACCTGCTCGGCAGGTACGCCGAGGCCACCGGCATCCCGGTGGAACGCACCGGGGCGCTGCTCGTCGCCTGGACCCGGGAGCAGCTCGACGCGCTGCCCGGACTGCGCGACAAGGCCGGGCGCAACGGCTACACCGCCTGCGAGATCGTCGACGCCGCGGAGGTCTACCGCAGGGTGCCCGACCTCGGCCCGGGGGCGCTCGGCGGCCTGACCGTGCCCGGCGAGTCCATCATCTGCACCTGGACCACGAACCTCGCCCTCGCCACCGACGCCGTCAACCGGGGCGTGCGGCTGCTGCGCGGCCACCGCGTCACCGAGGTCCGCACCGGCCCGGACGCCACCCGGCTGGTGACCACCGCGGGCGAGGTCTCCGCCCGGTGGGTGGTCAACGCCGCCGGGCTCGGCGCCGACGCGCTCGACGCCCTGTTCGGCCACGACCGCTTCACCGTCACGCCGCGCCGCGGCGAACTGCTGGTCTTCGACAAGCTGGCCCGGCCGCTGGCGCCGTGCATCGTGCTGCCGGTGCCGTCGTCCGCCGGCAAGGGCGTGCTCATCAGCCCCACCATCTACGGCAACGTCATGGTCGGCCCGACCGCCGAGGACCTGACCGACCGCTCCGCCACCGGCACCTCGGAAGCGGGGCTGGAGTTCCTGCGCGAGAAGGGCGCCACGCTCATGCCCCGGCTGATGAAGGAGGAGGTGACCGCCACGTACGCGGGCCTGCGCGCCTCGATCGGCCACGACGACTACCTCGTCGAGCTGGCCGCCGACCAGCGTTACCTGCTGATCGGCGGCATCCGCTCCACCGGCCTGACCGCGGGCATGGCGATCGCCGAGCACGTCGGGGAACTGCTCGCCGGCCACCTCGACCTGACGCCACGCGCCGCCCTGCCCGAGCCGCCGCGCATGCCCAACCTCGGCGAGGCGTTCCCGCGCCCCTACCAGGACGCCGCCGCCATCGCCGCCGACCCCGAGTACGGCAGGATCGTCTGCTTCTGCGAGCGGGTGACGAAGGGGGAGATCCGCGACGCCCTGGCGTCCGTCGTCCCGCCGGCCGGGCTCGACGGCCTGCGCCGCCGCACCAGAGCCATGAACGGACGCTGCCAGGGCTTCTACTGCGGGGCCCGGGTCCGCGACATCTTCGAGGGAGCAGCGGAATGACCGAGCGGGTACGGGTGGCCGTGATCGGCGGGGGCCCGGCGGGCCTGACCGCGGCCGCCGCGCTGGCCCCGGCCGTGGACGGCGACGTCCTGGTCCTGGAGCGCGAGCGCGAGACCGGCGGCATCCCCCGGCACAGCGACCACCCCGGCTACGGCCTGCGCGACCTGCGCCGCTTCATGTCGGGGCCGGCGTACGCGCGCACGCTGACCGGCTCCGCCCTGCGGGCCGGGGCGCGGCTCGAGACCGAGGCCATGGTCACCGGCTGGGCGGGGGAGCGCACCCTGGAGGTGACCTCGCCCCGTGGCCGCCGCCTCGTCGAGGCCGACGCGGTCGTGCTGGCGACCGGCGCGCGCGAGCGGCCCCGTCCGGCGCGGTTCATCGCCGGCGACCGGCCCGACGGCGTCTACACCACGGGGCAGTTGCAGAACCTCGTGCACCTGCACCACCGGCCGGTCGGGCGGCGGGCCGTGATCGTCGGCGCCGAGCTGGTGAGCTGGTCGGCGGTGCTGACCCTGCACGAGGCGGGCTGCCGTACGGTGCTGATGACCAGCCAGTACGCCAGGCCGGAGGCGTACGCCGCCTTCGGGGTGCCGGGCCGGCTGGCCTTCGGCGTGCTCGTGCGGCCCCGTACCCGGGTCGTGGCGATCAACGGCAGGGGCCGGGTGGCGTCCGTCGACATCGAGCACCTCGACACCGGGCGACGCCGGCGCGTCCCCTGCGACACCGTGATCACCACCGGCGACTGGATCCCCGACCACGAACTGGCCCGCACGGGCGGCCTGGAGATGGACGCGGCCACCCTCGGGCCCCGCGTGGACACCGCGCTGGCCACGAGCCTGCCCGGGGTGTTCGCCGCCGGGAACCTGCTGCACCCGGTGGACACCGCCGACGTCGCCGCGCTCGACGGCCGCCACGTCGCCGCGGCCGTGCTCGCCCACCTGGCCGGAGGCCCGGCCGCCGCGCCGCCCGGCGGGGTGTCGCTGACCGCCGACGCGCCCCTGCGCTGGGTGGCGCCGCAGCTCGTCCGCCCCGGCGGGCCGCCGCCGTCCCGGGGCAAGCTGCTGCTGTGGACGGACGAGTTCCGCACCCTGCCCCGGGTCGCCGCCGTCCAGGACGGGCGCGTCGTCGGACGTACCCGGCTGCCGTGGCCCGCTGCCCCGGGCCGGGTCTTCCGGGTGCCCTTCTCGCTCGTGGCGTCCGCCGATCCCGCGGGCGGCCCCGTCCACCTCACCCTGGAGTGAGGCGGACGGCGACCGCCCGGCCGCGTTCAGGGGGTCCTGGGCAGCTCACCCCCGTGGGGGCGCCGCCGGCTGCGCACGGGGCGGCCGCTCTCGGCGGGCCGGCTCTCCGCGAGCACGCCGTAGCGTCCGCGGAAGTAGAGCAGCGGGCCCGTCTCCCGCGCCTCGCACCCGACGTCGAGCACGTCGCACAGCACGATGACGTGGTCACCGGCGTCGAACTCCGCCCTGATCGAGCATTCGACCCAGGCCAGCGCGCCGTCCACGATCGGGTCGCGGTTGTGGGCGGAGGGGTGCCAGGCGATGCCCGCCCATTTGTCGCCGCCCGAGCGGGCGAAGGAGCGGCTCACCGGCTCCTGCTCCGCGCTCAGCACGTTGACGCAGCAGGTGGCGGACGCGCGGATGCGCGGGAACGTCGTCGACGTCTTCGCGGCGGAGAAGGCGACCAGCGGCGGATCGAGCGAGACGCTGAAGAACGACTGGCAGGTGAAGCCCACCGGCGCGCCGTCCTCCATCGCGGAGATGACCGTGATGCCCGAGCAGAAGTTCCCCATGACGGTGCGGAAGTGCCGCGTGAAGTCGGTGTCCAGGGCGCCGGCGGTCACTTCGCCACCTCCATGTCGTCGACGGTCAGTCCGCGGCCCAGCAGGGCGCCGAGGTTCTCGCGCACCCATCCGTCGAGCACCGCGTCGAGGCGGGGCATGTCGCTCATGCAGAAGTGCAGCCCGCGGGTCGGAACCGAGGCGCCCAGCTCGACCAGGAGCGGGCGGAGGGTGAAGTCGACGGCGAGCGCGTGCTGGGGCGCGCTCGCGGTGAGCACCGGGACGGCCCGCACCCCCGCGAGCCCGTTGTTCGGGTAGCGGTCCAGGAACGACTTGAGCAGCCCCGTGTAGGACGCCTTGTAGGTCGGGCTCGCGATCACGACGACGTCGCTCGTCCTGACCGCCTGGGACAGCTCGGTCATCGCGTCGTCCGGCCACCGGAAGATGCGGTCGGCGTGGTCGATGAGGTCGATGACGATCTTCTTGTCCGCGTCGAGCCCCTCGACCAGGCGGTCGGCGAGGGCTTCGGCGATGGCGAAGGTCCGGGAGCGGGGTTTGGGGTTGCCGATAACAACTGAGACTTGGGTCATCGCTATTCCTGACCGAATCCATGCAGGCACGATCGGAGCCACCTGCAATCTGGTACGAACGCAGCGGTCCACGGTCTTTTGTCGTAGCGCCATCCCGACGTCTTACGCCGGGACACATCTTCACTGGTCGACGGTGGTTCAGGGAGGTCGTGGCATTCAGGCCCCCTCGGTGAACGGGCGCGGGTCACAGGTCGGCCCAGCACCACTCCTCGGTCCACGGCACCCGCGACATCTGGGCCGCGGGCCCGGACTCCCGTACGACGAACATGTCGGAGAAGTTCGCGCTGAACCCGGCCGCCGGGTCGTAGAGGCCCGGCTCCACCGACAGGCACATGCCCGGCTCCAGCACCGTGTCGTCCCCCAGGGACAGCCACGGCGGCTGGTGGCCCTCCGAGCCCTGCCCGTGCGCGGGCCGGTGGTAGACGTGCTCGGCCACCCCCTGCGCGATCTGGAAGCGGTGGATGCGCTGCGCCACCTCGGCGCAGGTGACGCCCGCGCGCATCTCCTCCCGCTGCAGCAGGCAACTGTCGCGGGCGACCTGCCACAGCCGTTCCTGGTGCCGCGTGCGGGGCGCGATCAGGTACGGGCGGTAGCACTCGCCGCCGTACCCGCCGATCCGGATCACCCCCGACATCTGCAGCGGGCCGCCGCGCGTGATCGGCGCGTACCGGTACTGGTTCGGGTGCGGCCAGCCGGTCACCTGTCCCGCCCGGATCCAGCCGAGATCGATCGCGACGCCGACCCCGCGGTGCGGGGAGCCGTCGAGGCCGAGGTCGGGGGTGATGAGCCGGACCGCGAAGTCGGCCATCCGGCCGCGCAGCTCGTGGTCGGTGAGCGACGTGCCGTGTTCCAGCAGGAGGTCGCGCCCGTGCGCGTGCACGGCGTCGAAGTAGCCGTACGCGCGGGCCGCGAGCGCCAGCTCCTCCGGGGTCTTGCGCATGCGCAGGCCCAGGCAGAAGCCGGCGATCGAGTCGAGCGGGTGCCCGAGCACCGCCTCGGCCGTCGCCTGCTGCGAGGGCAGCAGCTCCCGGTCGGTGCACAACCCGCCGTCCGGCCCGTGGCCGCGGGCCCGCAGCCGCTCCAGCGTCCAGCGCCACAGGTCGGCGCGCGGGCCGCGCTCGGCCACCCCGCGGTTCGGGAACGAGCCCGCCACGTGCGGGAAGTCGAAGTACTCTTCGGCGTCGCCGCACCACCAGGTGTGCACCAGGTCCCGGTCCAGGGTGGGGTGGAACCAGAGTGGCGCGTCGGCGTCCACCGAGATCAGCGCGTACAGCGGACGCTCGGTCGTCGCCGCCCACAGGCCGGTGAAGTAGACGATGTTCCACTGGTCGGTCAGCAGGACCGCGCGCCTGCCCGTCGCCTCCAGGTGGGCGACGAGGGCGGCCGTCCGCTGCCGGTGCCAGGACAGGCTCAGCCGGGTGTCCTCGCTCGGGCGGATCGGGCCGGGCGCGAGCAGCAGGTCCGCCGACCTGCCGCTCGCGCCGGGGTCAGAGCGCGTCGACACCGAGGTGCTCACAGAAGTAGCGGGCCAGCGCCATGCTCAGATACGTCTTGTGCAGGCCGGTGAAGTGGTGCGGCTGCTCGTTGACCGGCAGGAAGTCGAACGGCTTGCCGGCGCGGGTGAACGCCTCGGCCGCCTTCATCGCCGCCGAGAACGGCACGTTGATGTCGGACGTGCCGTGGATGAGCAGCAGCTTGCCCCGCAGCCGGTCGGCCAGCGCGAGGTTGGAGCCGAAGTCGTACCCGTCGAGGTTGTCCTCCAGCGGGCCCATGACGCACTCGACCGGGCCGGGGCTGCCCTCGCGCAGCTCGAAGTTGCCGTTGATCGAGACGCCGACGTGGAACACCTCCGGCGCGGCGAGCAGCGCCCTGGTGGTGAAGAAGCCGCCGAACGAGCGCCCGTACACCCCCACCCTCGACGCGTCCAGGTACGGCCGGTCGGCGGAAAGCTGCTCGATCGCGGCCGCGTGGTCGGGGATCTCGTGCCGCCCGAAGTTGCGGTACACGACGTCGTGGAACGCCTTGGACCGTTCGGGCGTGCCCCGGGCGTCCAGCATGACCACGGCGAAGCCCAGCTCGGCCAGGGCGCGGGACTGGATGCCGTTGGCGTCCAGCAGGTGCGTGGGCACGTACGCGCTGTTCGGGCCGGCGTAGATCGAGTCGATGATCGGGTAGGACCGGGCCGGGTCGAAGTCGGACGGCAGGTAGAGCTGCCCGTGCAGCTCCGTCTCGCCGTCGGCGGCCAGGACCGTGAACGCCTCCGGCGCCCGCCAGGTGACCCCGTCGGGCAGCTCGACCCGGGCCTCGGAGAGCCGGCACACCAGCGAGCCGTCGGCCCGGCGCAGGTCCGAGGCCGCAGGACGGTCCACGCTGGAGTGCGTGTCGACGAACGCGTCCATGGCGGGGGAGAGCCGGACCCGGTGCGTGCCCGGCTCCTCGGTGAGCTGTCGCAGGCCGCTCCCGTCGAGCCGTACCCGGCACAGGTGCGTATCGTAGGGCCGCTTGGGGTCGGAGTGCGCGGTGAAGTACACCCAGCCGCCCGCCTCGTCGATGCCGGCCACCCCGGTGACCGGCCATTCGCCCTCGGTCAGCCGGGCGACCTGCCGCCCGTCCAGGTCGTGCCGGTACAGGTGCGCCCAGCCGTCGCGCTCGGCGAGCCAGAGGAAGCCGGACCTGCTCGGGAGCAGGTGACACGACATCCCCTTCTCCCAGAACGAGACCCAGGTCGGGGAGCGTTCCTCGTGGACGACCCGCGACACGCCGGTCTCCGGGTCGGCGGCCATGAGCGTGAACGGGTTCCGGTACCGGTTGGTCTTCAGGTAGTACAGCTCGCGGCCGTCGGTGCTCCAGCCGAGCGGGCGCAGGTCCTGCTCGATCTCCGGCCCGCTGTCGATGCGCACGACCCGTCGCGAGACGCGGTGCACGACGTGCAGCGAGACGTCCTCCAGCCGGCCCGCGACGTTGCCGGTCGGGATGACCTCCACCTCGCTGTTCGGCTTGAGCCAGTGCATGACGTGCAGCCGGTCCATGCCGCCGGTGTCCACCTTGCGGGCCAGCAGCCGCAGCCCGTCCGGGTCCCAGGCCGCGCCCTTGACGTCCCAGCGGTGCTCGGGGGTGCCGTCGGTGGTGAGCCGTTCGCTCCGGTCGTCGGCGGCCCAGCGCACGCTCAGGTCCGGCCCGCTCTCGCCGGCGAAGAACCGCCCGCACGGCGAGGGCGCCTCGAACACGTCCGGCCGGCCGATCTTGTACGCCCGCCGGACCCGCTTGCCGGTCACGACGTCGCCCGGCCCCAGCTCGCGTACGGTCCGCCGGCCGCCGTCGGCGCGGTTCACGACGTGGTGCACACCGTCGTCGGTGAACCCCACGGAATCGCCGATCCAGACGGGGTCGATCTCGCCGCCGCGCACGTGGTCGGCGAAGGCCAGCAGCTCGCGGTAACGCCGCTCACGGTCGGTGGCGCTCACTTCTGGGCCCCCGCGGTCAGCGCGTTCCAGTCCAGCATGACGACCTCTCCGCGGCTCAGGAAACCTTCCCTGCCGCCGAACTCGGACCGGATCGCGTCGGTGTACTGCACCTGGATCGTCGTGGCCACCGGCAGGTCGTCGGCGATGACGCGCTGCGCGTCGGCGTACAGGCGGGTGCGCTCGGCCCGGTCGTTGGACGCGTTGGCCTTGGCGAAGATCTCGTCCAGGGCCTTGTTGCAGTAGCCGGAGGCGTTGCCGAACACCGCGTTCTGCCCGTTGTCGCAGGTGTAGCGGCGGTACAGGCCGATGGCCGGGTCCGCGCCCGAGGCGATGTTGATGATGAACGCGTCGAACTCGTGCTTGGCGTAGACGGCGTCGCTGAAGACCTCGCGCTCGTCGGCCATCACCTTGGCGTCGATGCCGGCCGAACGCCAGTTGTCGGCGATCACCTCGGCGGTGCGCTCCGAGCCGGGGACGCTCGTGTCGTAGCGCAGGGTCATCGGGAAGCGCGTGCCGGAGGCGTTCTTGGGGTACCCGGCCGCGTCGAGCGCCGCGCCGGCCTTGGCCGCGTCGAAGGGGAACTCCTTCATGTAGTCGACCTCGCCGGAGTTGGCCCAGTGGTCGCTGGGCAGCGCGGCGGTCCCGGCGGGGGAGAGCCCGCCGAACACGGTCTTCGAGATGAACTCCCGGTCGATGGCCGAGAACAGCGCCTTGCGGACCGCCGGCTTGGCGAGCACCGGGTTGCGGGTGTTGAACTGCAGTTGCTGCATCGAGGTGGAGGCCCGGCCGGTGTCCAGGGCGACGCCGTCGGCGTTCTGGAGCTGGCGCAGCGCCTCGTACGGCAGGTCGAAGGAGTTGATGTAGTCGATGTCGCCGTTCTTGAGCGCGAGCGCGCGGGCGTTCGCGTCGGCCGACACCGTGAACACGACCGTGGGGATCGCCGGCTTGCCGTCCCAGTACGCGTCGTTGCGCACGAGCGTGATCTGGTTGCCCTCCCACGACTCGAACTTGTACGGCCCCGTGCCGACCGGGGCGCGGTTGGCCGGGTTCGACATGAGGTCGCCGCCCTCGTAGACGTGCTTGGGCACGATCGAGACGTTCATCGGGTTGAGCATCGCGAGGAAGGCGCCCGACGGGCTCTTGAGCACGACGTCCACGGTGAGGTCGTCGACGGCCTGCACCGAGTCGATCATCGCCTTGAGCGAGGCGGTCGAGGGGTTGACGCCCAGCGCCTCGGTGAGGCTGAACACGACGTCGGCCGAGGTGAACGGCTTGCCGTCGTGCCAGGTGACGTCCGGGACGAGGTGGAAGCGGTAGGTCTTGTCGTCCGGCTGCTCCCACGACTTGGCGAGCTGCGGCTCCACCTCCCGCTTCCGGTTGACGCTGACGAGCGACTCGGAGATCGCCAGGCCGACGAGCCCGACGGTCGCGTCACCGAGGAACATGCGCATGAGGTGGGGTGGTTGCTTGGTGATCGCGACGACGAACACGTCGTCCTGGGCGCCGCTCGCGCCGGCTCCGCCGCATCCGGCCAGTGCCAGGCACAGGACCGCCGCGACCGCGCGGAGTCGTGCTGAGCTCATGAGGTTCTCCTCGCTTCGACAGGATTCGAGTCGGCCACGGCAAGGGACGGGCCTGCCAGGTGGCATCGGGCGGTGTGCGTGCCGTCCAGCACGATCGGCGCGGGATCGTGGTCCGCGCATCGGGGCTGCTCGGCGATCGGGCACCTGGGGTGGAAGTGGCAGCCGGTGGGACGCTCCACGGCGTTGGCGGGCTCCCCGCGCAGCAGTTCGGCGTCCTCGGCGGCGGCGGTGAGGCTCGGGGTGGAGCCGAGCAGCGCCTTCGTGTAGGGGTGTGAAGGGCTGCCGAAGACCTCGCCGGCCGTCCCGCTCTCGACGATCCGGCCGAGGTAGACGACGGCGACGCGGTCGGCGATCGCGCGGACCACCGACAGGTCGTGCGTGATGAACAGGATCCCGGTGCCGTGCCGGGCCTGGACGTCGCGCAGCAGGTCGATGATCTGCACCCGGACGGAGACGTCCAGTGCGGAGGTGGGCTCGTCGGCGACGAGGAAGCGCGGGCGGTGCAGCAGCGCGCGGGCGATGGCGACCCGCTGCTGCTGCCCGCCGCTCAGCTCGTGCGGGTGCCGGTCGAGGTAGCGGTCGGGCGGGTCGATCCCCACCTCCGTGAGGGCGGCGGAGACGACGTCGCGGACGAGCGCGCGTCCGGTGCCCGCCTGGCGGGCGGCGTGCCCGAGGATCCGGCCGACGGTCATCTTCGGGTTCAGCGACGCCGCCGGGTTCTGGAAGATCATCTGTACCGCGCCGCCGAGGCCGGGACCGCTGACGGGCGCGCCGTCCAGGCGGACGGTCCCCGCGCTCGGCGGCTGCAGCCCGCAGGCCACCCGCCCGAGGGTGCTCTTGCCGCTGCCGCTCTCGCCGACCAGCGCCGTGATCGTGCCCGGCCGCAGGGTGAGGTCCACCTCGTCGGCCGCGGTCACCTGCTGACGCCGGCGTCCGGACCCGGTGCGGAACAGGACGGACACCCCGTCCAGGGCGAGCGTCTCCCGCGCAGGGGGCGGGTCCTGCGGTGTCGGCCGGGGGGTGGTCGTCACAGTCGCTCCCAGTTCCAGCAGCGGGACCGGCGTCCCGGCCCGACGTCGATCAGCTCGGGCTCGTCGTCGCAGTGCTCGGTGCGGTATCCGCAGCGCGGGCCGAACCGGCACCCGTCCGGCGGGTCGTCCAGCGCGGGGACGGAGCCGGGGATCGCGACCGGGCGGTGCTCCGGTGTGTGGATGTCGAACAGCGCCCCCATGAGCGCCTTCGTGTACGGGTGCCGGGGCGTGCGCAGGATGGCCGAGGTGGGCCCCTCCTCCACGATCCGTCCCGCGTACATGACGGCGACCGAGTCGCAGAACTGGCCGATCGCCGCGAGGTCGTGCGAGACCAGCAGGATCCCGACCTCCCGCGTGGTCGCCAGGTCCCGCAGCAGCCGCAGCACCTGGGCCTGGATCGTGACGTCGAGGGCGGTCGTGGGCTCGTCGGCGATGATCACGCCGGGGTCCTTGGCCAGCGCGCACGCGATGACCACCCGCTGCTTCATCCCGCCGGAGAGCTGGTGCGGGTAGCGGCGGGCGAACTCCTCCGTCGTGGGCAGGCCCACCGACCGGAACAGGTCCTCCACCCGGTTGCCGTTCGGGACGGCCACCTCCGCGACCTGGTCGCCGATCCGCGTGGTCGGATTGAGGTGCGCGTTCGGGTCCTGGAAGACGTACGACAGGTCGGTGCGCAGCGTCGCGCGGCGCTCGGCCGCCGAGGCGGAGCCGAGCTCACGGTCCAGCACGTGGATGCGGCCCTCGACACGCGGGCGCAGGCCCGGGGCCAGCAGGCCGGCGACGGCGCGGGCGAGCATCGTCTTGCCCGAGCCGGACTCGCCGACCAGGCCGACGACCTCGCCGCGCCGGATACGCAGGTCCACGTCCTGCACCGGGGCGACCGGACGGCCGCCGCGCGGCGAGATCGTCACCCGCAGCCCCTCGACCTCGACGACCGCGGGCACGGATACCGATGCGGACGCCGTCACGGCGCCGCCGTCCACCGCGTTCACAACGACCTCCGTCCCGCGGTGCCGCTGCTGCCCAGCGCGTCACCGATGATGTTGAAAGACAGGACCATCAGCACCACGCACAGGCCGGCGGGCACGCTGAACCACCACGCTTCGCTCAGGTACGGCTGGGCGCGCCGGAGCACGGCTCCCCAGCTCGCGCTGTTCGGGTCGCCGAGCCCGAGGAAGCTCAGGCTGGACTCCAGCAACATGCCGCGGCCGACGTCGAGGGCGGCCTGCACGCCCGCGGGCGGGAAGGCGACCGGGAAGATCTCGACGGCGATGATGCGCCAGGCCGGAGTGCGGGCCAGCCGGGCGGCGTCCACGAACTCGGCCCCGCGCAGTTGCAGGTACTGGCCGCGGACGATGCGCGCGGCCTGGGGCCAGAGCGCGACGATCACCGCCAGTGCCGTCAGCCCGGTGCCGCGCCCGATGACGGCGACGATCACCAGGGCCACGATCATCGCGGGCAGGATCTGGAAGACCTCCGCGACCCGCATCAGCGCGGAGTCGACGGCGCCGCCGGCGTAGCCCGCGATGCCGCCCACGACCAGGCCGATGAGCAGCGAGCCGAGCCCGGCGGCGAGCCCGATGGTGAGCGAGGCCCGCGCGCCGTGCACGAGCTGGGAGAAGATGTCCTTGCCCAGCTCGTCGGTGCCCAGCAGGTGGGCTCCCGACGGCGACTGGAGGATCTGCGGGGAGACCGCGAACGGGTTGTGCGTGGCGACGATCGGCGCCAGCAGCCCGGCCAGGGCGAACAGCACCACGCAGCCCACCGCCACCACGGTGAGGGGGGCGCTGCGGGGCAGCCACGACCGGCGGCGGGCCAGTACGGCGGGACGTTCCTGCAGGACGGTCACAGCGACGTCGCCTCCCGGATGCGGGGATCGACGATCCCGTAGACGATGTCGGTGATGACGTTGACCAGCAGCGTCAGCACCGCCACCACGACGACGGTGCCGAGCACCACCGAGGTGTCCCGGTTCAGGATCGCCTGGTAGAGCAGGCTGCCCATGCCGGGCCAGCCGAACACGGTCTCGACGAGGATGGAGCCGCCGACCAGCGTCCCGAACGTGTAGCCGAGGACGGTGACCGTCGGCAGCAACGAGTTGCGCATGACGTGCCTGCGGACGATCTCGCGATGGGCGAGCCCCTTGGAGACCGCGGTGAGGATGTAGCCCGAGTCCAGTACCCCCTTGGCGGTGCTCCGGGTGATCCGCGCGATCAGCGCGGTCTCCGGCACCGCCACGACGCAGGCGGGCAGGACGAGGTGGGAGGCGACGTCCAGCACGGACGCCAGCGTCCCGCCGCGCACGCCGATGGTCGTCATCCCCTGCGTCGGGAACCAGCCCAGGCTGAGCGCGAAGGCCAGCAGCGCCATCTGCGCCAGCCAGAACGCCGGGATGCTGAACCCGATCAGGGCCAGCACGTTCACGCCGTTGTCGAGCGCGCGCCGCCGGGTGGTCGCGGCGAGCAGGCCCGCCGGGATGCCGATCGTGACGGCGATCGCGGTGGCCGTCACGACCAGCAGGAGGGTCGCGCCCAGCCGTTCCAGGACGAGCGGGAGCACCTCCTGGCGGTTGGCGAAGGAGTAGCCCAGGTCGCCCTGGAAGACGCTGCCGAGGTACTGCAGGTACTGCAGCACGACGGGCTTGTCCAGCCCGAGCGCCGCGCGCCGCTCGGCGAGGTACTCCTCCGAGGCGGGGTAGTCGCCGACGCTCGCGCTGACGATGTCGCCGGGCGCGAGCTGGAGCAGCACGAAGGTCAGGCTGACGACGCCGATCAGAAGGGGGACGACGTAGACGACCCGTTTGACGATCGCCATCGGTAACGTGGCGCTGCCCCCGGTCGGGGACGGCCTTCTCGAGGCCCGCACATCGGCCTCCTTCCGTGTCGTTGGCCGACCCGAGGGGTCGGTCCGCACGCGGCGGTGG